>NZ_JAVTWB010000016.1:0-10409 GCF_032229525.1 Accumulibacter sp. | reverse complement strand
CTGTCGGGCGATGGGGGCGACGAGACCTTCGGCGGCTATCGCCGTTACCGCATGCACCTGATGGAAGAGCGCCTGCGCGCTGCCCTGCCGCAAAGCGTACGGCGACGGTTTTTCGGCCTGCTTGGCCGGGTGTACCCGAAAGCCGACTGGGCGCCACGCGTCTTCCGCGCCAAGACCACTTTCGAAGGCATGGCGCGAACTTCCGTCGAAGCCTATTTCCATTCCGTGTCGATCCTGCGCGGGCCGATGCGGACGAAGCTGTTCAGCGATCGCCTGCGCGGTGAAATTGCTGGTTACAGTGCGCAGGAGGTCTTTCGCCAGCACGCTGCGCAGGCGGACACCGACGACCCACTGGCCCTGATCCAGTACCTCGACCTGAAAACTTACCTGGTAGGCGACATCAATACCAAGGTTGACCGTGCCAGCATGGCGCACTCGCTCGAGGTTCGCGAGCCGCTGATGGATCACGAACTGGTCGAGTGGATGGCGACTCTCCCGTCTTCGCTCAAAGTGTCCGGACAGGAAGGGAAATACCTGCTGAAAAAGGCGCTGGAGCCGAGCCTGCCGCAAGAGATTCTGTATCGCCCGAAAATGGGCTTTGCCGTACCGCTGGCCCGCTGGTTTCGCGGTCCCTTGCGGGACCGCGTCCGGCAGGCGGTGCTCGGTCCACGGCTGGCAGCCACCGGCTGGTTCAATCAGGATTACCTCCGGCATCTGGTCGACGCCCATCAATCGGGAGCGAGTGACTACAGTGCGCCGTTGTGGACGGTGCTGATGTTCGAGGCGTTTCTGCGCAATGTGGTCGACGCACCGACCGAGCAGGCCGCCATGATCACTGAGCCTCAGTCCTCGATATGAGCTTGCGTACCGGCTCATGAGCAATCTGCTCTTCCTGGTACACCGCCTTCCTTACCCGCCGAACAAGGGCGACAAGGTCCGCTCGTATCACCTGCTCAAGCATCTTGCCGGCAGGCACCGTGTCTTCCTGGGCACCTTCATCGATGATCCGCAGGACGAGGAGTATGTCGACGTCGTGCGCGGGTATTGCGCCGAAATGCACGTCGCGCGCATCACCCCCCGTCTTGCCAAACTCTTCAGCCTGATCGGCCTGGTCAGCAACCAGCCTCTGACTCTTGCCTACTACCGCAATGCAGGTTTGCAGGCGTGGGTTGAGCGGACTTTGCGCGAGCAGCAGATTGACGCGGTGCTGGTCTTTTCCTCGGTCATGGCGATGTTCGTCGAGGCGGCCTCGCAGCAACGCCAGCTGGTCGACTTCGTCGATGTCGACTCGCTGAAATGGAGCCAGTATGCAGTCAAGCACCGCTGGCCGATGTCCTGGCTCTACCGGCGTGAGGGCAGGAGTCTGCTCGCCTTTGAGCGTGCCGTGGCCAGTCAGGCCGAGCGTTCGTTCTTCGTCACCGAAGGCGAAGCGGATCTGTTCCGAGGTCTCGCTCCCGAGTGCGCCGACAAGGTCGAAGCAATGTGTAACGGTGTCGATGCCGATTATTTTTCGCCCGAGCACGGCCTTCCTTCCCCGTTCGGCGCGCAGGAACTGCCCCTGGTGTTCACCGGCGCCATGGACTATTGGCCAAACATCGATGCGGTGACCTGGTTCGTGGCGGAAATTCTGCCGCGCTTGCAGCAGAACTGGCCCGATGCACGTTTCTACATTGTCGGACGCAGTCCGACGCCGGCGGTCGAGGCGCTGGCCGGCCAGCACGTCGTGGTCACCGGAACCGTTCCGGACGTCCGGCCGTACCTGCGGCATGCGGCGGTTGTCGTCGCCCCTCTTCGTCTGGCGCGCGGTGTGCAGAACAAGGTCCTGGAAGCGATGGCGATGGCCATGCCGGTCGTCGCCTCGCAGGAATGCGCCACCGCCATCGACGCCATTCCGGAGCGCGATTTCCTGACCGCAGGGACTATTTCACAGTTCGTCAGTCAGGTTGAATCCATACTTCGGGAACCCGCTCGCGCTGCATCCATCGGCACCGCCGCAAGACAACAGGTACTGGCACGCTACAGCTGGGATGCGCACCTCTCAATCATCGATCGCTATCTTGACCCGTGAAATACGCCACTCGCCTACCAAGACATCGCAGCGCACCGGGACCCTCCGAAAATTCGCGCAGGTTCACGGGCGGTGGACGATGAGTCTACGTGTCCTGCACATCCTCGATCACTCCATCCCTCTGCACAGCGGCTACACCTTCCGTACGCTGTCGATCCTGCGCGAGCAGCGCAAGCTGGGCTGGCAGACCTTTCATCTCACGACGCCCAAGCAGGTGGGTTGTCAGCTGGCCGAGGAAGACGTGGACGGGTGGCATTTTTACCGCACGGCCGCTCCTGCCCCCGCTGGGTTGCGCCTGCCCGGCCTCGATGTCGTGGGTCTGATGCGCCAGGTCGAAAAGCGTCTCATCGAGGTGGTCGACATCGTCAAGCCCGATATCCTGCACGCCCACTCGCCGGTACTCAATGCCATTCCCGCGCTGCGGGTCGGCAAGCGCCTGGGTTTGCCGGTGGCGTACGAGGTGCGGGCTTTCTGGGAAGACGCGGCGGTGGACCACGGCACGACCACCGAGGGAAGTCTTCGCTACCGCGTCACCCGTCGCATGGAAACCTATGCCCTGAAGCGTGCCGATCATGTGTTCACGATCTGCGAAGGCCTGCGCAAGGACATCGTGGCGCGCGGCGTCCCGGCGGAGAAAGTGACAGTCATTCCCAATGCCGTCGATATCGAGTCCTTCGCCGTCGGCGGCGAGCCCGATGCCGCACTCAAGGCGCGTCTGGGTCTACAGGACGCGACGGTAATCGGCTTCATCGGTTCCTTCTACGCCTACGAAGGGCTTGATCTCCTGCTCGACGCGCTGCCGCAAATTCTCGAGGCACGCCCTGAGGTGCGCGTGCTGCTGGTTGGCGGCGGCCCTCAGGAGCAGGCACTCAAGGAACAAGCCGCCCGACTTGGTTTGGCGGACAAGATTGTCTTCACTGGCCGCGTCCCCCATGCCGAAGTTCAGCGCTATTATGATTTGGTTGATATCTTGGCCTACCCCCGCCATCTGATGCGCCTGACGGACCTGGTCACGCCCCTCAAACCCCTCGAGGCGATGGCGCAGGGGCGCCTGCTGGTAGCTTCGGATGTCGGGGGGCACAAGGAACTGATCCGTCCTGGCGAAACTGGCGTGCTTTTCAAGGCCGGCGATCCTGTCGCGCTGGCCGACGCAGTCTTACAGCTTCTGGATCAGGGTAGTCGCTGGGCGGAGATGCGGGCGGCCGGCCGGCGCTTCGTCGAACAAGAACGGACCTGGCAGCGCAGCGTCGCCAGCTATCAGGCGCCCTTTGCGCGTCTGGCACAGGCAAGGCGATAGCGTGACCGTCACCAACCGTCCAACCCATATCGTGGTTCTGTCCAGCCTCTTTCCCAGCCGGCTCCAGCCCGGCGCGGGTTTGTTTATTCGTGAGCGCATGTTTCGCGTCGGGGAGCGCATACCGCTCAGCGTCGTGGCGCCCAGCCCCTGGTTTCCCCTTCAGGGACTGCTGCGTCGGCTTAAGCCACACTTCCGGCCGGGCGCCCCGCGTTACGAGAAACAGTCGGGTATCGATGTCTGGTTTCCCCGCTTCCTCTCGATTCCCGGCGTTCTCAAAGGCCTGGACGGTTGGCTGATGGCCCTTGGCGCCTACGCTACCCTGCGCAGATTGAAACGCGCGGGACGGCTGGATATCATCGACGCACACTTCGCGTACCCCGATGGCTATGCAGCCAGCCTCCTCGGCCGCTGGTTGCAGGTGCCGGTCACCATAACCCTGAGAGGCACTGAGGCCCGTCATGTCGAAGACGTACGCCTTGGGCCGCTGCTGCTTCAGGCACTGCACCGCGCAGCGCGGGTATTTTCGGTTTCCGAGTCGCTCAAGAAACTGGTTGTTGCCCGGGGCGCTACACCGGCGAAGATCGAAGTAGTGGGTAACGGCGTCGACACCGTGCGTTTTTCGCCTCGCGATCGGGCTTGCGCGCGTTCCGCGCTGGGTTTGTCAGCGACTGCGCCGGTGCTGATTTCAGTTGGCGGACTGGTGCCACGAAAAGGTTTTCATCGGGTCATCGAAGTGCTGCCACAACTGCTGCAGAAGTTTCCGGCTCTGATCTATCTCGTCGTCGGCGGGCCGAGCGCCGAAGGCGACAACCGTGCCGAACTGGAACGTCAGGTGGCCGATCTGGGTTTGCACGACAGTGTGCGCTTCCTGGGCCCGCGTCCCCCGGAAGCATTGGCGGATGTGCTTTCCGCCGCCGATGCATTTGTCTTGGCCACCAGCAACGAAGGGTGGGCGAACGTCTTCCTCGAAGCGATGGCTTGCGGCCTGCCGGTGGTGACGACGGACGTTGGTGGCAACCGCGAGGTGGTCTGCGAGGAAAGCCTGGGCATCGTTGTGCCATTCGGCGATCCGCAGGCCCTGGCGACAGCGCTTGCCGAGGCGCTCGGGCGGTCCTGGGATCGCGGAGTCATCCGGCGCTACGCCGAAGAGAACTCGTGGGTGGAGCGGGTGGAGCGACTGAGTGATCGGTTTCAGCGTCTCGCCAGAGGAGCATCGGAGGCAAGAGAACATGTCTAGTCTATATACGGCACTCGTCTCGGGGCTGATCTTTCCGCTGCACGAGCATTTGAAGCATCACAGCACCGTCGCCGTACGCAAGCGCATGGAAGATTCCCAATGGTGGCCGCTGGAGCGCCTGCAAGCGCTCCAGTTGGAGCGCTTGCGTGCCTTGCTGACCAAGGCCCAAAGGGACGTGCCCTATTACCGCGATCTCTTCGCCACGCTGGGGTTCAATGCCGCGGACGTCGCTTCGCTGAGCGATCTGCAACGCCTGCCGTTTCTGACAAAGCCGATCATTCGGCAAAACCAGGAACAGCTCAAGTCCGACCAGGCCAAGGGGCTCGCGCGCTTCAATACCGGCGGCTCTTCAGGTGAACCCTTGATCTTCTACATTGGCAACGAGCGTGTCAGCCACGATGTTGCGGCCAAGTGGCGGGCGACCCGCTGGTGGGGGGTCGATATTGGTGACCCGGAAATAGTCGTCTGGGGCAGCCCGATCGAGCTGACTGCGCAGGATCGCGTTCGCCAAATCCGCGACCGCTTGCTGCGCACCCAACTCCTGCCGGCTTTTGAGATGAGTGAAGCCAAGCTTGACGGTTTCGTGGAAACCATCCAGCGCTTCCGTCCCGCGATGCTTTTCGGCTACCCGTCGTCCCTGTCACTGATTGCCCGTCATGCGGAAAAGCGCAGCCAGGCCGTGAGCGATCTCGGGATCAAGGTAGCTTTCGTCACCGCGGAGCGGCTGTATGACCACCAGCGCGACGACATTGCGCGGGTCTTTGGCTGCCCTGTCGCCAACGGCTACGGCGGTCGGGATGCAGGATTTATCGCCCATCAGTGTCCGGCAGGTGGGATGCACATCACGGCCGAGGATATCATCGTCGAGATCATCGATCGCGACGGCAAGGTCTTGCCCCTGGGGGCAGTGGGTGAGGTGGTGATCACGCATCTGGCGACGCGCGAATTCCCCTTCGTGCGCTACCGCACCGGCGACGTGGCGGTGCTTTCCGACAAAGCCTGTGCCTGTGGCCGTGGCCTGCCGATGCTGGAAGAGATCCAGGGCCGCACAACCGATTTTGTGGTCGCCGCTGACGGCACGATCATGCATGGTCTGGCGGTTGTTTACCCGATCCGCGACATTCCAGGAATAGAGGCCTTCAAGGTGGTGCAGGAAAGCCGAGAGCGCGTGGTGGTCCTCATCGTGCCGGGTGAAGATTGCGGTAAGGGCGTGGAAGCGGCAATATCGGCCGGCCTCAAGGCTAGATTGGGGAGCAGTGTGGAGGTTTCGGTCGAGCGAGTGGCGGATATCCCCCGAGAGCAATCCGGGAAATATCGCTACGTTGTTTGCCACGTCCCAACCTATTAATTGTTTCCTGGAAAATGCGCGACCTACTCCTAATTGCGATAGTTATCCCCGCGTGCCTATCGGCTCTCCGCCGACCGTGGATTGGTGTCCTGTTATGGACATGGATAAGCATCATGAATCCGCATCGCTATGTCTATGGTTTTGCATACTCGGCCCCACTCGCTGCGATGGCTGCGGGCGCGACGCTGGTCGGTCTGATGACTACGACAGAGAGGGAATCTCCATTCAAGGGAAAGCCAGTCACCCTTCTCCTCGTGTTTATGTTATGGGCGACCGTCTCTTGGCTCGCTGGACTAGATCCAGAAGGTGACTACGAGCAATGGACAAAAATCATGAAGATCGATTTCATGATCCTGATTGCTTTGGCCGTACTGCACACCAAGAAGCATATTTTCGCGCTGACCTGGGTGATCGCTGCGTCATTAGCAATTCTTGGTGCGAAGGGTGGGCTTTTTACCATTATGTCTGGGGGTGGTTATCGTGTATGGGGGCCTCCGGGATCCTTCATCGAAGATAACAATGAGTTTGCGTTGGCGCTAGTGGTTGTCATTCCACTGTTGCGTTTTCTGCAGATGCAGATCGCCTCAGCGGCGGCGAGACTAGGCATGAGTGTTGTTATGTTTCTTTGTGCGGCCTCGGCGTTAGGTAGTCAGTCGCGGGGTGGGTTGCTAGCCATCGCTACAATGCTTCTAGTTCTGTGGGCTCGGGGAAGAAACAAAGTCGCTTCAGGGTTTTTGATATTGATCGCTGGCGCGTCTCTGGTAGCCTTCATGCCGGATGTTTGGTCAGACCGTATGGCGACCATTTCAGATTATGACGAAGATCAGTCAGCAATGGGCCGGATCAGCGCATGGTTTAATGCTTGGGGAATAGCATTGCATTATCCGTTTGGTGTTGGTTTTAATGCGGCCCGCCCTGAGCTCTTTGCGAAATACTCTCCCTATTTTACAGGGTCAGCTCCAGCTGCCCATAGTATCTACTTTCAGATATTGGGTAATCACGGATTCGTGGGCCTTTTTTTATTCTTAAGTATCTGGTTGCTGACTTTTCAGTCCGCCGCCTGGTTGCGCAAGACATGCAGGGAAATACCGGAGGCGCGGTGGTGTGCTGATTTGGGGGCAATGTGTCAAGTATCTCTTGTGGGATATGCCGTGGGTGGCGCTTTCTTGAGCCTCGCCTATTTTGATCTTCCATATAACATTATGGTTTTAGTGGTTCTTACAAGGGTATGGGTCGAGAGACGAAGTTGGGAGACGGAGAGTCAGAATTTTTCTGGCGGGAAGAAGATTGCTGATATGGCTGGTCGTTATGAGGGAGGTTGAGTGATGGTAAAAAGCCTTTTAGGCCTTTTTTCTCCGGCAGGAGATAATGCCCGGTTGTCGATCCTGATTTTTCACCGTATTTTCCCTCAGTCCGATCCCATGTTTCCGATGGAGACAGACGCCTTTCAGTTTGAAGAGATCTGCAAATGGCTAAAGGCGTGGTGCAACGTACTGCCACTGGATGAAGCCGTGGCGCGCCTGGCGAGCGATAGCTTGCCGGCACGAGCGTTAGCCATTACCTTTGATGACGGCTACTTGGACAACTTTACGGTGGCGCTGCCAATCCTGCAGCGCTACGATATGACGGCCACGTTCTTTGTCGCTGTAGGTTTTTTGGATGGTGGGCGGATGTGGAATGATACGGTTATAGAAGCCGTGCGAAATTGCGATTTGGTCGCGCTGGATTTCGCAGAGGAAGATAGTGGAAGTGGGTTAGGATTAGGGAGGCTTGCGATTGGCTCTTGGGAGCAAAAACGGGTTGCTGTCGCTAAAATAATCGATCACATCAAATATTTACCGACTGGCGAGCGCGACATTTGCGCACGGCGGGTCGCATATTTGGCGCGCGTAGAACATCTGCCAGATGACCTGATGATGCGCTCTGTCGACGTGAGGGAGTTGCATCGCATGGGCATGCAAATTGGCGCTCATACGCTTTCTCACCCTATTTTAGGGGGGCTTGATAGGACGAGCGCAGTGGACGAAATTGCCGGGAGTAAGATGTACCTTGAGCAACTGTTGGGTGAGAAAATTAATCTTTTTGCCTATCCAAACGGTAAGCCAGGAACGGACTATAACCGGGGAACGGTAGAAATAGTTCGAGAATTAGGTTTTGAAGCGGCGGTATCCACAGCTGGGGGAGCGGCCAGTGGTCGCACGGATCGCCATCAGCTTCCCCGGTACACTCCGTGGAAGAAAACAAAAATGGGTTTTGGGTTTCGTCTGGTGGACAACCTGCGACGTGAGGGTGCGTGTCTATGAGTTCCCGTTGGCCGGCTCTGCAGGTGGTTTCATCGACAGAGTTGACGAGAGCGACGGCATGGAGGGGTCTCGTGTCTTCTTGGAGATCGTCTGCTTTGGTCCGCGATCTTGGGCGCGGCAGAACACCGGAGCCTCAGATCGAGAGGGTTGCTTGCCGCGTCATGGCCCAAGGGTTTCGGTCAGCCGCATGAAACCACGCTTTTTACTTACCCGAGGGGCGACCCTCGCCGCACCAGTATGCTGAGGGAATGCGGACAGACGATGGCGCCAGGGGCAGGTCATGCGGCTACCTGTCGGCTGCGGCGCAGCACCGCCGTTGCGGAAGCACCAAGCGGCTACGCCAAATCTGACATGGAAACCGATCCATCGGTGTTCCTGCGCGCTAGGGACTTGACCGACGCGTCGCCGAGTGGCCGGACGCGGAGCTTGGGTGGACGGTGCCAGACGCCTTACCGTGTCACCATTACCATTCAAGTCGCCCGCGGCCGAGTATCGTTCCCGACCACGAGGACGCCTAGGCGAGAAGGGCGTAGCGACAATGGGCGGCAATGTTCGGTCCACGCTTGCCGGGCACATCCCTACCCCTTTAACATCCTGGCTGCCTGTTGCGTCGTTGCTGGAGGCTACACGCTCTCGCCTGTCTTTGGCCGATCCCGAGGAAGTTGGGCGGACGTTCGCCTCTCAATCGTCACGCCCCGGTCCTTGACGCACCTATGAACCCCTCTCGCTTGCGAACGAGGACGCTCGTTCAACGTGCACTCTACCCAGATCGAAGCAACCTGACGGCGCGTGTGATCAGTGGCGTTGCGTGGCAATTTGGCCTGTCCGCCTTTCGGGTAGCTCTTACGGTCGCCTCCACAGCGATCCTTGCGCGCCTCCTGACCCCGACGGACTATGGCCTTGTCGCCATGACCACGCTGGTGGTCGAAGTTGGGGCTCTACTGGCCAACCTGGGTTTTGGCGCTATTCTCGTTCAGAAGCAGCGCCTCAACCGCCTGGATCTCGACACTGCGTTCTGGGTGTCCTTGGGCATAGGTGTCGTACTTGTCCTTTTCGTCGGGCTCGCCTCCTACCCGGCGGCAATGGTATTTGATCAGCCGACCATTGTCGGCATGCTGTGGGTCTCAGCGCTGGCATTCATCTTCCAGGGTATATTGGTGGTGCCGACCGCAGTTCTGCATCGGTTGCTCTTGTTCCGAACCGAAGTGCTGCTCAGTGTCGGACAGTTGGTCGCCAGGGCCGCTGCTGCAATTCTTCTGGCTTGGCTGGGCGCTGGTTATTGGAGCCTCGTCATAGCGCCGCTCATTGCGGCTGCACTGGGCTCTTTGGTGTTGCTCGTGCTTGTCGGCTACCGCCCGCGCTTACGGTTCAACAGGCGCTTCCTTGAGACGCACTGGAAGACCAGCGGTAGCTACCTGGGCTCCGGCGTACTTCATTATCTGCTCGCCAACTTCGATTACTTCGTCGTAGGACGTCGCTTCGGTCCGGAACAACTCGGCTTCTACCAGATTGCGTACAGCCTGCCCGATGAACTGCGCAACCGGGTTTCGGGCCCCCTGCAACGCGTTCTTTTCCCCGCCTACTCGCTGCTACAAAACGATCTGCCAGCCTTCCGTCGAGCGGTGGCGCGGTCGCAAAAACTGCTGTCGGCTGTTGTGTTGCCTGCCGGGGCGGGCCTTGCGCTGGTTGCTAAGGACTTGGTTCCAGTGCTGTATGGTGAGAGTTGGCTTGCTGTCATTCCGCTGTTGCAGATTCTGGCCTGTGGCGGCGCGTTACGGGCGCTATTTTCCCTCGTTGCTAGTATCTACTACGCCGTAGGAAGGCCAGATCTGGCCTTCAAGATTAGTTTGATAAGCGCCCCCTTTGTCGTTGTCGCTATCCTTCTCGGAAGCGTCTGGGGGGTTTTGGGTGTGGCTTGGGCAATGATCGTGGTGATGGTGCCATCGTTCTTTGCCGCGCACTTTGCCATGCGTCTAATAGAGGCCTCCGTGTTCGATTTCCTACTGGCAGTACGCCCTGCGGTGATGGCTACCCTGGCAATGGCGGTTGGGATTTTGTTCCTGCAGTCGGCACCTTTCATTAAGACGCCAGAGATTGGCGGGCTCTTTCTCGAAGTTGTGTTCGGCGCGCTACTCTATGCGGCCTGCTTGGCGATA
>NZ_JAVTWB010000015.1:16498-19343 GCF_032229525.1 Accumulibacter sp. | reverse complement strand
TGTTTGCTCGCAGAAAGTATAGGAAACGATCTTTCCTTTGTCCATGTGTGGCATACGGTTATGCTTGCAAGTTGACATAATACGGATTATACGCACCCAAAAATACCGTCATCAAAAGGGGCTGTTGTTCAGCATCGAGCGGCTCCCTCGCGTCAAGCAATCGCCTGCCCCCATGGAAGCCCCCAATGAATATTGATGGCGCCAGCGCTTGCGGCGTGGCGCCTGTTTCTTGAGCCGACGCTAGCTGCCTTTTGCCTGCTGGCCAGCCTTGAGTTGATCGCTTATCGCCTTGTTGAAGGTGACCAGCGCCGTCAGAGTCATGCGGCTGGTGGTCGGCCCGTCGAGATCCACCTCCATTTCCACCGTCTTCGACTTGTTGGCGGCAACACCGGCAAGGTTGCCAACGACCTGCAGCGCCCTGACGGCAGCGTCCTTCTGGGTGTCGTAGCCGCCAACATCGCGAAAACGCGCGAAAGTTCCGGGTACAACCAGGCCTTTGGGCGCGCGCACGCTTCCCGCGTCGACATGGCCACTGGCAACAGCGCCACCCGGGGGCGCCGTGACCATCATCTGTTCTCCAGCGCCAGTATTGGCACCGTCACGATGGAGAATGGAGGAGCCAGAGCCGGACGTCTCCAGCGAAGCAATGTTGACCGCCACGCCGATGGCGATCCCGTCGAGGCCAGCCTTGCTCCACTCGACGCGTTTGCCCATGTTGCCCGCGCCCATCCCGGCAAAGCCGCGCGCGTGTAACTTCATTCCCGTCGGTGCCAGCACGAGGTACTTGCGAACGGTATGGCCAAGATCCTGCTCGATGTAGACCGGGGCCGCGGCGGTGCTGGCGGGCTCGGTGGCCTCATATACCGCACCGTTGGCGGAGGTAAAGGCGGCTCCATCTTCCAGGTGGATTCCATCCGCCGCGAGCCTTGCCTGCAAGTCCGCCCAGGCTTTGTCGGTCAGCGCTTGTAGCGCGGGAACGTTGACATTGGCCACCTGGTACTTGATCTTGGATCGCGTACCACCATAGTTTGTCCCGGGCATGTATCCTGCCCTGGTGCTGGCAGAAACCTGACCACCAACTTCAAAAAGAACCCGGAACTCACTGATATAAATGTGCTTACCGGCTGTCTTCAGCTCTCCTTCAAGGAAGCCTTGGCTATCAAGCGGGAGCGCCGGTTCAGCCAACGCGGCTTGCACCTCGTTTGTATTGAATGGTTTCACTGACCCGGCCGCCGGGCCCTCGGCCAGCTTGCGGAATTCGTCGGCACCGAGCGTCTTCCCGGTATTGGCGAGGTCGTCGGCGCGACAATCCTTGGCGCTGGCCAGTTTGCCGA
Organism: Accumulibacter sp.; assembly: GCF_032229525.1. Classification (GTDB taxonomy): domain Bacteria; phylum Pseudomonadota; class Gammaproteobacteria; order Burkholderiales; family Rhodocyclaceae; genus Accumulibacter. The sequence continues at coordinate 18,009 of NZ_JAVTWB010000015.1, read as the reverse complement.
GGAAGGAGCGCCGCTCCCTGGCTTCGCCGGCGAGTTGCTGCGCAGCTGCGTCCGGTGCAAGGTTTTCCTCTACTTGTTGTTGCGCGACGACGCCGGCCACCTTGCCGACCAGGCCGCCGAGCCCACCGAACAGTCCGGAGGCCTGCGCAGCCGTCGCACCGACGACCTGCCCCCCGACGTTTGCGGCGCTGCCGGCGACCGCTTTGCCAACTCCGGGAGCGTTTGGATCACCGGCGTCGACCAGTGCGTCCATGCGCTTCTGTTCCGCGGCTATCCCGGCGCAATCGAGCTTGGCGTCAGTCTCGGCAACGCGCGCCAGGGTCTGAGCGAAAGGCACTGTCGGAACTCCGGACAGGCAGGCGACGAGGATGGCGTGACGGATGCGGTATTTCATTGGGCCTGCTCCTGAACGAAAGAAAATGAGAAAAACGGAGTCTAGCCGACCTTGAACAGGCAACCCCTTCGTCATTTTGCGGGAAGGTGACGAATGTCTCATTCAGGCCAAAAAAAGGAAGCGTAATGCCAGGCGCTGTCCCCGACAGGCTTTGTGCGGAGAGGCGCGCCGTGTTCCGCACGACCTCAAAACCAGGCACTCGTTTTGCCGCCCGGGAGATCGAGTGGTACATTCAACGGCTGCCCGTCAGTCGCCGACATCCCGCATCGAGCGAAATTCCCTGTCCACCACCTTGTCGTCCTGCCATGCCACAAGTTACCGCGAACAAACTCCAGATCGAGTACGAAAGTCTTGGCCCGCTGTCAGCGCCGGTCATCTTGCTGATCATGGGGCTGGGTGCGCAGTTGAGTCGCTGGAATATCGAGCTCTGCGAGGCGCTTGTCGCCCGCGGTTATCGCGTGCTGCGTTTTGACAATCGCGACTGCGGCCTGTCCAGCAAGCTCGATCAGGCCGGCGTTCCTGATGTCGGCGCAGCCCTGCGCGGCGGCTTGCCGCTGAGCGTGCCTTACACCCTGGCGGACATGGCTGCGGACTGCGTCGGTCTGCTCGATGCGCTGGGCATCGATCGGGCGCATATCGTCGGCGCGTCGATGGGCGGTGCGATCGCCCAGATCATTGCTGCGACCTATCCTCAGCGCACCTTGTCCCTGACCTGCATCATGTCCACCAGCAGCAATCCGAACCTGCCGCCGCCGACTCGCGAGGCGTCGCAAGCACTGCTGGCGCCCTTGCCGGCGGCACGCGACAAAGAGAGTTTGGTGGAGGACGCCCTGAGACGGCAGTTGGCTGTCACCAGCCCGGATTTTCCGAGTTGTCCGCAGCGCTTGCGGGCGGCGTTGGCCGACGAGCACGAGCGCAGTTTCCATCCGCGCGGCGTGGCACGACAGCTGGCCGCCTTTCTCGCCAGTGGTGATCGCCGTGCCTTGCTGCAGACGATCGCTGCGCCAACATTGGTCTTGCACGGAGCCGACGATCCGCTGATCCCTGTCGAGTGCGGTTACGACGTCGCAGCACACATTCCCGATGCGAAGATGCAGGTGATCCAGGGAATGGCACA
>NZ_JAVTWB010000015.1:0-16398 GCF_032229525.1 Accumulibacter sp. | reverse complement strand
ACGTCGCAGCACACATTCCCGATGCGAAGATGCAGGTGATCCAGGGAATGGCACACGATCTCCCTGTTGCGCTGACCGAGGTGTTCGCCGACGCGATCGCCTCCATCGCGCAAGCAGCGCGATCATGACGACCGTTAGCCTTGTCGCCTACCCTGGCTCGCCTTGTGACACACTATCACCGATGCTGATGAACCCTGCTCTCACCCCTGAACCCCTGGTTTTTGTCGACCTTGAAACGAGTGGCGCCAATTTTGCCAACGACCGGATCATCGAAATCGGCCTGCTCGAAGTGGACCGGGATGGGGCCCGAGAATGGAGCGTATTGGTCAATCCGGAGACCCCGGTCTCGAGTTTCATCACCAGCCTCACCGGCATTGACGATGCGATGCTCTGTTCGGCGCCCACTTTTCGGCAGCTCGCACCCGCCGTGCTCGACAAGCTGCGCGGACGCTTGTTCATCGCGCACAACGCGCGTTTTGATTACGGCTTCCTGAAGTGCGAATTCAAGCGACTCGGGATCGATTTCAGGGCGCCGACGCTGTGCACGGTCAAGCTGTCGCGCAAGCTCTTTCCTCAGCACCATCGGCACAACCTCGACACCCTGGTCACTCGCCATGGCCTCACCGTGGCAGGCAATCGCCACCGTGCCCTGGCCGATGCGCGCCTGCTATGGGAGTTGTGGCAGTGCTGGCACGGACAATTGCCCAGCGAGACGATTGGCAGCGTGGTAGCGAGCATCGTCGGCCGGCCCGACTTGCCGCCACAGATCGATCCGGCATTGATCGACGATCTGCCAGAGGCGGCAGGAGCGTATGCGTTTTACGGTGAAGACGGTCGCCTGCTGCTGATCAGGCGCGCCAGCAACCTTCGGCAACAGCTGTGCGCACAGTTCACTGCCACCAAGCGTACGACGGCATTGATGCGCGACATCAGGAAAATTGCGTGGCGAGAGGCGGCCGGTGACTTGGGCGCGCGCCTGCATGAGGCCGAATTGGCCCGCTCATCGACGCGTAGCGATGCCGACCCGCTGCTGGTGAGTCACAGCAGCAGGTCAAAGGCAGCCACCACTGAACTCTGCTCCTGGCAACTGCGGCTGCATGCGGGAAGCGACTATCGACCACAGCTGGTGTGTGCGCAGGAAACTGACTTCGCGCTCGCCGATGACTTGTTCGGCTTGTACCCGAGTCGTCGCGAAGCCTTGCGCAGCTTGCGCAAGCTGGCGGACGCGCATCGCCTGTGCTACAAGCAGCTTGGTCTGGACGAAACGGCCGCCGGGGACGCCTGCGCTGCCTACCGGCAGAAAAGCTGCCGCGGCGTCTGCATCGGCAAGGAAACGCCCGCGCTGCACGGTGCCCGCGTGATCACCGCGCTGGCCAAGTTCAAAGTGCGTGGATGGCCCTACAAGGGGCCGGTTGCGCTGCTGGAGCGCGATGCGTTCGGGATGCGCGAGGACATTCATCTGGTCGACCGCTGGCGTCTTGTGGCCACGGTGCACAGCGAAGAGGCCCTGCAGGCTTGCCTGGCGGACGGGCCGACCAGGGGCAGCTTCGACCCCGATACCTACCGCATCATCAGCCGGTCGCTGCAGGCAGGGAAGATCGGCATCCGCCCCCTGCCCCCGTTCTCACTTTGACGGCTCGGTCTCATCGGTCTCGGTATCGACGAGCTCTGTCTCGAGCTCGGCCGCGACCGCCCGCTCTCTTGCCTCCCTCGCCTGGTCCATTGCCTTCCTTGCCTGGTCCCTTGCCTCCATTGTCTGCTCTCTTGCCTGGCGCAGGATAGCGGCGATATTGGTATTTCCGGTCTGCAGCGCCCAGGCGTCGGCCGTCGCACCGCGATCGTTGGCAATGCTCGCATCGGCCTTGTTCTGCAGCAGCAATTCGACGATCTGCTGGTGTCCAAAGCGGGCTGCGAAGAACAGCGCCGTCGAACCGTTCTCGGTTATTGCATTGACGTCGGCAGCTTTCGCGAGCAGGTATTTGACGACCGCCGTGTGGCCATTGAAAGCTGCGTAGATCAGAGGCGGCCAACCATAGAGGTTGACGTCCGCCCCCGCTTCGACGAGACGCCGAACGATCGCCAAATCACCCTTGAAGGCCGCCAGACTGAGCGCCGTCTCGCTGTTGCGATTGCGCGTGTTCAGACGCGCACGGCGTTGCAGCAACTGGCCCAGCAGGTCGGCGTTGTCACGCTGTACGGCCTGCATCAGCAAGGTGTTGCCGGCAGCGTCTACCGAGTTAACGTTCATGCCCTGGTCGACCAACTTGATGGCCCACGAGGTGTCGCCAGAGATCAACGCTTCCTCCATGTCTTCCTGGGCGCCGGCAGTGACCATGCTTGGCAGCAGCAAGGCAAACAGCAGTACGAGGGTCTTCATTGGGCAACTTTCGAACGGGCGTCAGGGAACAGGCGGAAGAAATTATTCGTCGTGGCGTCAACAAGTTCTTGATAACTCAGGCCGCGCAAGCGGGCGACCTCTTCGGCGACGTGCTTCACGTAGCCGGGCTGGTTGGTTTTCCCGCGCTGGGGCACCGGCGCGAGATAAGGCGAATCGGTCTCGACCAGCAGACGATCGAGAGGCACGCGCTGAGCCACCTCGCGGACCGTCTGTGCCTTTTTGAAGGTCACGATACCGGACATCGAAATGTAAAAACCCTGATCGAGTGCTGCCTCGGCAACCGGCCAGGTTTCGGTGAAGCAGTGCATGACGCCACCAGCCGCAGCAGCCCCCTCCTCCTTCATCAAGCGCAAGGTGTCCGCGGCGGCCTCTCGCGTATGAATCACCAACGGCTTCTTCGCTTCGCGGGCGGCGCGAATGTGGGTACGGAAACGTTCGCGCTGCCACTCCGGCGCATCCTTGTGCCAGTAGTAGTCCAGCCCGGTCTCGCCGATAGCGATCACTCGCGGATGGCGAGCCAGTTCCACCAGCTCCGCGACCGAGGGTTCGCGTACGTCAGTCGCCTCGGGATGGACGCCGACCGAGGCAAGAATCGCGGGCCACGCCTCGGCAAGTGCCAGCACCCGTGGCAGATCCTCCAGCGTGACGCCGATGCATACCGCACATCCGACGCCATTGTCATTCATTAAGTCAATGACTTGCGAAATCTTGTTGGATAGATCGGGGAAATCGATGTGACAGTGCGAATCGACCAGCATCAACGCTCCGTCAGACGGTGTGGGTCGGACGGCCGGACTGCATCACGCCGCCGAGGAGGCCTTCGATACGTCGCCGCGCTTCGATTCCCCCTTCGTCGGCGTTGAAGTGGACACCGATTCCCTGCGCCTTGTTGTTCTGCGCACCGACCGGTGTAATCCAGACCACAGTACCGGCAATCGGCAGTTTTGCCGGGTCGTCGATCAGCGACAGCAGCATGAACACTTCATCGCCGATGGAGTAGTTGCGGGTGGTCGGAATGAAAATTCCGCCGTTGCGCAGGAGCGGCATATACGCCGCGTAAAGTGCCGACTTCGAGTTGATGTTCAGCGACAATACACTCGGGCGTGGTGGCGCGGCTGCGGCCGGCTTGCGGCTGTCTGCTTCGGGCATATCACCTCGGGTGGTTCAGAAAAGCCTGGCGTAGTCGAGAAAAAACTCTTCGAGAAACAGGCGGCTGTTCACCGGTTGCTCGCACTGTCTCCTGCATTGTATCGCTTTTCGATTGAATGCCAAGAGCCTGCGGGTGTCGGTGGCTTGCGCCAGGCGCTGCAGTAACGGCGCTTGCGCCAGGAAGTATCGCGGCGGCAAGCCTTCGCTAGCCAGCGTCAGATCGAACAGCCACTTTTGCGCCCAGTCAAGCATTCGCTTCAACGGCGCCGGTCGCTTTTCCGCTTTCACCGTCTTGTCAAGAAGGGCTGCAGCAGCCAATGGATCGAGGCGCACGCCACGCGACATCTGGCTGACCAGCGAATCGAGCAGGACGCGTTCGGGCTTGGCGCTGAGCTCGAGCGCCAGGAGCGGCGAACCGCCGGCCAGCGCCAGCCACTGCTCACCGTCGCGGATGCCGGCATGCTGCAGCCATGCCACCGCCGTAGCCGGCGCCGGCCGCCGCACCGGGAGCGACTGACAGCGGCTGCGGATGGTTGGCAACAAACGATGCGGCTCATTTGAAAGCAATATAAATAAAGTATCTGCGATAGGTTCTTCAAGTGATTTAAGAATTGCATTGGCGGCCGCCCGATTCATTGCCTCGGCCGGGTTGATCAGCACCACACGTGCCCCGTGGCGGTGGGTACCGACATGCAGAAAGTCATCCAGCGCACGAATCTGGTCAATCGTTATTTGCTGACTTGCCTTCTTCTTGCTTGTTTCTTCACCGCTTCCTGCCTCGCCGCCCTCCCCTTCGGCAAATGCACTCGGCTGCAGCAGACGTAGGTCAGGGTGATTATCTTGCGCAAGCCAGTTGCAGGCCGGGCAAGAGCCGCAAGCTTCGCCGCCGTCGGTGCGCTTTTCACAGAGCAGTGAGGCGGCAAAGGAACGCGCCAGAGCAAATTTCCCGATCCCACGCTGACCGCAAATCAGCAACGCATGCGGCAGCTGGGCGCGCCAGGCGTTAAGTTGCTGCCAGGCATGGGGGTGCAACAGATATGTATTCATAAACAATATGTTGTTATGGTTTCTTGAATCAATCTCTTGATTTCTTCCGGTGCTTGATCGGCGTCAATGACATGGATACGCTGTGCTGCTGCAGCCGCACGCTCGAGGTAGGCGAGTCGCACCCGCTCGTGAAACTCGGCTTGCTCCTGCTCGAAGCGGTCCAGCTCGCGCGCCTGAGCGAGCATCCGCCGACTGGCGATGGACGATGGCAAATCGAAGAGCAGCGTCAGATCCGGTTGCAGATGACCGTGCACCCAACGTTCCAGTTGTGCAAACTTCTGTCGGTCGAGACCCCGCCCGCCGCTCTGGTAAGCGTAGGTGGCGTCACTGAAGCGGTCGCAGATAACCCAGTCGCCGCGATCCAGAGCCGGTTCGATCACCCGCTCGAGATGCTCTCGGCGAGCGGCAAACATCAGCAAAGCTTCGGTCTCGAGGTGCATTGCTTCGTGCAGCAGCAGCTCACGGAGCTTTTCTCCGAGTGGCGTGCCCCCCGGCTCACGGGTGGACACCACATTCAGGCCGCGTCCGCGTATCAGCGCCGCAGCACCGGCAAGATGGCTGCTCTTGCCGGCGCCATCAATGCCTTCGAAAGTGATGAACTTACCGCGATTTTTGCGCTCGCCTTGACTCACGGTCTCCCGCCTTTCTGAAAACGCCTCACCGCCTGATTGTGTTCATCGAGCGTCTGGGAGAAGTGGCTGCTGCCATCGCCGCGCGCGACAAAATACACCGCCTCGGTGAGCGCCGGATGCAGCGCCGCCTGCAAGGACCCGAGGCCGGGCATGGCGATCGGCGTCGGCGGCAGGCCGCGTCGAGTGTAGGTATTGTAGGGTGTGTCGGCGAGCAGGTCGCGCTTGCGCAGGTTACCGTCGAAGCGTTCGCCAAGGCCATAAATTACCGTCGGGTCGGTCTGCAACAGCATTCCCTGGCGCAGGCGATTGACGAACACCCCGGCGACCAGCGGCCGGTCGTCGCTGCGTCCGGTTTCTTTTTCGACAATCGAAGCCATGACCAGGGCTTCGTAGGCGTCCCGATAAGGTAAGCCATCCGCCCTCGCCTCCCACTCGCGCGCCAGATGCTGTTGCATCGCGCCGTAGGCGCGGGTCAACAGCTCAACATCGCTGCTGCGCTTGGCAAAAAAATACGTATCGGGAAAGAATAATCCCTCGGCTGTGGCTTCCGGCGCACCAATCAGCCGCATGATCTCGACCTCTGGCAGTCCCGTGGTGTCGTGCCGCAACTCCGGATGGGCGTCAAGGCGCTCGCGCATCTGGCGAAAGGTCCATCCTTCGATGAAGACGAGATCTGCTTGGGTGACGTCGCCGCGGGTCAGTTTCTTCAATAGTTCCAAGGGCGTGACACCGCGCGCGATTTCGTAGCTGCCGGCCTTGATCGATGTGTCGACCCGCATCCACTTGCCCAGCAGGATCAGCATCCACGGGTGAAGCTCGGCGCCCGCGGCCGTTATCTCCCGGGCCACGGAACGCATGCTGCTACCCGGCAAAATAGTGAAATCGATCTGCTCCCTCTGCATCCCGATCGGCGTCTGCACGACCCAGACAAGAGCACCGCTCAGCAGCGCGAGCACGACAAGTGCGAGAACGAAAAGCTTGAGGAGGATTTTGCGCATCAATCCGGCGCAGTGGGAAAGCTGCGCGGCCGGGAGGAAAGAATGAAGTTCGACTGGCCCTATAATAGCCGAAACCTGTGCGGCTGAACCGAACCGCCGCTTGCCTGGTCAGACTCCCTGAACCGTCCGGGCAGTGGCGATTACTGGCGCTTCCCGGCAGATGGCAGGCAGACAGTAACCCCCCGACAACTTGATGAAAATGGCGTAACGATGAACGCAAGCTGGCAGGACTTCCTTCGTACCTCGGGTGCACACATCGATCAGGATTTGGTCACTGACTTCGGCGACGCAACTGCCGAACTGACGGCCGCTCGCGATGCGACGATCATCGCTCCGCTCGCCCATCTCCGGCTGATCGAGGTCAGCGGACCGGAGGCAGCGGGTTTTCTGCACCAACAGTTGACCAGCGACGTGAACCATCTGGCCCTCGATGCGGCCCAGCATTCGGCCTGGTGCTCGGCAAAAGGACGGATGCTCGCCAGTTTTCTGCTCTTTCGCAACGGACCTGACTACCAGCTGCAACTGTCTGCTGACCTGCTACCGGCGATCCACAAACGCCTGCAGATGTTCGTCCTGCGCAGCAAGGTAAGCATCACCGACCAGTCTGGCGAACGCGAGATCATCGGCTTGTCCGGTCCCCAGGCCGAGGCGGCGCTAGGCGCCGCCGGGCCACCTGTGCCCAATCAATCGCTGACCACTGCCGTTTTCTCGACAGGTGTCGTCGTTCGCCTTGACAGCCAGCGCTTCGAGATCGTCGTTGCCCGCGATGCAGCCCCGGCGCTGTGGCAACGACTGGCGGCGCACGCCCGCCCCGCCGGCACTGTGGTCTGGCAGTGGCTTGATATCCAGGCGGGTGTACCGCTGATTACCGCACACACCAAAGAAGAGTTCGTGCCGCAAATGGCCCATTTCGAGCAGCTTGGTGCCGTCAGCTTTCACAAAGGCTGCTATCCCGGCCAGGAAATCGTCGCTCGCATGCAGTATCTGGGAAAAGTCAAACGTCATCTGTATCGTGGTCAATCGATCGGCCCGATAGCGGCCGGCGATGCGATCTATTCACCGGCAAATTCGGAGCATCCCTGCGGCATGATCACCAATGTCGCCCCGGCCCCGACGGGCGGCTACGATGCCCTGGCGGTCGTCCAGGAGAGTTTCGTCAGTACCGGTGAGCTCCAACTGGCCCCGCCGGACGGCCCTCGCATCGACCTTCAGTTGGTGAGCCGCTGAGCTTCAGCCAGCCGCCCCGCTGCGCGGGCCCGCGATGTGTTTGATCCTGATCGCCTGGCAGGCGCATCCCGACTACCCGCTGGTCGTTGCGGCCAACCGCGACGAGTTCTTTTCTCGTCCCTCGGCCACCGCTGAATTCTGGCAGGACGCTCCGCAGGTGCTGGCTGGCCGCGATCTTGAAGCCGGCGGCACTTGGCTGGGCACCAGCCGCACCCAGCGTTTCGCTGCCCTGACCAACTTCCGCGAAGGCGGCAGGACTCGCGCGGACGCCCGATCGCGTGGCGCCCTGGTCGCCGATTTCTTGACCGGCAGCGCCGCCCCGGCGGAGTACCTGGCGCAGGTGGCAGGCGATGCTGATGATTACAACGGTTTCAACCTCTTCGTCGGCGATGGCCGGCGCCTCGCCTGCTACTCGAACCGTGGCGATGGCCAGCCGCACTGGCTGAGCCCGGGGATCTACGGCCTCTCCAACCACCTCCTCGACACCCCGTGGCCCAAGCTGGCTAGCGCCAAAGCGACCTTTGCCAAAGCGCTGGCATCGCTGCCGGCGCGAGCGCCGTTCTTCGAGCTGCTGGCCGATCGGGAAATCGTTCCCGACAGCCACCTTCCGGAAACGGGTGTGCCGCTGGAATGGGAGCGTATCTTGTCGGCCATTTTCGTCAAGGCGGAAGGCTACGGCACGCGCGCGTCAACGCTTCTTGTCCGGCAGCGGAATGGCCAGACAACCCTGGTTGAGCGCAGTTTTGACGCCAGCGGACTGGCCAGCGGCGAGGTCAGCGAGACTTTTCAGTCCTCGCTGATATAGACCGGGGTGTACAGCGGTACCCGTTCGAACAGCTCGACAATATCGGCATTGCGCATGCGCACACAGCCATGCGACCCCGGGCAACCCATTGGCGTCGAATCGGGGCTGCCATGGATGTAGACGTAGCGGCGCATGGTGTCGACGCGCCCCAGCCGGTTTCGACCTGCCTCGCAGCCGGATAGCCACAGGATGCGCGTGAGAATCCAGTCACGCTTGGGAAAGCGCTCCCCCAGCTCTCGGCAAAAGATCTCGCCGCTGGGACGCCGGGCGACCAACACCGTATTCTCCGCCAGCCCCGCACCAATCTTCGCACGCACCAAGTGCTTGCCGCGCGGCGTGCAATAGCTGCCGTTCAACTCGCCAGGCCCATTCGCTGCCGTGGACACCGGATAGGAACGCAATATCGCCCCCGACTCGTCCGACAAGCGGAGCATTTGCCCTCTGATCGAGATGTCGATACGCATCTTCATTGCACTCGCTTGCCGCGCCGGGCGGCAAAGAACCCGGAAAGCAACAGGCCGCACTCGTCCGCGAGCACACCGCCGCATACCGCAGTATGGTGATTGAGGCGCTCGACGGCGAAGAGGTCGATAACGCTGCCATGCACCCCGGTCTTGGGATCGCGCGCACCATAGATCAGGCGGGCGATGCGCGCCTGCATGACCGCTCCGGCACACATCGCACAGGGCTCAAGAGTGACAAAAAGCTCACAGCCGGGCAGGCGGTAGTTGCGCAAGTTGCGCGCCGCATCGCGCAGCGCTGCGATTTCGGCATGAGCCGTCGGGTCGTGTTCGCCGATCGGTGAATTGAAGCCGCGGCCAACGATGACCCCATCGAACACCACCAGCGCTCCGACCGGCACTTCACCCAGACATTCGGCTGCGCGTGCCTGAGAAATCGCCTCGCGCATGAAGTATTCGTCGTCCATCGGACAGATTTTACCGCAGTGCGCCATTTCAACCGTCGCATCCGCCCGCACTTCGACTATCTGCGTATCAACAAAAACTCCATCGGGCATCCTCAGGCTTGATCAATGACAGAGAACAAATTTGCCGTGGCACGCTAGTATGGGGCTGTCACCCTGCCTGGATGAGCTCCCGGAGAGCCGCAGCATGGACCCCCAGTCCTTTGTAGACTCCGCTGTGTTGTTGCTGGTCGTCGCCGCGATTGCGGTGGCGGTATTCCGCCATTTCGGCCTCGGCTCGATTCTTGGCCTGCTGGTCACTGGCGTCGTCGTCGGCCCCCATACCGCGGGGCCCTTCGTCACCACCAACGTCGAAGACGTGCGCCGGTTTACCGAAATCGGTGTGGTGCTGCTGTTGTTCCTGATTGGCCTGGAGATGAAGCCGCGCCGCTTGTGGGAGCTGCGACGCACACTCTTCGGCCTGGGTTCCCTGCAGATTGTGGTCTCTGCCTTGCTGATCACCGCCTATTTCAGCCTCTTCCTGGATGGCTGGGCGACGGCTCTGCTAATCGGTTGCAGCTTCGCCCTCTCGTCCACCGCCTTCGTCGTCCAGATGCTCAGGGACCAGGGCGAGATCGCCAGCCATCACGGTCAGACCGCCTTTGCCATTCTGCTGATGCAGGACCTCGCCGTGGTGCCACTGCTGGCTCTGATACCGATCCTCGCCGACGTCGGGCCCCTGTCCAACGAAATCCCCTTGTGGGAGCAGATCGGGGTGGCCATTGCCATGGTGGCGCTGGTGGTCCTGGGCGGCCGCTACCTGGTACCGCGCATCCTTGATCATCTGGCCCGCGAGCACAACCGTGAAGCTTTCCTGCTGGCGGCGATGGGCGCCGTATTCATCGCTGCCTGGGCGATGCACCACGCCGGCATGTCGATGGCCCTGGGGGCCTTCCTGATGGGCATGATGCTGTCGACTTCACGCTACAGCCTGCAGATCGAAGCCAGCATGGAGCCGCACAAGGGGCTGTTGATGAGTCTCTTCTTCGTCGCCGTCGGCATGTCGATCGACGTCCAGGCGCTCGCCCAGACGCCGTTCCGCTTCGCCCTTCACGTCGTGTCGATCATCGCCATCAAGGTCGCTGTCCTCTATCTGCTTTGCCTGTGCTTCGGCACCGGCCGCAGCATCGCCTTGCGGGTGGCGTTCCTGCTATCGCAAGGGGGCGAGTTCGGCTTCGTGTTGCTCGGCGCCGCCAAGGCCATGGGCCTGATCGACGAGCTCGTCTTCGTGATGGCGGTGGCAGTCATCTCCGTGACCATGCTGTTGACGCCGCTGCTGGTCAAACTCGGCAACTGGCTGGCCGTGAGAGCAGACCAAACACCGGCCGGCGTGCACGAGAGCTTCCGCTACTCAGCGCAAGGAGAACAGTCGGCAGTCCGGGTAGTGATCGGTGGTTATGGCCGCGTGGGGCACACGGTGGGCACCATCCTGGCCAGTAGCGACATCCCGTACGTCGCCTTCGACACCAATGCCGTGCTCGTCGCCAAATGGCGCGCCCAGGGTCACCCGGTCTTCTACGGTGACCTCGGTGACCCGGAGCTGCTGCTTGCCGCGTCCCTCCACCGCGTCGACCTGGTCGTCCTGACCATCGACAACCGGCACACCGCCGTTCGTGCCGCATCGCTGATCCGCTCGCAACTGCCGCAGGTGACCATCGTCGCGCGCGCCCGTGATCTGGCCAGCTGCGATGCACTGCTCCGCGCTGGCGCCAGCAAGGCCTATCCGGAGACCCTGGAAGCCAGCCTGCGGCTGGCGGCCGAAACACTGGAGTCGCTCGGCATCACCACCGCCGAGACCGAGACACTGTTGCGCGAGGTGCGTAGTGCCGACTATGCCATGATCCGCTCCGGCCCCGAGGACAAGCCGCCGTCGACCCACGAAAACAGGCGCTAACGGGGCAATCGCCGGCACCCCACCAGCGCCAGCAGCCCCCCGGCAGCCCCAAAAGCACGTTACCATTGCGCCGTTCGCCAGCCTCGACGACCTCCGAAGACCATGTCGCCAGTCATCCCCATTCGTTACATCGAACCCGTCTACCGCCCGCCCAGCGAAGCGCAATCGCTGATCCTGCCGATCACCGACGGCTGTTCGTGGAATCACTGCACTTTCTGCGAGATGTACACCGCACCGCAAAAGCACTTTCGCGCCCGTGACCAGGCCGAGGTGCTGGAGAGCATCCGCTGCACCGGCGAGCGCTTCGGCAGCGAGATCCGGCGCATTTTCCTCGCCGATGGCGACGCACTGGTGCTGCCGACGCGCCGTCTGCTCGAGATCCTCGAGGCGATCCGCACCCATCTGCCGGCCGTCCGCCGCGTCTCGAGTTACTGCCTGCCGCGCAACCTGCGCCGGAAATCGGTCGACGAACTGCGCGATCTGGCCGCCGCCGGCCTGTCGATCGCTTACGTCGGCGCCGAGTCGGGCGACGACGAAGTGCTCGAGCGCGTGAACAAGGGCGAGACTTTCGAATCGACCCGCGAAGCGCTCGACAAGCTCGGCGAAGCGGGCATCACCCGCTCGGTGATGATCCTCAACGGTCTCGCCGGCCCCGAGCTTTCTCTGCGGCACGCCGAGAACTCGGCACGCCTGGTCAACGCCACGCAGCCCGAGTATCTGGCGATGCTGGTGGTCAGCTTCCCGCTCGGCGAGGAGCGCTTCCGCGCCGGTTTCCCGGGCTGGCGACCGCTGAATCAGCATGAACTGTTTGTCGAAATGGAGCGTTTTCTCGACCGGCTCGAGCTCAAACGCACCGTCTTCCGCAGCGACCATGCGTCGAACTGGCTGGTGCTCAAGGGAACACTGAACGCCGACAAGCAGCGCCTGCTGCACGATGTGCGGCAGGCAATTGCCCACCCCGACGATGCCCCTCTGCGGCCAGCGTGGGCGCGGGGACTCTAACTGGCTGCCGACTACCAGCGCTGCGCTGAACTGATCGGCCAGGCCGACGGGCTGCTGATCACCGCCGGTGCCGGCATCGGTGTCGATTCAGGCCTGCCCGACTTCCGTGGGCCGCAAGGCTTCTGGGGCGCCTACCCGGCGCTCGGTCGCGCGCGTATCGCCTTCGAGCAGATCGCCAATCCGGCCGCCTTCGCGCGGCAACCCCGCCTGGCCTGGGGTTTCTACGCCCATCGACTGAATCTCTACCGCCGCACCGTCCCCCATCAGGGTTTCGAGATCCTGCGCCAGATCGGCGACAGCCTGGCGCATGGCAGCTTCGTGTTCACCAGCAATGTCGACGGGCAATTCCAGCGGGCCGGCTTCGCTGAAGAGCGGATCAGTGAATGCCACGGTTCTATCCATTATCACCAGTGCAGCGACGCTTGCCAGGGCGACATCTGGCCAGCCGAGGGCTTTCTTCCCGAAGTTGACGAAGATCGGTGCCTGCTGACCTCCGCCCTGCCGATCTGCCCCCACTGCCAGGCAATTGCCCGCCCGAACATCCTGATGTTCGGCGACTGGGGATGGCTCAGCGAGCGCAGCGATGCGCAGGAAAGCCGCCTGCAAGCCTGGCTGGGCAAGGTCGACAAGCTGCTGGTGATCGAGGTGGGCGCCGGAACGAACATCCCGACCGCACGCCTGATGGGCGAGCGCCTCAAGGGCCAACTGATCCGTATCAACCCCCGCGAGCCGCAATTGCCGCCTGGTAAGGGTGTGTCGATCGCCGCCGGCGGGCTGGAAGCCCTGCGCGCGATGGCAGCGTGCCTGGCCTAGCCTCGTTCGCGATCGACTGCGCCCGTCGACCCACAGCAGACCGCAGCACCGGCCGCGGCAATCCCGGAGTTCCCGTAAGCACGTCCTTCTCCAGCGCTACGGCTCGCTGCTGGGCGCCAGCGACCCCGGCGCGAGATCACGCCGGAACGGCAAATGCTCTGCCGCCTGCTGACGGTAATCGGCCAGCGCCTCGCCCTGCAGCGCCAGATGGCGAGCGAGCAACTCGCGCATCCCCGGGTCCGCGATCCAGTGCGCCGAATGCACCACCGTCGGCGTAAAACCGCGCGAGACCTTGTGCTCGCCCCCGGCACCGGGTTCGAAGCGCTGCAGGCCCTGGCGCAGGCAGTAAGCGATGCCCTGGTAGAAGCAGAGCTCGAAATGCAGGCTGTGGTAATTGCCGCGGCAACCCCAATAGCGCCCGTAGAGCGCTTCGTCACAGCGAAAACAGAGGGCGACAGCCACCGGCACGCCACGCTCTCTGGCGATGAACGCCACCATCCGGCGGCCCAGCGTTGCCGCCAGGTCGGCAAAGCAGGCAGCCGAAAAAACGGCGTGGTTGTTGAACCTGTCGAAGGTATCGGCATAGAGCGCGTGTAACGAGGGCCATTCGACGGCGTCGATCTGATCGCCATGGCGGGTTTCAATGCTCAGGCCACTCTCTTGTACCCGCCGCCGCTCCGCCCTGACCTTGCGACGCTTGGCGGCGCTGAAGGTCGCCAGATAGCCGTCGAAATCGCCGCAGCCAGAATCGAGCCAGTGAAACTGGACGTCGTGGCTGATCAACAAGCCCTGGCGCAGCAGCTCATCGCTATCGGCCTCGGCCGGCAAGGCGACGTGCCAGGAAGAAACGCCCAGCGCGGCAACCAGCGCCTGCGCGCGCTCGATCAGCGCCTGCCGGATGTTGGCCGCCTGCGGTCCCTCGGCGACCAGCAGGCGTGGCCCGGCCGCCGGCGTATGCGGCAGGCAACTCATCAGCTTCGGGTAATATTCGCGCCCCAGTTGCCGGTAGGCGGCAGCCCACGACCAGTCGTAGATGAAGTCGCCATGTGAATGCGTCTTGACGTACAGCGGCAGCAAGCCAACGATCGTACCATCCTGCGCGCTCGCCACCAGGTGGCGAGCGGTCCATCCCCACTCGCGTGCCGCCGCGCCGTGACGCTCGATGATGGCCAGGAAATCGGCATTGAGAAATGGGTGGCCGGCTGGACAGAGGCGATCCCACGCCTCACGTGGAATCGCGCCCGCCGAAGGAGCGGTGCTGATCGAGATGCAGGACGGCAAACAGTTCTCCCGGGAAACTGGCGCAGATGGGTGGCAAAATCGTCAGCGGCGGCCAGCTCCCGCGTTGAGGCTCAGCGACTCGCTGCCGCCTGATCACCGAGCAGTTCACCCAGGACGTACGGCAGGATGCCGCCCGACCAGTAGTACTGGACCTCGATCGGCGTGTCGATGCGACACAGCACCGGGCGCTCGACCCGCTCCCCGTCCGCCCGCTCGATCACCAGCGTCAGGTTCTGCATCGGCGCCAGGTCGGGACCCAGGCCGAGGATCGCGAAGGTCTCGTCACCGCGCAGCTCCAGCGCCACCGCCGAGTCATCGCCCATGAACTGCAGCGGCAGCACACCCATCCCCACCAGATTGGCGCGGTGGATGCGTTCGAAGCTGCGCGCGATCACCGCCCGCACACCGAGCAGCCGTGTCCCCTTGGCGGCCCAATCGCGCGACGAGCCGGTGCCGTACTCCTCGCCGGCGATGACCACCGTCGGCGTGCCGCGCTCAAGATAGGCCGTCGCCGCGTCATAGACCGTCGTCTGCTGGCCGTCGAGCAGCGTGTAGCCCCCCTCGGGACGGCGCCCCTCGGCATCGGGCGGCAGCATCAGATTGCGGATGCGGACGTTGGCGAAAGTGCCGCGAACCATCACCTCGTGATGACCACGGCGGGCGCCGTAGGAGTTGAAGTCGGCACGCTCGACGCCCTGCTCCTTGAGCCAGCGGCCGGCCGGCGTCGCCTCGCCGAACGAGCCCGCCGGCGAGATATGGTCAGTGGTCACCGAGTCGCCGAGCAGCAGCAGTGCCCGCGCCCCCCGGATGTCGCCAGCAGGCTGCGCCGGCAACTCGAAGAACGGCGGCCGTGCGATATAGCTCGACGGCGGCCAGTCGTAGACTTCACCGCTGCGTGCTTCGATGGCCTTCCACAGATCCTGGTCGACCGTGACATCCGCATAGCGGCTGCGGAAGATCTCGGGGTCCAGTGCGAAGGGCAGGACCGCGTCGATTTCTTCCGAGGTTGGCCAGACGTCACGCAGGAAAACCGCTTGGCCATCAGTTCCGACCCCCAGCGCTTCACTGTTAAGGTCGATATTGACCCGCCCGGCAAGGGCGAAGGCGACCACCAGCGGCGGCGAAGCCAGGTAATTGGCGCGCAGATTGGGGTGGATCCTCGCCTCGAAGTTGCGGTTGCCGGAAAGCACCGCGGCGGCGACCAGCTGATTTTCGACAATCGCCTTGTTGAAGGCCGGATCGAGGTCGCCGGAATTGCCGATACAGGTGGTGCAGCCGTAACCGGCCAGCGCGAAACCCAGTTCAGCAAGCGGCGCCAGCAGCCCGGACTTCTCCAGATAGTCGGTCACCACCCGCGAACCCGGCGCCAGCGAGGTCTTGATGTGTGGATGAACCCGCAGACCTCTGGCCACCGCCTTCTTGGCGAGCAGGCCGGCGGCGATCATCACCGCCGGGTTGCTGGTGTTGGTACACGAGGTGATCGCCGCGATCAGCACGTCGCCGTGGCCGAGGTCGACACCCGACCGCTCGGTCGGATAGCGCTTGGTCAGCGTCTCCGCCGGGCGAGCGAAGCCGTTTTCGGCCTCGGGAGCGCTGAACAGCGTGTTGAACATGGTCGCCATTTCGGGCAGGTCGATGCGATCCTGCGGCCGCTTGGGGCCGGCCAGCGAAGGCACGATGGTCGACAGATCGAGGCGCACCGTACGCGTGTAGTCGATCTGCCCGGCACGCGGAATACCGAACAGCCCCTGGGCACGGAAATAGGCCTCGAACAGCTCGCAGTCAGCTTCGCTGTGACCGGTCGTGCGCAGGTAGCTGACGGTTCTCTGGTCCACCGGGAAGAAGCCCATCGTCGCCCCGTACTCCGGCGCCATGTTGGCCAGCGTCGCGCGGTCGGTCACCGTCAGCGTGCTGGCACCCTCGCCGAAGTACTCGACAAAAGTGCCGACCACCTTCTGGTAGCGCAGCAACTCGGTCACGGTGAGCACCAGGTCGGTAGCCGTAACGCCCTCGCGCAGGCGCCCGAGCAGCTCGACGCCAACCACGTCCGGAGTCAGGAAATAGACCGGCTGGCCGAGCATTGCCGCTTCGGCCTCAATACCGCCGACACCCCAGCCGACGACACCGACGGCATTGATCATCGTCGTATGCGAGTCGGTGCCGACCAGGGTGTCGGGAAAACACACGC
>NZ_JAVTWB010000014.1:0-3294 GCF_032229525.1 Accumulibacter sp. | reverse complement strand
CCGGCGGCTTCATCGCCATCGGCATCCTCGCCCCGGGTTCGCCGATCGAAGGCGGGTTCGACGCCCATCTGGGCGGCATCGCCGTCGGCCTCGGCCTCGGATGGCTCATCAAGTCTTGTGTTGATCTCAAAGGGAATCGTCATGGATAGCCGTCGTAACTGGATCAAGGGCGCCCTGGCGCTCGTCTTGCTGACCGCCGCCACCGGTGCGTTGGCGGGAACCACCGGCACCGAGTTTCAAAGTCTCTATACCTGGCTGACCGGCATGGTCCAGGGCTACTTCGGCAAGGCGGCTGCCATCGCCGCGATCGGCCTGGGCGCGCTCTTCTCGCTGGCGCGGCTCAACCCGATGCCGATTCTTTCCGGGGTGGCGTTCGCGGTGTTCCTGCAATACGCACCGACGATTTCGACCGGCATCCTGACCGCCACGATCTGAATCCGGAGAGCGCCGTGGACGAGATCGGTTACATCCCCAAGTCACTCGAAGCCCAGGAACGTTTCCTGTGGTGGGATTTTGATCAGGCCATCCTCTTCCTGCTGATCATGGGGACGGGCGTGATCTCGGGGGCCATGCTGGCCGGGATGATCTGCGGCGCGCTCCTCGCCTGGCAGTACGGTCGGATCAAGACCGGCAAGCACCCCAAGTTCGCCTTGCACGCGCTCTACTGGTGGCTGCCGAGCGGGATCGTCGTCCGCCTGCGGGCGACCCCGCCGTCGCATCTGCGCTTCTTTCTCGGCTGAGCCATGCGCCTTCGAACCTTCACCTCCGAGCGGGACAATCATCGCGCTGAAATCACCTTCATGCGCATCGCCGTCGGTGGACTCGTCCTGGCGCTGCTGGCCAATGCCGGCGCCTTGCTCGGCGTGGCCGGCTCGGAAAGAACCGTGCTCGTGCCGCCGGAAGTGCACAAGACCTTCTGGGTCAGCGGTCAGAAGGTCTCCGCTGATTACCTCCAGGAGATGGCGTACTGGTACGCGGGCTTGGCGCTCAACATCACGCCGCACGTCGCGGAGTACCAGAAGAATCTCTTCCTCAAATACGCCGCCCCCAGCGAATACGGCCGTCTCCAGGCCGAGTTCGGCGCCCGTACCGATTTCATCCGCAAGAACAACGCCTCGACCCAGTTTTCTGCGCAATCGGTGATGCCCGACGAGACCGCCATGAAAGTGGCCCTCGCCGGTGTCCTGATGACCTGGGTCGGGGACAAGAAAGCTTCCGAGAAGCAGACCACCTATGTGGTCGGCTTCCGTTACCGCAATGGGAGACTGCATGTATCCGAATTCAGGGAAACCAGCGATCGGGACCCGTTTGGCGCTGACGCTGCTGCTCGCTAGCGTCGCGTCACCGCTCTTAGCCGGGCAGCTCCTGGAGGGCCGTCCGGACGATGCGCTGACCGCCACGGTCTCGCGCAACGAACCGAACCTGATCCGCGTCGATGGCGGAAAGATTCGCCGTATCCACGGCGTCGAAGGTGAGTTCGTCGTCAGTGCCGACCGGGAAACCGGCGCCGCCTACCTCAAACCGACGACCGAGCAGCCGCAGTTCAGCGTCTTCGTCGCCGACGATGCCGGCCGCCACTGGAAACTACTGCTCCACACCGCCGACATCCCGGCAGAAACGCTGGTCATTCGCGATCGCACTCAGGCACGCAGCGAGGGCAAAGCCATTCTGGCCGACGACTCGCGCCTCGGCGCGATCCGCCGTGTGCTTCTCGCGCTGGCGCGCGACGCCGAACCCGAAGACATGACCGCCCGAAACACGCTGGAGATCGTCCCTCTCTGGAACGAAGCCCGCCTGATCCTGGTAAGGACGCTGGACGGCGCCTTGTTCGGAGAGAAGTACCAGCTGATCAACGTCTCGTCGTCGCGAATGGTGATCGACGAGCGCGAGCTGTATCGACCGGGTGTGCTGGCGGTGATGGTCGATTCGCTCGAACTTGAACCGGGTGAAAGCACGGACGTCCTGGTCGTCCTGGAGGGACGTGATGGCTGAGTCACCCGGCAACCGGATCGCCTCGGCGATCGCCAGACTGTCCCCGAAACAGCGGCAGGTCCTGATCCTGGGGCTCGGGGGGTCAGTGTTCGCAGTGCTTATCTTCGGCGGTGTGGCGCTATGGGACCAGCCGGCCACCCTTCCCGAGGGAACGCCGCCGGTACGCCCGCAGCCCTTGCCGATCAGCGCTCCCGGCGCCCAGGCCGACCCCCGAGAGATCTGGATGAGCAAGTCCAGCGAGCAGATGCGCCAGATGGAGGAGATGATCCAGGGGCTACGCCAGCAGGTCGACCTGATCGAGCGGAAGCCGCCGCTTTCGAATCCGGTTTTGCAGGTACTGCCGCCGCCGCTGTCCTCGCCACCACCACCGGTGGCCGAGCCCCTCAACCTGCCACCTCTGCCACCATTACCCCCGCTGCCGACGAATCCGGGCGCAGGGATGAACCCGGACGGAGCGCCGGTGTTGCCCCGGCCACCGGGGATCGCGACCTTCGAAGTGAGCGACGCCAAGGTCAGCGCACCCGCGGTGGGCGGGCAGGGGGCCGACCAGAAAGACGCCCGCAGCTACGTGCCATCGGGATCGTTCTTCCGGGCGGTATTGCTCGGCGGTCTCGACGCGCCCACCGGCGGCCAGGCGCAAAGCAACCCGCACCCGGTCCTGATGCGCGTCCAGGACAACGCCTTCCTGCCGAACCGCTACCGCTTCAAGATCAAGGAATGTTTTGCGCTGGGCGCCAGCTATGGCGACATCAGCGCCGAGCGCGCCTACATCCGACTCGAATCCCTGTCCTGTGTGCGTCATGACGGCAAGGCGATCGATGTCCCGGTCAAGGGCTACGTCGTCGGTGAAGACGGCAAGGCCGGCATGCGTGGCCGTCTGGTCAGCAAGCAGGGGCAGGTACTCGCCAATGCCTTGCTCGCCGGCATTGGCGCGGGAATCGGCCAGGCTTTCCAGCAGAGCGCGATGACGGTCTCGACGAGCCCGCTGGGGTCGATCGGGTCCGTCGATCCGGGGAAACAGGTCCAGGCCGGTCTGGGAACCGGTGTCGGCAAGGCGCTCGACCGTCTCTCGCAGTACTACATCACGCTGGCCGAGAAGATGTTCCCGATCATCGAGATCGATGCCGGTCGCACCGTCGAGGTGGTGTTTACCAAAGGCTTTTCTCTCGCCGGCGGGTCCGCGGGCGGCGATTCCGATAGCTACACCGACATCTGGCGGCGCGGCCGCGAAGTCCAGAAGAAACCCCTCGAACCTTTCAAGGAGTGATCCATGTCGTTCAAACCCCTACTGGTCCTGCTCTC
>NZ_JAVTWB010000013.1:0-3336 GCF_032229525.1 Accumulibacter sp. | reverse complement strand
CGACTACTCGCAGAACAACGATCTCGCGGCCAAAGAACCGGCCAAGCTCAAGGAGTTGCAGGCCTTGTTCCTGACTGAGGCGAAGAAATACCAGGTGCTGCCTCTGGATAACTCGATCCTCCCTCGCCTCTTGACGCCGCGACCGAGCGCCACCGCTGGCCAGACCGTCTTCACCTACACCGGTGAGAAGGTCGGCATTCCCGTGGGTAATGCACCGAGCATTCTGGACAAGGACTACACCATAACCGCCGAGATTACCGTTCCTGAAGGCGGTGCCGAGGGAATGATCGTGACGCTCGGTGGTCGCTTCGGCGGCTACGGCCTGTTCCTGCAAAAGGGCAAACCGGTCTTCGTTTACAATCTCCTCGATTTGGAACGCTTCCGTTGGGAAGGCGGCGTCGGTGCCATCGTCGGCAAGGACTTGTTTGGCAAGGCGCTCAAGCCGGGCAAGCACACGATTGTGTTCGATTTCAAATACGACGGCCCCGGCCCCGGCAAGGGCGGCACCGGTGTGCTCTCGGTGGACGGCAAGGAACTGGATCGCAAGACGATCAAGCACACGATTCCGATCCTTATGTCGATCGACGAGACCTTCGACGTGGGGCTGGACACGCGCTCCGGCGTGGACGACAGCTACGAGTTGCCGTTCAAGTTCACCGGCACGATCAACAAGCTGACCTTCAAACTCGGCCCGTCGCAAATGACGGCAGAGGCGCAGAAGGCTGCGGCCGAAGCTCTCAAGAAAGCCACGGACTAAGCCTTCGACTATGAAACGCTGGCCGTCTCCCACGAGGTGGCCAGTGACTTCACCAGCGAACCGGGCGGAATATTTGTTGCGGCGGCTCTACCTCACGTAGCTGACCGTCGATGTCGAAACCCGCCGGCATCGATTTCGCACAAATTGTCTTGAAAGGCGCTTACGCTGAATGACTGTTTCCAGTCTGAATCCGCCGAATTCGCCTCGAAAGAATGCCTTCCGTCAAGCGGCCGTTGACCGAGCCACTGGGTTGAGCCGTGGCCATCGGCTCGGGCCGATTTGCGGTTAGAGCCGGCTGCCGACAACAGCTGTAAAAGGGGCCAGCGTGATTTCGGGGTCAAAGGAGGCTGCGTGGTTTCAGCTTTTAAATGACGCTCCCTCTTTTTGTCACCGGCCCTTTTTTCTTTTTGGAAATATTTGAATGTTGGCACTGACCCCGGTGCTCTGACCTGCTTCGGGTTCGGCAATCGCCGCCAACGCGCGGCGCAGCGCATCCTCGCTGATCACCTTGCTCATGCCCAGCAGACCGGGATTGACCCCGTCACAGCGAATCGTGGTGACATGCGAGTAGCGCCGATGACCCGACAGGACGCGACAGCATCCAGGTGCCCAGCACATCGGCCTTGCTCGGCGCGTTCGGGCTGGTGTAGGACAGCGGGCAGCGTTCCTGCCAGCTCCACCACAAACCGGTGAGCGTCAGAAACTCGATCAAGTACGCCAGTTGTCCCATCGGCGTGGCCGCACTGTCCGTCTCCCAGCGCACCTGCACACGCCCGCCCGCCGTGTGCACTCCAGCGCACGACATTTGCATTGCGTCAGCCTTCAATCGCTTCAATTTCGACTCACCCATCCGGTGACTCCCTGGATCAACGTCAAACCCATAGCCTGCCAGCGTTTCGAGAACATCGCATGTCGCCAACCGAGATTTCTAGGTTGATCGCGATTAAGCTTGACGTATCCTATCCCCCTGGATAGGATACGTGCGATGAGTACGCACACTTCCCACCCGGAAATCGTCAAGCGCCTGAAACGGGCTGAAGGCCATCTCAGGAGCATCATCACAATGCTTGAAGACAGTCGTAGTTGTCTGGAGATCGCCCAGCAACTGCAGGCCGTTGAAAGCGCGGTCGGCAATGCCAAGAAGACCCTGGTGCACGACCATATCGATCACTGCCTGGAACGCGCAGTGCGCAGCGACCCCCAGAACGCGGACGAAACCATCCGCGAGTTCAAAGCCATCACCCAGTACCTCTAAAGGACCCCGATGACCAGTTTTTCTGCCCTGCTAGCGCAAGGCACGGCCAATGCTTGGCTGTTTATTCCGAGCGCCATCCTTCTCGGTGGCCTGCACGGCCTCGAGCCGGGTCACTCGAAGACCATGATGGCTGCCTTCATCGTGGCTATTCGTGGCACGGTGGCGCAAGCCGTTCTACTCGGAATATCGGCGACGATTTCCCATACGGCAGTGGTGTGGGTGATCGCGCTGGGCGGGATGTACTTTGGTCAACAATGGGATGCGGAAACCAGTGAGCCGTATCTCCAGGTCGCGTCCGCAGTTCTGATTATCGGCGTCGCCCTGTGGATGATGTGGCGAACCTGGCGGCAAGAGCAGTTTGCCGAGCAGGGTCATGACCACGATCACGACCATCATCATGACGACACCAAACGGATCGATACCGGCCACGGCCTAGTACGGCTGGAAGTGTTCGAAGACGGTGTGCCGCCGCACTTCCGCCTGTTCCGTGAAAGTGGGCACGGCCATACGTGGACGGCCGATCAGGTGAGGATTGAGACCGAACGGCCGGACGGCAGCATCCAGAAATTCTGTTTCGTGCAGCGCGATGGCTTCGTGGAATCGGAACAGGAGATTCCCGAACCGCACGAGTTTGTCGTCCGCTTGCGCCTGGGCCATGAGCACCACAGCCACGACTACGACGTGGAGTTTGTCGAGCACGACCACCATCACCACGCCATCAAGGACTACGAAGGACTGAACGTGTCGGCTCCCGGCTACCAGGACCCCCACGAATTGGCGCACGCCAACGACATTCGCCGTCGCTTCGCCAACCGGGAAGTGACGACCGGCCAGATCATCATGTTCGGGCTGACCGGCGGCCTGATTCCCTGTCCAGCCTCGATCACCATCTTGTTGCTGTGCTTGCAACTGAAGGAGATCACCCTCGGTGCAACCCTGGTGCTGTGCTTCAGTATCGGGTTGGCCTTGACGATGGTGCTTTCCGGTTCGCTGGCGGCCTTGAGCGTGAAGCACGTTTCAAAGCGCTGGAGCGGTTTCGGCGAGTTTGCGCGGAAAGCACCGTATTTCTCTGGTGCCCTCATCCTGCTCGTTGGGATGTACCTCGGGTATCAAGGGTTACACGCCCTGTAAAAGGGGGGCGCGTGATTTCGGGGTCAAAGGGGGCAGCGTGATTTCAGTTTTGAAATCACGCTGCCCCCTTTTTTGTCACCCACCCTTTTTTCTTTTTTGAAATGTTTGAATGTTAGGGCGTGTTCTCAATTAGGCCAGCCAGACGAAAGCACATGCCAGATGAACGAACGACAGGAAGGACCTGGCCAGTTTG
>NZ_JAVTWB010000012.1:89636-110019 GCF_032229525.1 Accumulibacter sp. | reverse complement strand
AATCGTTCGCCGGGCAGGGAGCATGCTCCCTGAATTCCCCGCCTCACCCCGGCCCGCGCTGGGGAGAAGGGAAATTCGTGAGTCGCGTACGCGACTTTCACGTTAAAAGCGCCTAATTGAGGTCGGCATCCTTGAAGAACTTCGTTCCCGACACCGTGAGCGTGGCCGAAAGGCCGGTGTCGGTCAGCTGGTACAGGTAGACGCCGGGCGCCACGGAGGCGGCGCCGGAAAACATGCTGCCCTGACCGCCGGCCATCGCCGCGAGGCTGGCCTGGCCGCCGAACTCCCAGCCCTGATCAATGAAGTTACGCAAGGCCTGCTCGCTGGCGAAGACGAAGATCAGGCGGCTCTTGTTGACGCCGAATCCCAGTCCGCCCTGCACCTGCGCCATTTTCATGAAGGTCTGGCGACCGGTCAGTTGGTTGACGACCACGCCCTTGCCGGTGGTGCCGCCGGCAAAGAAGAGCTTGATCCCGAAGGTGCTGAAAACCGCATAGCCCACGGAATGCTCGATCGCTCGTCGCGCACCCGGCGCAATTTCGTACAGCGCGCTCAGCGCGTCGTGTGACATCTCGCGAACCTGATGCCTGGCCTGAATGATCTTTCCTTCATTCGGTACGCCAGCGGGCAATACGTTCTCGACATCCTTCATCGGGTCCCAGGACCATTGCTGCGCAGCAAGCGGTGGTGACGCAAGGCAGATCGCGGCGAGGCAAACCATCGTGCGTGTGTTCATGATGTTTTCTCCAAAAGAACGAGCGGCGGAGAGCGGCTCTTGTGTTTCTTCAACCGCCTCGTCGCCTGCATCGCTCGCAGCGGGTTGTCGTTGATGTTACGCGCATTCAGGTATTTGAATTGTGGAAACGCGGTTTCCGGTAGCGTCTTCAGCAAGGCGCCGGGTGCTCCGCGAACCGCCGTCGCCATGACCCTCGGCGAACCTGGGGATCGCACCGACAGGGCCAGGGCGCGTCAGCCATCGGTGCCATGGAAGATGTCATTGCCGAGAATCGACCGCGGGGGCGGCAGCTTGGCGCTGCCCCCGACGATTCCGTTGCTGCCGCCGATTGCCAGCTGACCGTGGCCCCGTAGCGCTCAGCCGGCAGGCGGTGCCGCGTCGAGTGCCGCCTGCAGTGTAGCTTCCTCCTCGTGCGACAGCGAGGTTTCGATGACCTTGCCGCCGGTGCCCTGTAGTGCCGCCAGTACCTTTTCGGGAGATGCATGGCGCACCAGCACGAAGAGGACCGAGCTGCCGTTCTGGAAGGTGGCGGCGAGCTCCCGCAGGAAATCATCGTCGACGCCAGCGCCCGCCAGGGCGCCTCTGATTGCGCCGCCGCGGGCGTCGCTGGCCATGCCAATAACCGGGTTCATGACGATCGCGCCGACCAGCGTGTTCCAGAAGCCTTTACGCGCTTCGACCGCAGCGGCCGGCTTGTACATTTGCAGCAGGGTGACTTCACCCGCGTCATCCTTGACCGCGACGAGTGCCTCCTCGAGATCGATGAGGTGCGCCTGCTGCAGCTTGCGCAGCGTGATGCGGACCTCTTCTGCCCTGAATTGATTATCGTAGGCGATTACCACCAGCTTGCTCATGAAACACCCTCCTTGCTTGATTGAGTGACGTTGATCGGAGCGCTCGCGCCGATCGGTTCGCGCCGCCGCGGCGGCCGCTTGAATATGGGTTCGGCAGCTGGCAGCGTAACACTCTCGCGCCAAAGAATAGCACTTGCCGCGCGACCTTTCCTGACAATCCCCGGGCCAGGTTGTCGCTCTGCCGGCTCGTCAGGAATGGGTCGGCGGCGAGATCTCTGGGGGTCCGGTCAGGATGCCGCCGCGCTTGGGCGCTGGGCACCGGTCGAACGGTTGGCAGATGAACGCATCATTCCTTGCCTTCTTCAAAGGGAATTCGCGCGTCCTCCTCGAAGCGCGCCTTGCGCTTGCGTCCGAATACCCAGATCACGATGCCGACAAACGCGGCGATCAGCAACCAATGGTAGGTACTCAATTCCATCTGCATTCTCTCCTTCGCACCCCCGGGTCGACTGGCCCGGATGCCTTTCAGCCGATATGGGTTTCAGCCGGCAACAGCGTCCCGGCTGCGATCAGATGCTCTTGCTGCGTCTCGGCGATGACCTGTACGGCCGTCTGCAGCCGGCTCCTGCGCCTGGGGGATGCCACCTGCTCATGCTATATTCTGATTCGTCATACGGTCATGATCAACACCAATTCGCGGAGGACGGAGATGAAATCCCTTCATTGTTTCTCCCTGACGGTTTTTGTCGCGGCGATCGCTGCGGCACAACCGGTCTACGAAACGCAGGGCAAGGACGGCCCGGTCTTCTCGGATTTGCCGAGCGGAGGCAGGGACTTGCCGAGCCCAGGGGCCACCGAGCTGACGCTGCCGCCGATCAACGCCGGCAGCCCGCCGCCTGCGGCGTCCGCAGCGCCTGCGCTCCAGGCCGCGCCGGCGGCCGCCATCGCTCCCTACCAGTCGCTGCGCATCAGCCAGCCAGCGAACGGTGGCACGATCCATACGAATACCGGCCAGTTCTCCTTGCAGGTGGCCGCTGATCCCGAGCTGCGGACGGCTCAGGGCGATGTCCTGGTGGTCAGTCTCGACGGCCACCCGTTGCCCAGCACACGCACGACGGCGCAGTTCGACATCAGTCCGTCGGAGTGGCAGATGGCCGCGGGGGACAGCGTCGAGCATCAACTCCAGGTTTCAGTAGTGAACAGCGCCGGCACCGTGCTCATCACCTCGGCAGCGGTAAACTTCTACGCACATCGCGCGACCCGACGGTAGCTTGCGCAAGCGCCACTGCGCGGCGGGCAAGATTCTGTGGAAATCCGCAAGGCAAGCTTGACCCGGCTGACACCACGCGTCGATCCGCGAAGCGCCAACGATGGGCTGCGTGGCGTCTGGCGAGTCACCTGCACTTTCATGATCTAAGGGTGCTCCCTGGCTACCTGGCTTGCGGTATACTCGCGCGCCTCCCGGAGCCTCCCGCCACCCGCCTTTTCGCCAGCGGTGCTGGCACCGACCGGGATCGTTTCCGGAGACCAGGATGGATCAGAGTTCGTTGCCGCCCGTCGCGTCGCTGCTCAGCGCTGGCAGTGTTGTCGAGTTGTCCGCCACCACGCTGACCAGTTTTGTCTTGATCGCGGCAGCCGAAATCGGCGACAAGAGCCAACTGGTCTGCATGACCCTGGCTTCCCGGCATCGGCCGATGCCGGTAATGCTCGGCGCGCTGGCCGCCTTTGCCGTGCTGAACACGCTGGCGGTGGTATTCGGTGTGGCCATCGCCAGCTGGTTGCCCGAGTATGTGGTGGCTGCGATCGTCGCCGTTCTGTTTGCCATCTTCGGCGTTCATGCGCTGCGTGCCAGCGACGACGGAGACGATGAAGAAGTCGAGGAGAAAAGCGGCCGCGGTATCTTCTTCACCACCTTCCTGTTGCTGACCGTCGCCGAATTCGGCGACAAGACGCAACTCGCCGTGGTCGCCCTGAGCAGCACGCATGTGCCGGTCGCGGTCTGGCTGGGTGCAACCGCTGCTCTGGCCGCGACGTCGGCGCTGGGAATCCTGGCGGGTCGCACCCTCCTGCAGAAGGTCCCGCTGGCTCTGCTGCACCGCATCAGCGGCGCGTTTTTTCTGGTGCTGGCGGTGGTTGCCGCCTACCAGGCGTACGCCGCCTACGGCAAGGCGTAGGACGCATGCCGGACTTCCGGATCAGCACCCTCCGGGAGGAACTTGATGTTCCTCTGATCCACGCCTTTCTGGCCAATGAATCGACCTGGGCACTCGGAATTCCCTTGGCCACCGTTCAGCGCTCGATCGACCATTCACTGTGCTTCGGCGGCTTCCTCGGCTCATCGCAGGTCGCGTTCGCGCGCGTCATTTCCGACTACGCCACCTTTGCCAATCTGGTGGACATGTTTGTTCTCGCCGAATATCGCGGTCAGGGGTTCAGCAAGTCGATCCTGCAGGCTGTCCTGACGCACTCTCAGTTGCAGGGCCTTCGTCGCTTCACGCTGGCGACCGGCGACGCTCACGGCCTCTACGCAAAGTTCGGCTTCACCGCGCCCTTGCGGCCGCAGTCGCTGATGGAACGCTACTACCCCGA
Organism: Accumulibacter sp.; assembly: GCF_032229525.1. GTDB lineage: Bacteria > Pseudomonadota > Gammaproteobacteria > Burkholderiales > Rhodocyclaceae > Accumulibacter. Next base: position 105,900 of record NZ_JAVTWB010000012.1, on the reverse strand, counting down.
TATTTACGCGGACGCACGCCGGCCATCGTCTTGAGTGCTGTTCTGCCCGATGTTCGCCATGTCGACGTCGGCAGCAACGTCCGACGCTACCGGGTCAGCGCCATGAACAACTCGGGCAGCCGTTCAGGCAGCCGTTCGATGTTGTCGATCACCGAATAGCGGCGGCCGAAGATGTCGCTGACGTAGTCGTCGGCCTTGCGGTCGAGGCTGATGCAGTAGGTGAAGATGCCTTGTCGGTCGAGTTCCTCGACCGACTTGCGGGCGTCTTCGATCAACAGGCGGTCGTCGTGGACGTCGACGTCCGCGGGCTGGCCATCGGTAAGCACCAGCAGCAGCTTCTTGTCGGCTTGCTGTGCGCCCAGGTAGTGCGCGGCATGGCGCATGGCGGCGCCCATCCGCGTCGAATAGCCGGCCTGCATCGCTGCCAGGCGACCCTTGACCGTGTCACCCCAGCGCTCGCTGTAACCCTTGAGGTGTAGGTAGCGAACGTCATGACGGGTGTCAGAGTGGAAGCCGGCGATGGCAAAGGGGTCGCCGAGTTGCTCGATCGACCAGGCGAGCAGCGATACTGCTTCCTGACTCAGTTCGAGAATGCTCTGCTCATCGCCGCCGTCGATCTTCACCTTGTCGGCCAGCGACTGCGAGAGATCGAGAAGCACGAAGACCGCCAGGTTGCGGCCGTCGGTGCGGTGGCTCATGTTGATCCGCGGATCGGGGTTGGCGCCACCCTTGAAGTCGATCAGCGAGCGTAGCGCGACGTCGAGGTCGAGTTCGCTGCCATCTTCCTGGTAACGGATACGTACTTTGTCCTGTGGCTTGAGGATGTCCAGCAGGCGCTTGAGGCGGCGCGCCAGCGCGGCGTGCTTCTCGAGCAGACGGTCGATAGCGCCGGCGTCGCCCGCCGGATGCAGCGATTCGTAGAGGCTGACCCAGTCCGGCCGATAGCTCTGGCTCTGATAATCCCACTCCGGGTAGTGGCGCGGCGGCAGGCGGTCGACGTCGGTCGCGGCGGCCCGCGGACGGTGCTCGTCGAACATCTCCTCGTCGTCGCTGAGTTCGTGGAATCGCCACAGGTGGCGGTTGTCGTCGCGATAGCTGACCTCGGTGTCGGCGAAATGCACACTCGGCAACTGGTCGCTCTGACGGCGCGTGCGGGCGATATAGGCGAGTGCCAGATCGGCAATTTCTTCGCTGCTCGAATCGCCACGCGCCATCCTCTCGTGAAAGTGGCGGACGAATTTCAGCAGCTCTGCGTCCTGGTAGCCGTGTTCGGGGTCGAGCAGCGCGCGCGAAAGGAGCGTCAGGCGATGGCGCAGACAGGACGTGGTTTGCGGATCGCAGGCAGCTTCGCGCGGCGCCGGGTGCAGGGCCAGAAAGATACGGCGCAGGCCGGGGTAAGTACGCATCGCCAGCGCCTCGACACGGCTGTCTTCGAAGGTTTCGATCGCCATGCGCTGCATCGGACTGCAGTTGTCGGCAAACATCGCTGTGCTCCAGCGGCGATGGCCGGCGATGTGTGCCAGCGTCGCACGGTAGCGGTCGATGCCGGGAATGCCCAGCTCGTCGTCGACCACGTCGGGCAGGCGAATCCCGGACGCATCGAAATAGGGCACTGCTTTCTGCTGCTGGTCGACATCGGTCGGGTAAGGAATCAGTTGCGCGCTGTCGCCCCAGAGCCCGCGCAGGTAAAGGTCGAGCAGGCGTTCGTGGTCAACCAGCAGCGTGCCGTGGCGCTCGCGCTGGAACACGGCGCGGCTGTCGGCCGACTTGAGACTGAAGTAGTCAGCTTGCCGCTCGGGATGATTGGGGTAGTTGCGGATGCCGTAGTCGACCCAGTTGCGCAGCCCGGAAATCGCCAGATTGTCGAGCAAGGTCGGTGCCTTGCCGAGGAATTCGGGCAGGCCGGGGCTGGCGAAGGTCTGGTGAATGCCGTGGATAGAACCCGTGGTGCGCTCGGCGAGATCAAGCGTCAGGTCCAGATAGCGCTGCATCTGCTGGCGCGAAGGCAGGCGACGGGCGACCGCCGCCAGCGTCTGCAGGAAGGGCGTGATGGCCTTGGCATTTGGCGATTTCCAGAGTGCGTGCATGGTCGCGGCGATGGCCGGCAGGGCGTCTTCGCCGACGATTCGGGCGATTGACGGCCACTCCTCGAGGAAGGCCAGTACCGGTTCGACGCCGCGCCCCATGCCGCTGAGGAAGCGCCCGCTGTCGAGGTAGGCGGCGACGCCAGCGGCCGAAAGCACGCTCAGCGCGTCGCGCATGCAGTCTTCGAAGACCTCGCCGACCTGTGGGAAGCCACAGGCGAGCTGCTCGCGGTAGCCGCGCAGGCGATCTTCCCAGGCTGGGGCAGCGCTTGTGTCGGTATCAGACATCAGCGGGATCTGTGCGGGTCGGTCGCGCTCAGGCAAAGATCGCGTCGATCGCGTGATCCAGCGTGTCGCGAATATCGCGGTCGTCGGTGATCGGCCGCACCAGGGCCATGCGGCAGGCATCCCCGGGCGAGACCCCGCCCTTGATCAGCGTCGCTGCATAGACCAGCAGACGGGTCGAGATGCCCTCGTCGAGGCCGTGCCCCTTGAGACGCCGGGCAGCGGCGCCGATGCTTACCAATTGCGCGGCGGTGGCTTCGTCGATGCCGCTTTCGCTGACCAGGATGAGAATTTCCAGCGCCGCGTCGGGATAGTCGAACTCGAAAGCGGTAAAGCGTTGCTTGGTGGACTGCTTGAGGTCTTTCATCAGGCTCTGGTAGCCGGGGTTGTACGAAATCACCAGTTGAAAATCGGCGTGGGCGCGAATCAGTTCACCTTTCTTGTCGAGTGGCAGCGTGCGACGGTGGTCAGTCAGGGGGTGGATGACCACCGTCGTGTCCTGGCGCGCCTCGACGACCTCGTCGAGATAGCAGATCGCCCCGATGCGCGCCGCCGTGGTCAGCGGGCCATCGAGCCAGCGCGTGCCGTTGGCTTCGAGCAGGTAGCGCCCGACCAGATCGGACGCGGTCATGTCTTCGTTGCAGGCAACGGTGATCAGCGGCCGGTTGAGCTTCCACGCCATGTACTCGATGAAGCGCGACTTGCCGCAGCCAGTCGGCCCCTTGACCATCACCGGCAGGCGCGCCGCGTAAGCGGCTTCGTAAAGCGCCACTTCGTTGCGCTGTGCTTGATAGAAAGGCTCTTCGAGAACCTTGAACTGCTCTTTGTCGCTCATTGGCTGTCCCTGTTCTGCGCTACGTCGATTGGCGGTCGGAATCATGCGCCGGCAAGGGTCACCGGCGCCCGCTTCCGTCCGCCCCGCCTGCTAGCGATGGACGCCGAGTTTATCGCGCCAGCCCGGATAGAGTAGGTCGGCATCGCCCGGGAAGGACTCGAAGGCGCGCGCGAACTCCTGGTGCTCCCTTGCCCACTCGATCGGGTCGGCGCCCGCTTGCCAGCACTCATAGGCCTGACGCAGCGAAATCGCGCCGGCGGCGGGGCTGTCGATGTGGCCGTACGAGCCGCCGCCCGAGGTGTTGATGACGTTGCCGTGGCCGAGGTTGGCAAAGAAACCCGGCAGGCGCAGCGCGTTCATGCCGCCGGAAATGATCGGCGTGGTTGGCTTCATGCCGTACCACTTCTGGAAGTATGCCGGCCCCTGATACTCGTCGCGTTCGATGATGTAGGCAATGGCTCTGTCGTCGGCGGTACCTTCCATCTTGCCGTAGCCCATGGTGCCGACGTGAATCCCCGAGGCACCCTGCAAACGCGACATCTTGGCCAGCACGTAGGCGTCGTAACCGCGTTTCGAACTCGGCGAGGTGACCGCGCCGTGGCCGGCACGGTGATAGTGCAGGTACTGGTTGGGGTACTGCCGGCGGGCGGTGGTGACCATGCCCGGGCCGCCGACGTAACCGTCGACCAGGAAAGCGATCTTGTCGGCATCCGGCCCGAAGGTCTCCAGGATGTAGTCGGCGCGCGCGCACATTTCGTAGTGATCGTCGGCGGTGATATTGGCCGAGAACAGTTTCGCCTGGCCGGTTTCGTCCTGCGCCCGCTTCATTGCGTCAACCACCAGCGGCATCACCTTTTTCATCGGCGCGAACACCTGATTGCCTTGTGGTTCGTCGTTCTTGATGAAGTCGCCGCCGAGCCAGAACTGGTAAGCGGCCTTGGCGAACGGTTCGGGACGCAGACCGAGCTTGGGCTTGATGATGGTGCCGGCGATGTAGCCGCCATCCTTGACCGGGCGACCGAGAACCCGCCACATGTCCGAGATGTCCTTGGCCGGGCCGTCGAACAGCTGAAGCGCACGTTCGGGCATGTAGAAATCATAGATCTTGGCGTGTTCGATGTCGCCCATGCCCTGGTTGTTGCCGATCACCAGGGTCAGGAAGGAAACGATCATCATCCGCCCGTCGGTGACATTGCGATCGAAGAGGTCGATCGGATAGGCGATGCGCATCTCTTCGCTCGCCTCGTCGATCAGATAGACCAGGGCATCGACGCCGCGGGTGAAGTCGTCCGTGGTGCACACCTCGACGTTGGTGCCGGTGGACGATTCGGCAGCGAAGTGTGCAGCTGCCTGAAGATAGTCGTAACCCGCCTTGGGCTTCATCTTGTAAGCCACCAGGATGTGCTTGCCAGCGCTGATCAGTTCGTCTTCCTTGAGGCTGAGGTCGGCGTAGCGATTCGATTGGTCCATGTTTGTCTCCGTGTCGATGATGGTGAAGAAAATATTCGTTGGTGATCCGAAAGGATGCGTGGCCCGCTAGGGATCGCTATCGGCAACTGCTTGCCGGTGCCAGCGGCGAAGCTGCGCCAGATCGACGTACTCGCCCGCCAGCGGCTGCCCACCCAGCCTCCGTGCCGGCGCGCCCGGCTCACCGAGATCGGAAATGATACTCAGGGCTCCGGCGAAGTCTTCGTCGGCGGTGTAGGCGTTGACGGTGATCAGCGTCGGCAGGCCGGCCGCCCGCGCAGCGCGAATGCCGGGTAGCGAATCCTCGACCGCCAGGCACTCTCCCGGAGCCAGTTTCATCTGCCGCAGCACCCAATGGTAGATGTCCGGAGCCGGCTTCTTGTCGGCCACCACATCGCCCGCACCGATGACTTCGAAAAGCGACCCGGCTTCGTCACCAAAGCTGGCCAGCAGCAGGCTGTCCAGGCTCGAACGCGTCGTCGTCGTGGCGACCGCCAGGCGCAGGCCAGCGCCACGCAACTCACGAATCAAGCGCGCCACCCCGGGCCGCAGGCCGATCGTTCCGTCGAGCACCAGGTTGGCGTAGATCGTGCTCTTCAAGTTGTGCAGGTCCGCCAGCCAGGTGGCGCTCCCGGTTTGGTTCAGCAACTGCGGCGCATGTCTCGTCGCAAAGTGACGAATCCGCTCCTTGCCGCCGGTGACTGCCAGCAGTTCGCCATAAGTGGCGACCGACCAGTTCCAGTCCAGACCTGACTGCGCAAAGGCCCGGTTGAAGGCGACGCGGTGGCCGTCACGCTCGGTATCGGCCAGCGTTCCGTCAACATCGAAGATCACTGCCTGCAGAGCAGCTTCGCAAGCAGTGGTCGCCCTCGCGCTGTGTTCGTTTGGCTGCTCAGAGGTCATCCTGTTCACGCTGCAAGTCCAAGTGCACCCAGTGTAGGTGTCACAATAGATAATTAAAAGTTAAACTTCTTTTGTATGTTGGTAAGTGTTTATTATTGTATTGTTCCCCAAGAGCGTATCCCCGGCCGACAACAACGACGTTGACGCCCACTTCTACCGCCTGACGGGGGAAGGTGGCAATGCCCGCTGTTTTGGCGGATAATTTGCCCATGCCACCAAACAACCTGCTTCGGATTGGCCAATCATCGTGCCCATTGCTTCTACCGCCCTGACCAACGTCATCCGCGCCCTTGCCATGGACGCGGTTCAACAAGCCAACTCCGGGCACCCTGGTATGCCCATGGGGATGGCCGAAATCGCCGAAGTGCTGTGGCGTCGTCATCTGCGACATAACCCGGGCAATCCTCGCTGGCCTGACCGCGATCGTTTCGTTCTGTCGAACGGCCACGGGTCGATGCTGCTGTACGCCCTGCTGCATCTCACGGGCTACGACGTATCGATTGACGATCTGAAGAACTTCCGCCAGTTTCAGTCGAGAACCCCCGGGCACCCAGAAGTCGGCCATACGCCCGGCGTTGAAACGACCACCGGGCCGCTCGGCCAGGGTCTTGCCAACGCCGTCGGCATGGCGATTGCCGAGAAGGTTCTGGCCGCCGAGTTCAACCGCCCGGGTCACGACATCGTCCACCACTCGACCTACGTCTTCCTTGGCGACGGCTGTCTGATGGAGGGCGTTTCGCACGAGGCCTGTTCGCTGGCCGGAACACTCGGGCTGGGCAGATTGATCGCCCTCTATGACGACAACGGCATCTCGATCGATGGTCATGTCGAAGGCTGGTTCACCGACGACACGCCGCAACGTTTTGCTGCCTATGGCTGGCAGGTTATCGCGGCCGTCGATGGGCACGACAGCCACGCCGTTGATCAGGCCTTGCTCGCGGCGCGCGCCGACACCGCCCGCCCGACGCTGATCTGCTGCAAGACGCGCATCGGCGAGGGTTCGCCGAACAAGGTTGGTAGCCACGACGTGCATGGTGCGCCGTTGGGCAGCGCGGAAGTCGCCGCAACCCGCGCCAATATCGGCTGGCCGCACCCGCCCTTCGAAATTCCCGACGCCGTCTATTCGAGTTGGGACGGCCGCATGCGCGGCAACGTCTTCGAAAACAACTGGAAGGCGCGCTTCGCCACCTATCAAGCGGCTTTCCCGGAGTTGGCGGCTGAATTCTCCCGCCGCATGAGCGGCGAGCTGCCGGCCGACTGGAGCGCCGGAGCCACGCAAACACTGGGCGAAATCGCGGCCAAAGGCGAAAACATCGCCACGCGTAAGGCCTCGCAGAACGCCATCAGCGCTTTCGCGCCGCGCCTGCCCGAACTGATCGGCGGCTCGGCCGATCTGGCCGGCTCCAACCTGACCCTGTGGAAAGGTTCACAGGGCATCAGCAGGAGCCAAGGCGGCAATTACCTCTATTACGGGGTGCGCGAGTTCGGCATGACCGCGATCGCCAACGGTTTGGCCTTGCACGGAGGCCTGATTCCGTACACGGCGACGTTCCTGGTCTTCTCGGACTATGCGCGTAACGCGATCCGCATGGCGGCGCTGATGAAGCTGCGCCAGATCATGGTCTATACGCACGATTCCATCGGCCTGGGCGAAGATGGTCCGACGCATCAGCCGGTCGAGCACGTCGCTTCCCTGCGCCTGATTCCCAATGTCGACGTCTGGCGTCCGGCGGATGCCAGCGAAACGGGTGCAGCTTGGGTCGCGGCCATCGAACGCAGTGACGGCCCGACGATCCTGGCGCTTTCCCGTCAGAATCTACCGACGGTTACCACCGGCGTGGCGCCCGAAAGTATGCGGCGCGGCGCCTATGTCCTGGCCGATTGTCCGGCACCACGGGCGGTGCTGATCGCTACCGGCTCGGAGGTCACACTGGTCCTTGATGCCTGCCGGGCGCTGGCTGATGAGGGAATCGCGGTGCGCGTTGTGTCGATGCCTTGTGCCGAAGTTTTCGACCGTCAGGACGCGGCCTACCAGGCCACAGTTTTGCCACGCGGCATACCACGCGTGGCCGTCGAAGCCGGTGTCAGCGGCTTTTGGCGAAAATACGTCGGCCTCGAAGGCGCCGTAATCGGTATTGATCGTTTTGGAGAGTCGGCACCCGCAGGCCGGTTGTTCGATTTTTTCGGTTTCACGGTGACCAATGTGGTCACGACCGTGAAGTCAGTGTTGTAATTTCTCTAGGAGACCGTTTCATGACAATCAAGGTAGGCATCAACGGCTTTGGCCGTATTGGACGGATGGTATTTCGCGCCGCAGTGCAGGACTTCCCCGAAATCGAGATCGTTGGCGTCAACGACCTGCTCGAGCCCGATTATCTGGCGTACATGCTCAAGTACGATTCGGTACAGGGCCGTTTCAAGGGTACCGTTGCAGTCGAAGGCAATTCGCTGGTGGTCAATGGCAAGAAAGTCCGTCTGACCGCGGTCAAGGATCCGGCCGAGCTGAAGTGGAACGAAATTGGCGCCGATATCGTCGTCGACGCGACCGGCCTCTTCCTGACCACCGAGTCCTGCCAGAAGCACATCGCCGCCGGCGCCAAGAAAGTCATCCAGAGCGCACCAAGCAAGGATGACACGCCGATGTTCGTGTTCGGCGTCAACGACAATACCTATGCCGGCCAGACGATCATTTCGAACGCATCGTGCACCACCAATTGCCTCGCTCCGGTGGCCAAGGTGCTCAATGACAATTGGGGTATCAAGCGTGGCCTGATGACCACGGTGCACGCTGCCACTGCCACCCAGAAAACTGTCGATGGTCCGTCCAACAAAGACTGGCGTGGTGGTCGCGGCATCCTCGAGAACATCATTCCGTCCTCGACCGGTGCTGCCAAGGCCGTCGGCAAGGTCATTCCCGAGCTCAACAAGAAGCTCACCGGCATGGCCTTCCGCGTTCCGACGTCGGACGTCTCGGTCGTTGACCTGACCGTCGAACTGAACAAGGAAACCACCTACGAGCAGATCTGCGCAGCAATGAAGGCGGCCTCGGAAGGTCCGATGAAGGGCGTCCTCGGCTACACGACCGATAAAGTGGTGGCCACCGACTTCCGTGGCGAGAGCTGCACGTCAGTGTTCGACTCGGACGCCGGCATGGCGCTTGACGGCACCTTCGTCAAGGTTGTTTCCTGGTACGACAACGAGTGGGGTTACTCCTGCAAGGTGCTGGAAATGATCAAGGTCATGGCTCGCTAACTTGTCATCGAGGGGTGCTTTCCGGCACCCCTCATTCTCACTCCCCACTCACCAATCACGCTTGGCAACATTCTCCAGTTGGAGGGTTCATCCGGCAGTTTCCCGGCGGATGGAGATTGCCCGCACGCGCGCTGCTTGTCCCGGAACTCTTGAACAGGGCAAGCCCTTGGCGCTGCGTTACAGGCAAAGCGTGCATTTCGTCCCGCCTTTCGCCGAAAGAAGCTTGACCGCGTCCGCGCCTCTCTCCAGAGTGTGCGTCGGAATCGTGTTACCCGATCAGCGCAGGAACGGCTTGCCGGACATGGCGCGTAGGCCTGACAACGGTGCACAATTGCGGTCGCCATTGCTCGCCGAGAAGACCCCATACATCAGTTGAACGCGGCGGCGCCCAGAGGTGTCGGAGACCACTACAGGCAAGACAGCCTGGCATCCCTGCTGCGTAATCGTTGCCCGGGACGCGCCTCTCATACAACAGCAGCCCAAGAAAAACGATAGGAACCCCCCATGCCCCGCGATACCAAGATCGTCGCCACCCTCGGCCCGGCGTCTTCTGACGCCGACGTGCTCGAACGCATGATCCGCGCCGGCGTCGATGTCGTGCGCCTGAATTTCTCCCATGGCAAACCGCAGGACCACATTGCGCGCGCGCAATTGGTTCGCGAGGCGGCCGCCCGTGTTGGACGCCCGGTAGGCATTCTCGCTGACCTGCAGGGCCCAAAAATCCGGATCGGGAAATTTGCCGACGGCAAGATCATGCTGGAAAAAGGGCAGCCTTTCATCCTCGACGCCAGTTGCGACCAGGGTAATGCCGAACGCGTTGGCCTGGACTACAAGGATCTGACCCGTGACGTTTCGGCGGGTAGCGTCCTCCTGCTCGATGACGGGCGTATCATTCTTGACGTGCAGCGCGTGCTTGGTTCGGAGATCTTCACGGTCGTTCGCCACGGCGGCGAGCTTTCCGACAACAAGGGCATCAACCGGCAGGGAGGCGGCCTTTCGGCGCCGGCGCTCACCGCCAAGGACATGGACGACATCCGCACGGCGGCAAGCATCGCGGTTGACTTTGTCGCCGTGTCCTTTCCGAAGAGCGCCGCTGACATGTACATGGCCAAGCAACTGATGCACGCTGCGGGCGGACACGCACTGACCATTGCCAAGATCGAGCGCGTCGAAGCGGTGGCCGCTCTCGAGGAGATCATCTCCGCTTCGGACGGCATCATGGTCGCTCGCGGCGACCTCGCAGTAGAAGTCGGCGACGCCGCCGTGCCGGCGCTGCAGAAGCGCATGATTCGCCTGGCGCGCGAGAAGAACAAGCTGGCCATTACCGCGACGCAAATGATGGAGTCGATGATTCTTTCGCCGGCACCGACTCGCGCCGAAGTGTCGGACGTCGCCAACGCCGTGCTCGATGGCACCGACGCGGTGATGCTCTCCGCCGAAACCGCGGCTGGCAAGTATCCGGTCGAGACGGTTGAGGCGATGGCCAGGATCTGCCTGGAAGCCGAGAAGTCTGCCGAAGTGACGCTTGAGCGTGAGTTTCTCAATCAGGTTTTCACGCGCATTGATCAGACCATCTCGCTGGCCGCCATCTGGACGGCACACCACCTCAAGGTCAAAGCCATCGCCGCGCTTACCGAATCGGGTTCGACGGCACTCTGGATGAGCCGCCTCAACTGTGGCGTGCCGGTTTACGCGCTGACCCCGCGACCCGAGGCGCTGACCAAGATGACGCTTTATCGGGCGGTGTTCCCGGTGCTCATGGAGGAGCAGCCGAGCAGTCGCGATGAACTCCTGCACAACGCCGAAGAGCGTCTGATCAAGGAGAAGTTGATCGAAAAGGGTGACTTCATCGTGCTCACGGCGGGCGAACCGATGGGCAACAGCGGCGGCACCAATACCCTGAAGATCGTTCGCGTCGGCGATCAGCCCAGAGGCGAAACCTGAGCGCCAAGCGTGGCCGCCCGATCACCGCTGGATGGCAATTCCGCCGTCCGGGACAGCGAGCAATCTGCCCTATAATCCCACCGCTTGACCGCCCGCTTGACGCCCGTTCTCCCACTGGACCAATACCGTGACCGAAGCCCTTTTTGAGTCGACGATCAAGAGCCTGCCACTACTCGGCCGCGGCAAGGTGCGAGACATCTACGCCGTCGGGGCTGACAAGTTGCTGATCGTGACCAGTGATCGTCTCTCGGCCTTCGACGTCATCCTGCCTGACCCGATTCCCGGCAAGGGCCGGATACTCACCCGCCTGGCGAGTTTCTGGTTCGAAAAACTGGCCGACATCGTGCCCAACCAGCTGACCGGAATCGCTCCGGAAACGGTGGTGGCAGCTGACGAGCGGGCCCAGGTACGGGGCCGTGCGCTGCTTGTCAAACGCTTGCGGCCGCTGCCCATCGAAGCGGTGGTGCGGGGTTATCTGATCGGCTCGGGATGGCAGGACTACCAGGCCAGCGGCAGCGTTTGCGGCATCCAGCTGCCGGCAGGACTGCGGCTTGCGAGTCGCTTGCCGCAGCCGATTTTCACTCCCGCGAGCAAGGCCGCGATCGGCGATCACGACGAGAACATTTCCTTCGAGCGCGCCCAGGCGGACTGCGCCGCCGCACTCGCCGATGTGCTTGCCGTGGCCGGCAAGAGCGGCGCGCAGATCGCCGCCGAGGCGCGCCGCGCCGCTCTCGATCTGTACAGCACAGCTGCCGAGTACGCGGCCGCGCGTGGCATCATCATCGCCGATACCAAGTTCGAATTTGGCCTGGATGCTGCCGGCACACTGCACCTGATCGACGAAGCCCTGACCCCGGACTCGTCACGTTTCTGGCCGGCCGACGACTACCGTGTGGGCAGCAATCCGCCTTCCTACGACAAGCAGTACGTGCGCGACTACCTCGAAACGCTGGACTGGAACAAGCGCGCGCCGGGTCCTCGCCTGCCGCCCACCGTGATCGCGGGAACTCGTGCCAAGTACGGCGAGGCGCTGGAGCGTTTGACCGGCGTGCCGTTCGTCGAATGACCCGACCGCGGAGGCAATGCGCGATCGTTGGCCTTCGATCTTTCTCGTTCCCCTGACGACGCGCGCCGTTAGCCGCGTTAGTCGCGGATGGTGACTCTTTAGAACAGGCTGGCACTGCCTGTCGGCAAGCCGCCCGAACCCTGGACCCATTGATGACTACCCACACCCCGTCCGCTAATCCCCTTCTCGACTTCTCCGGGTTGCCCCGCTTCGACGCCGTCGCACCATCCCACGTGCGCGCGGCGATCAGCACGCTACTCGACGAGTGTCGCGCACTGCTTGTGCGCCTGAGCTCGGATGAGGCCGCCGCGACCTGGGATGGCTTCGCCGTGCCGCTGATCGACGGGCTCGAACCTCTGTCGCGTGCCTGGGGAGTGGTCGGTCACCTGCACGCGGTCAATGACGTTCCCGAGTGGCGTGATGCCTATAACCAGATGTTGCCGGATGTCTCGCGTTTCTACGCTGAAGTCGGGCAGAACCTGCAGCTGTTCGCCAAGTACAAGGCGATCGCCGAGGGTAGCGAATACGCGTGCCTGTCGGCTGCCCGGCGGCGCATCGTCGACAACGAGATTCGCGATTTTCGACTGGCCGGCGCGGAATTGCCCGAAGACCAGAAGCCCCGCTTTCAGGCCATTGCCGAGGAACTCTCGCAGCTCTCGGCGAAGTTCTCGGAGAACCTGCTCGACGCCACCAACGCCTTCACCGAAGTGGTGACCGACGCAGCCGAGCTGGCTGGCGTGCCCGACGACGCCTGCCAGGCCGCTCGCCAGGCGGCAGAGAAGGATGGCCAGAGCGGCTGGAAGTTCACCCTGCACATGCCGTCCTACCTGCCGCTGATGCAATACGCCGACAGTCGCCGTTTGCGGGCCGTGATGTACCGCGCCTACGCCACGCGCGCAGCCGAATTCGGTGCTGCCGAACTCGACAACACGCCGTTGATTCGCCAGATCTTGCTGCTACGCCGAGAAGAGGCGCGAATGTTGGGCTACGCCAACTTCGCCGAAGTCTCGCTGGTGCCGAAAATGGCCGAATCGGTACCACAGGTATTGGCTTTCCTGCGCGACCTGGCGGCCAAGGCGCGGCCGTTCGCCGAGCAGGATGTAGCCGAACTGAGCGATTTTGCGCGCGACGAGTTGGGTCTCGAGACGATGGAAGCCTGGGATGTTGCTTACGTCTCCGAGAAGCTGCTGCAACGACGCTACGCTTTCTCGGAGCAGGATGTGAAGCAGTATTTCACCGAGGACAAGGTTCTCTCCGGACTGTTCGAGGTGATCGAGACCCTGTTCGGTGTTTGCCTCAAGCCCGACCGTGCGCCGGTGTGGCACGAGGATGTGCGTTTTTTCCGCATCGAGACGCCAGGCGGCGAGCTGCTCGGACAGTTCTACCTTGATCTTTACGCCCGCGATACCAAGCGGGGCGGCGCCTGGATGGATGAGGCGATTACTCGCCGCCGCCTGCGCCTGGAAGTGGCCACGAGGGCGAGCGACGACATCCAGAAGCCGGTTGCCTACCTCAACTGCAATTTCTCACGACCGGTCGGTGAAAAAGATGGGCTGCCGCGGCCGGCGACCTTCACGCACGACGAAGTGATCACCCTGTTTCACGAAACGGGCCATGGCCTGCACCATCTACTAACGCGTGTCGACGAACTGGCCGTAGCCGGTATTCACGGGGTCGAGTGGGATGCCGTCGAGTTGCCGTCGCAGTTCATGGAGAACTACTGTTGGGAGTGGGGCGTGCTGCAGGGGATGAGTGCGCATGTCGACAACGGAGAGCCCCTGCCGCGCGCGTTGTTCGACAAGATGCTGGCCGCCAAGAACTTCCTCAGCGGCATGCAGACGCTACGGCAGGTCGAGTTTTCGCTGTTCGACCTGCTGCTGCACAGCGATTTCGACCCGGCCGGCGAGCGCAGCCTGCTCGAATTGCTCGCCGATGTGCGACGCGAAGTTGCGGTTTTTGTCCCACCCGAATGGCACCGCTTTCCGAACAGCTTTGCGCACATCTTCGCCGGCGGCTATGGCGCCGGCTACTACAGTTACAAGTGGGCCGAGGTCCTCTCGGCGGATTGCTACGGCGCCTTCGAGGAGGCGGGCGATCCCTTTGACCGGAGCGTCGGGGAGCGCTTCCTGCGCGAGATCCTGTCGGTCGGCGGCAGTCGCGCGGCGATCGACAATTTCCGTGCCTTCCGCGGTCGCGAACCTCGGGTCGACGCGCTGTTGAGGCACAGTGGTATGATTGCCGCGTAACAATTGAGGAGCTGAAGCCATGCTCACGACCGCCGCACTGCGCTTCGCCAGCATCGCCACCGTGCTACTGGCCGCTACCGCCACCAACGCGCAAACCACTTATCGGTGGATCGATCGGGCGACGGGCGGCACCGTCGTCTCTGACCGTCCCCCTCCGCCAGGTGCCAGGCAGGTAGTCGTCGTCGAGGCCGCGAGCGGTGCCGACCGGCAGCGGCTTCCCTATGCTACCCGCCAGGCGAGCGAGAAATTCCCGGTCGTCCTTTACACCAGCGCCGATTGCCCCGCGTGCCCACAGGCGCGTGCCCTACTCAACGGCCGTGGTGTGCCGTTCGCGGAAAAACTGCTGACCAGCGAAGAACAGCTCGCCGAGCTCGGCCGGCAACTGGGCGGTGCGGCTTCGCTACCGAGTATCAGCGTCGGACGACAAGGCTCGAGAGCGTTTGCAGCTGCTACCTGGAACGAGTTGCTCGATCTGGCCGGTTATCCGGCGACCGCTCCCTACGGGTACCAGCCGTCCGGCTCAGCCGCGGAATGAAGCTTTCCTGCTGGCCTGGTCGGCCGGCAGGAAAGCCCACCTGACGATCCGCTCTTCCCGCGTCATGCCCTCATGAAAGCGAGGCGGCCGGCTATCATGCCGCCTTCAGCTTTTCCAGTGCACGGTTGACGGCGCGATCGAACATCGGCTCGACCGGCACGATGGTCGCTTCGCCACGTTCGATCTGTAAGGTCAGTGCGTCCGGCGCCACTGATATCGCTCGTGGCGACTGGGAGTTGGTGAACAGCAGGATACCCCGCTGCGGACTGATCCATGACAGACGATAACGCAAAGCGCCGCTCTCGGCATTGGCGAACTCGACCCAGTCGCCCCGCTGCAGGCCCCCTACCAGCGAGCGGATGTCGCCGTCATCCTGTGAGGCCGCCAGCGCACTGCCGTCGGCGAGGGAGATACGTTCCAGATGTGTTTCCCCGTGCTCGATGTGCTCGCTGGCAATCCGCGCCGGCTCGGCCGCCGTCACCGGCGCTTGCGTTTTCGTAAGCAGCGGTGCCGCACCGCGCAGCACCGCGGCGTGCATGCTGAACAGGGCGTCGATGAGGGCGAGACGGCGCTCATCGGCCATCTCCAGGCTGGCCAGGCCGTCACAGATGCGGCGAACGAGAGTCGGCAAGCGGGCCGCCAGTCGCTTCCGGCTCTGCGCATCCGGCTGCGGTTCGATGCTCGCCACCAGGTCGCTGATGGTGCCCATGGCGGCGCCCCAGGCGTTGTCATCCTGGTCCACATAGTGCCGAATCAACAGCATGCGCCATTCGTGGGTCAGCAGGTCCGTCACTGCAGAAGGTAGGAGCGGCATTGCCAGCCAGCTGGCGAGCGCCTGATCGACAGTCATCATCGCCAGCTCCTGCCGTTCCTGTTCGACGACCAGTGGAGCGGCCTGGGCCGCGCGAGCATCGGCGGCGTCCTCCTGGGCGTCCAGAAAGGTGTTCAGTTCGAGACAAAGCGTGTCGAACAATCCGGTGTCCTGAGTGAATTCGTTCTGCAGCCGCTCGACGATTTCGGTGATCCGCGCGTAAAGCGGGTTTTCGTGCCCAGCCAGGGGGCCGCAGCGTATCGCTGCCCGCGAAATTCCATCGAGCAGCCGCCGGGCCGGATGTGCCTTGCTGGAAAAGAATGTCTTGTCAAGCAAGGCGACCTTCAGCACCGGAATCTGCAGGCGCGCCACCAGTGCCTTGATCGGATCGCCGACCGACGCATCGTCGAAAATGAAGTCGAACAAGGTGGCGACGATATCCACGGTCACCGAATTGAGCTGGTCGAGGCCTTGGCCAGTGTCACTGGTGCGGAACTCGCGCAACACGCTGCCCGCCGCAACGGGCGTCGCGCTGTGCACAGGTACTGCCCTTTGCAGGGTGTCCAGCGTGGCCATGACCTGGTCCATGGCGATGAGCATGTTGCCGGATGATGTGCCGCCTTGTTGGGCTACGCCGGCCGGCACGCCGCCAGGACTAGCGAACATGCCCGATGCGATGCCACCGCCAGTCCAGCTGCCACCTACAGATCCACCCCCACCGCCACCGCCAGGGCCAGGGCCAGCACCGCTGGCGACACTGCCCAAGCCACCACTCGACACCGCACCCGACGGCTGGGCTTGTACCAGTTTCTGCAGCAGCGCAAAGAGATCGGTGG
>NZ_JAVTWB010000012.1:29265-89536 GCF_032229525.1 Accumulibacter sp. | reverse complement strand
GCACCCGACGGCTGGGCTTGTACCAGTTTCTGCAGCAGCGCAAAGAGATCGGTGGCGTCGGTAGCCCTGTCTGCCTCGCCCGCTTCCTTCTTCTTGGTTGACGACGGGGAGTAACTACGGCGGAGATCTGGCAGCACGCCGCGGGCAACCAGAAAGGCATTGAGATCATCGATTGTCGGACGGAAGACTGCGACTGCGCGGTTCAGCACGGCACGGAGAACTTCAGTTTTTGCCGGGCCGGCCAGCCCGGCATCTTCGAAAGCCCCGTCCAGCGACTGGGCGATGAAATGCTCGACCTGCAGCGTGCCCTCCGGCTGCCCGGAGAGAAACGCCAGGCGCCGATCGAGGGCAAACAGAGCATCATCGCAAGCGCTGCGCAGGCGGCCCGCGATCGCGTTGACGACCAGTTCCTGGTCCATGGTGCCGAAGTCGACCAGTTGCAGTTCGTCCGGATCGCCGACGGCGCTGGCTGGCTTGGCCATGTCGAGCGCAGACTTGCGGTTGGGCTGGAAGAATGCGGACCATCTGGCTGCCAGAAAGCCTTCAAGGCGCCCTGCCTGGTCATGAATGGCGTTTCTGGTATCGTAAAACAGCTCGCGTTGCACGCGGCCAAGGGCGACGTCGCCCTTGGTCAGGAGTTCTTCTTCCACCTCCGGTAAGACCGACGCAAAGGCTTCGCGGAGCTTGCCGGCCATCAGGTCCCGCGCCTCGACCAGGACCCCGACGCGATCGCCACCCGCGGACGAAGCGCGGATCCCTTCCGGGAAGCTGATCACGTTACCGACGGGGATGGTCATCACCAATTCTCCTTGCCACGAGCGCCACAACACCGGGCGCTGCCAAACCGCAACATCTGCCGGGCTGGCGCAAGGTCACAATCGGAGCGGCAGTCAAGCTCCTTAGGGAACCCGAGGGCTTACAGTCGACGAGAGCACGCCCGAAGCCTTGTTTGTCCGGGCGCTACGTCGGTTAGCCTGGCGGTCCCGCCATCTTGGGGAAACGGCACAAACCCCGTTTTCCTTTAGACCGGTGACTTTGCGTCCCCATCTTTCGATGAGTTTGCTCTTTTCAGTAAGACTACACTCGCCAAATCTATATGAAGCGCCTCAGTAACGCAAGGCGTATGCAAGTTCTCCCATCTCCTCGCCGGATTCGTCCAGGATCTCGGTCAGCAGGGATGCCACCTCGGGGTCGTCCGGCAAGACCTGAAGCTCGGGGTTTTGCAGCGGAGAAAGGATGGGTGTCAGCCGGTTTGCCAGGGAAAGGAGATCGCCCAGGCTTGTCGGCGGGAAGTCGGGTGCTTGCGGCAGCCAATGCACTTCGACCGCGTTCACCACCTCCTCCGGCACAGCCAACGCCTTGAGGACGGCCTGGCCAATCAGCGGTTCCGCTTGCGGTGTCAGAGTGCCGTTTTCCGCGAACAGATCAGGATAGGCGTCGGTGCGCGAAATCAGGTAGAAGCCGCCCACCTCATGGACCATCCCGGCAAAGAGCGCCATATCCGCCAACGGGCGGACGAGTCGTTTGGCCAGCACATTGGCCAGCGCAGCGACATGCGCCGTGTGTTCCCAGAGGCGCTCTGACAGGGAACGGCAGGCGGGTGACTGCAATCGGCCGGTCATCTGGCGCATCACAAGTGCGGTGGCCAGCGTGCGAATGAAGCTGATTCCGAGTCGGCTGACGGCGCTCCGCACGTCGGAGACCTGCTGGCCCGAACGGTTGAACGCCACTGAATTCGCGACCGCCACGACGCGGGCGGCCAACAGCGGCTCTGCCTCGACGAGGTGTGTGGCCTGGCTCAGATGCAGATCCGGGTCGTCAAGAGCAAGACGAACGCGGAAGGCAACGTCGGCGTGGGTCGGGAAGCTAAGCTCACCGCGTCCAACTTCGGCAATGATCTGATCCAGGCTGCTCATGGCTGGGAAAGCTTTCAATGAAGGGTACACCTACCTTACAACAGCTCATTCCCTGTCGTCACTACGCCGGGCTCCAAGGCATCAGGTGGTCCGAGGTTCTGGCGGTTCTGGGATTCGCCGGCAGCCCCGGACGCACCGGTGGTCGCGGGAGCTCAGGGACGAGCATCGCTTGCTGGTTCGACCTCGGCGTCGACGAGGCAGTTCGCGATGTGTGCGGTGGTCTGTACGATATTTTGGTCGCAAGCTCACCGTACAGGCCGGCGCGTTTCCCGATAAATCTGCGCGCCTGGCGATTTTCTGCTTCATGATTGACCGATCGGGGTAGCCGGCGGAGGCCATGAATCCTGTCATCGTCTTCTACAACTTCATCGTCAGCGCCTTGTCACCGTTGCTGGTGTTCGTGGCGAAACGCTGGGGGAACAGGTTCTACCTGTTTCTGGCGGCCATTTTTTCGCTGCTGATCGCCATCGATGCGGTGTATCTGCACGTCACGGCCAAAATGCAGCACGGCGCATTCGACTTCATGATGAGTCATCGGCTCATCGTACCGAAGCCCGACCCCGAGATCGTCATCGTCGACATCGACGAGGCGAGCCTGGCGGCGATGGCGCCGGAGTACGGTCGCTGGCCCTGGCCGCGCCAGATCCTCGGCGAATTCCTCGAGCAGCTTGAAGCGCAACATCCGCAAGCGGTGGTCTTCGACATCCTGTTCAGCGACCCGGATGTCTACAACCCGGACAGCGATGATTATTTCGACGCTGCCGTGGCGGCCACCGGCAATACCTACTTTCCGCTGCTCCGCCTGGATCCGGCCAGCGATGCCCTGAGCAGCGTCGAGCCGGGGATGATCCCGGGCGTCGAAGCGATCCCGGGCGAGGCGCGCGAAGGGGCCACCATTGCCGTGGTGATTCCGCATTTCCCCGCGATTCTGGCCGGCGGGCGGCTTGGTCTGCACAATATCTATCCCGATCCGGATGGCGTTACCCGCCAGTATCTCGCCTACCGCAATGACCATGGCTGGCGTGTTCCCTCCCTGCCCAGCCGCATCATTCGCGACCTGGATCTGGCGGAACCCGGCGCGCCGAGCGTGCTGCTGAACTGGCGCGGGCCGCCGTTCTCGTATCGTACGGTGAGCTTTGCCGATGTCTTCAACGACATGATCAGTCGTGACCGAAAGCGCGCGCCCGACGAGTTCACCGGCAAGATCGTCCTGATCGGCTCCACTGCACCGAGCCTGTTCGATGTCAAGCCGACGCCGATGAGCAGCCTGCATCCGGGCGTCGAAATACTTGCCACGGCGATCGACAACCTGAAGAACGACGATTACCTGCGCTTCCCGGAGGGCCGCATCGTCTATCCGCTGCTGGCTGCGCTGCTGGTCTGGGTGATCGCGCTGTCGATCTTCCGCGACCCCGAGGGCAACCGCGTCGACCGCATGGTCGGCACCTTCGAGGTCGTTCTGTTGACCAGCAGTTACGCCAGCATCAATCTCACCCATACCTACATCAACCTCACCGGACCGTTCGCGGTGGTGCTGGCCTACTACGCGTTGGTCCGCCTGTACGGGGTTGCCACGCGCAAGCTTCTCGAAACCAGCGCCCTGCGGGATTCAACCGAGCGCGAGGGCGAACTTGGCGCCCTGTTGCTGCTGATCCGCGTCGAAGGCGCCGATCAAAGGGCCACGCTGCGCACGATCAGGAAACTGCGCGAAGAAGTTGCTAGACTTTGTAGCGAACCGCGCAGCGTAGAGCTGATCGAAGGCCGGCAGAAAGGCATGTGGTCCCTTTTCGAGCACACCCTCGCCATCTCCTGGATCTTCGCGGCAGACGACCCGGATGCGCGTGGCCGCGTGCTGAGCGATATCGCACGCATCACGGCGTTGGCCGATTCCGGCACGCTAGCGGGCAAGAATGGCGGCCCGCCGCAGCTGGCGTGGTACGCGCACGAAGGCCTGATTGCCGGGGGCAAGGCGGCGGTAAGCGGGTGGCGGCTGTTATTCGCCGAGGCGCTTCTGCGCTGGCAGGAAAACGTTGCACAGTCTCGAGAGGGCTTCTGATGAATGGAACAAGACAGCTCATCGCCTGCTTTGCAGCCGGATTGATGTTCGCCTGCGGGCAGGCACTGGGCGGCGAGGACGGCACGGCGCGCAAGGCAAGCGAAGTCAGGAAAACGCCTTATCGTGATGCCCGGGCGGTGGGGGTGCTGGCGACGGGCGACAAGGTCGACATCCTGGAGAAACGCGGTGGCTGGTACCGGGTAAAGAGCGCTAGCCTGAACGGCTGGGTGCGCATGCTCAGCATTCGCCGTGGCCAGGCGCGCAAGGGAGGCGGCGGCACCCACGAGCTGGTCGCGCTGGTGACCGGCCGGGCGGGCACCGGGCGCGTGGTGTCCACCACGGGTATCCGCGGTCTCGATGAAGAAGAACTGAAACTGGCGCGTTTCGATGCGGCCGCGCTCAGAGTGCTGGATGCGTATGCGGCCAGCCCCGCCGAAGCACAGCGATTCGCCCGCCAGGGCAAGCTCACGGCGCGAGCGGTTGATTGAGTGATGATCAGGTTGGACGGAAGCCAATGACCATCAGCCTCGGCAGAGCATTTGCCGCGGCCACGCTGCTGTTCCTGGCGCTGGCCGCCCCGGTGCATGCCGGCGGACTGTGGGACGATCTGCGCAAGCAGGTCGAGGACGAGATCAGACGCTCGCCTGCCGAGGCGGTCAAGATCTTGCCCCAGCCGGTGCAGGAAGCCGCCACACAAGCCGCGCGGACGCTGGGACACTTTTCGCCGGAGGAAGAACAGGCGATCGGCCGGCAGGCGGCGGGAAATCTTCTCGGCGCGGCGCCGCTGGTCAACGACCCGAAGCTGCAGCAGTACGTCAATCTCGTCGGCCGCTGGTTGTCGCTGCAAAGCGCTCGTCCCGATCTGGCCTGGCATTTCGGCGTCATCGAGTCAGCGGACGTCAATGCCTTTGCCGCGCCGGGCGGCTATGTATTCGTCACCCGCGGTCTTTATCGGCAGCTGCAAAGCGAAAGCGAGCTGGCCGGCGTGCTGGCCCACGAAATCGCCCATATCGTCAGCAAGCACCATCTGAAGCTGCTGGCGCAGGGCCAGTTGCTCGATCAGGGCGGCAAACTGCTGTCCGAACAGGCCGGCGAGAGCGAGCAGATCGCCCGAATGATCGGTAGTGGCGCCGAGCTTTTCTCCCGTTCGCTGGACCAGAAGGCGGAGTACGAGGCGGATAGCCTGGCGATGGTTCTCGCCGCGCGGGCGGGCTATGACCCGTTCGGTCTGCCGATGGTGTTGCAGGATCTCGGGCATCTCTCCAGCGACGACCGCAGTGTCAGTCTGCTGTTCAAAACCCACCCCCATCCGGACCAGCGCCTCGAACATCTCGAGAAAACCGGGCAGCGGCTCGATGGCATCTACGGGCGAGTCAATCAGAACCGCTTCTACCGCCTGCAACCCTGAGGGCCGACGGCAGGGTGGCGCCAGTCGGCAGTCTCAGCCGTCAGTGCACGGTCGGGGGTGCGGACGACGGTTCGTCAGCGAACAGTTCTTCGATGGCCGGCGCGTCAAAACGGTATTCACGGTTGCAGATATCGTCCTTGATCACGACTTCGCCGTGTTCCTGGAGCGCGGCGTAAACCTCGCTGCGACCAAGCGAGCGCAGCATCGAAC
This sequence comes from Accumulibacter sp., assembly GCF_032229525.1. GTDB lineage: Bacteria > Pseudomonadota > Gammaproteobacteria > Burkholderiales > Rhodocyclaceae > Accumulibacter. The sequence goes on along the minus strand of NZ_JAVTWB010000012.1, from coordinate 83,946 downwards.
GCACCTTTTCCCAGTCTTCCGGGCAGTGGTAGGTGACTGCCCGGGCGGGAAAGAGGCGGACCGTCTCTTCGCCAAAAAGGCGCAGCAGCAGTTCTTCGGCGGGTAGCGACAGCAGTTCCTCGGCTTTCACGGTCGCGGCGAGCGCTTCGATGCGCCTCCAGCCGTCCGCGTCGCGCTGGTCGGCGGTCGGCAGGCACTGCAGGAAGAGTCCGGCGGCAGCGTCCGGCGAAGCCGCGAGGAAGACGCGCGCGGGCAGCTGATCGGACTGCGCGAGGTAGTGTTCGAAGATCTCGGCGATGCTTTCACCGACCAGTGGCACGATGCTCTGGTAAGGCTCGCGCATCGACGGCATGTCGAGCGCCAGTTGCAGTTGCCCGTCGCCGAGCAGGTCCGCAGCAGAGCCTTCGGCAACGGGTGCGCTGCACCGGGCCATGCCGCGGAGCTGCAATTGCTCGTTACAGTCAATGACCAGCAACGACACCGCGCCGCCGCCGCGCAACTGGATGGTCATGCGTCCGGGCTGCTTGAGGTTGCCGGCGAGCAACAGCGTCGTCGCGGTCATCTCTCCGAGCAGTTGCGCGACCGGCGCCGGGTAGTCGCGGCCCTCGGTCATTTGCCGCCAGGCCGGGCCCAGGCGAACGACGGCACCCGAGATGTCCAGATCGTCGAGCAGGAAGCGGTAGAGGCAGTCGTCGGTCATTGGTCCGTTCCCAAGAAGCGGCTGGCGTAGCGTTCAGGATCAAAGCCGATCAGCAAGGCGTCGCCGGTATCGATCACCGGCCGTTTGATCAGGCTGGGGTGCGCGGCCATCAGCGCCAGCGCCTTCGTTTCGTCGACGTCGGCGCGCTCTTCGTCCGCAAGCTTTCTCCAGGTCGTCCCGCGCGTGTTGAGCAGCAGCTGCCAGTCGGCGCGGCGGCACCAGTCGGCGAGTTGGTCGACGCTGATGCCCGCCTTGCGGTAGTCGACGAAGTCACAGGCAATGCCGTGCTCGGCCAGCCAGGCAAAGGCCTTCTTCATCGTGTCGCAGTTTTTGATGCCGTGGATTTTGTATGCGGGTTTGTTGGCCATGGGTGGTCGCGTGAATGTGAAAAACAGGGGGTGGCGATGTTCGAGTAATGGTCCTTGGTGTGTCGTACCGACCCAGAGCGGAAGTAGCCCGAGTGGGAAAGCGGCTTCTCAACGTCACTGTGAACGGCGGAAGAAAACTCACGACTGTTCTCGTGTAAGGCCGATGGAATGATCGTTCCACCAAAAGTCAGATCCCATTTTCGCTCATTCGACCGGCTGACTAGAGCGCTTTTGCTGGCCTTTGAAGTAACTCCCTGCACAACAGTATTCCGAGTCTTGGCGAGACCGATGTTCCACGTGATCTTGTGGCCCATCGACGACCCTTTGCTTGTGAATTCGAACCGCCCCCCCATGACAGTGCCTGCAGCGGATATTCTCAGGGGCTGCAGCAATAGCGGTAGAGACTGCGATTTGAACCCATCGCCATTCACGCTTCTCGCCGATCATGAATTGCTTTTTCTGCTCACACTGTGTCGACAGGGAATGTGGCATACGCAGCCTCGCTTTTGTCCGTGATATCTATGGTGTTCTGGATCGCGGCGCAGATAGAACATCTCTGTGCCTCATGGAGCAGTGCAAGCGGGGTCAGGTCATTAGTTTTCCCCGCATACATACCCATACCATCGGTCTTTATCACGAAGGCAAGAAGAAAGACCTGGCCCCATGCGTGCGCGAAAACATATCGTCTGGGAGTCTTCAACCAAGGACCGCTCAGGGCTGGCTCGTCCAACAGACGGTTCAGATCGTGGCTGCGCACGATCCAACCTTTTTCGTTCGGCGTGTTGTTCTGAAATCCGGCGGTTTGCCGGCGATAGCGGCGCACGGTCCTGCGCGGACAAATGCCTTCAGTCACCGTGGAGCGATCGCTCTCGGCGATGCAGGCTACCGAGACGCCGCCATCACTGACCCGGCGCGTTCAGATCGCTATCGGGCAAGTAGGCCACCCCACCCCAATTGGCCTGCAGCATGAGGCCACGGTCAGTGAGTTGATAAACCGACAGTTCCGGGTTGAAGGAAGCCGTGCCGTCAAGAACCATACCCTTTTCATTTGTCTTCAGTTTCATGGTGGCATCAGCGTTGGCCGCCACGTCGGCCCCCATGGTGACAAAGGTATCGAGCAATTTTTGGCTCTTGAAGACCAGCACCTGCTTGAATTTCTTGTAACCCACCCCTGGCCCCGTCCCCAATTTCTTCATCTTCATGAAGGTTTCCCTCTTGGTGGCGTTGTCGACGACTACACCACCGCCATGACTGGTGACCAACAGAATGATATTGGTCTGCGAGGCGTCGAACACGGCATAGCCTGCCGCCTTGGCAATTTCCGCTTTGACTTGCGGCTTGGCCTTGAAAAGACGCTTCAGTGTATCGTCGCGCATCGCGAGGATCTCGGCCTGCTTGGCGGCACGCTCCTTATCACTTATCTGCGATGCTGATGCCTCGGCAGGCTCCGTTCCAGCGCTTTCCTTGCTTTCGCCGGCCAATGCAACCGTGCAAACGGAAGTCAGCAGAAAACCTGTGAACACCAAAAACCTTGCATACATTGGAATCATCTCCTCGCGCAAATTGAAGCCCCGTGTAAGCGTAGGTCAACCGGGGCAAACCAGGACAGACCACAGTTTCTGCAGCTGTCCCAGGCTATTGAAAACAGGGCGGCTCGCTCAGGAGACGGCGAGCATTCTCTCCAGCGCCACTTTGGCGAGTTCGCGTTCGTGCTCGGGCACCTTGATCTGGTTGACCACCTTGCCGTCGGCCAGGTTTTCGAGGGTCCACGCCAGATGCTGCGGGTCGATGCGCTGCATGGTCGAGCACATGCACACGGTGGGCGCCATGAACTGGACTATCTTGCCTTCGGCTTTGACTTCCTCGGCCAGGCGATTGACCAGATTGAGTTCGGTGCCGACCAGCCAGCGGGTGTTCGAGCTGGCTTCCTTGATGGTTCTGACGATGTGTTCGGTGGAGCCGACGAAATCCGATTGCCGGCAGACCTCGAAACTGCATTCGGGGTGGGCGATCACCAAGCCGTCCGGATACTGGTTGCGAAAACGCAGGATGTGCGCCGGCTGGAACATTTGGTGCACCGAGCAGTGACCTTTCCAGAGCAGGAGTTTCGCGTGCCGGATTTCCTCGGCGCTGAGCCCGCCCATTTCGAGGTCGGGGTCCCAGACCATCATCTCGTCGTGCGCGATGCCCATCTGGTGCCCGGTCCAGCGCCCGAGGTGCTGGTCGGGAAAGAACAGGATCTTCTCCCGGCGTTGGAAAGCCCAGCTGGCGATCGTGCCGGCGTTCGACGAGGTGCAGACGATGCCGCCATGGGCGCCACAGAAGGCTTTGAGGTCGGCAGCGGAGTTAATGTAGGTGACCGGCGTCACCTGCTGGTCGACGTCAAGGACCTCGCCGAGTTCGCGCCAGCAGCGTTCGACCTTGGCCAGATTGGCCATGTCGGCCATCGAGCAGCCAGCGGCCAGATCCGGCAGGATGGCGATCTGCTCCGGGTTCGACATGATGTCGGCCACTTCGGCCATGAAATGCACGCCGCAGAAGACGATGTACTGCGCGTCGGCCTGTGCCGCGAGGCGCGACAGCTTCAGCGAGTCGCCGGTGAGGTCGGCGTATTGATAGACATCGGCGCGTTGATAGTGGTGGCACAGCAGCACGGCCTTCTTGCCAAGCCGGTCGCGGGCGGCGCGGATGCGCTGATGGCAGGCATCGTCCTGCATCTGGTTGAATTTGTCGAAGCTGATGGTGGCGGTTGGCATGTTCAGTGACTCAGGTCGTTATCACAGAGCCGAGACAGGGCAGTCGGCAAGAAGTTCAGCTATGCCACGGCAGACCGGCGTGGCGCCAGCCACCGATCTTGCCGCGCTGGCCGCTGGCATCCTTGTCGCCCTCGAAGCCCTCGAGCACGTTGTAGCAATCGGCCCGCGTCTCCTGGCTGGCCAGGGCGGCGGCGTTGTGCGAGCGCGCGCCGCTGCGGCAGATGAACATCAGCAGCGCTTCGCGATCGACCTGCTGTTTCAGCTGCGGCAGAAAATTGCTGTTGGGCTTGTTGTCCGGGTAGCTCAGCCACTCGATCTCGATCGCGCTTGGGATGCGCCCGACCCAATCCCATTCTGCCCGGGTACGCACGTCAACCAGCTTGGCGCCCGGGGCCAGTTGCCAGACCTCGTAGGCCTCCTGCGGGGTAAGCGCGCCAGCGTAGGGGATGCCCAGTTCGCGTCCGCGTTCCTGGGCCAGCTGAAGCAAATCGGTCAATCTTCCCATGGTGCCCGCCAAGTCGCCTGTCGAGTGAAGTTTCACGAGCATCGCAGTATAAATCACTTGCTCCCTTGCTGCGGCAGGACGTGATCCTTCAGTGCGCACCACGCTGGTGCGCTTGGTCGAGGCGCGCACCAATGTGATGCGAAACGGGGAGGGGAAAAAGCGCGAGAACGCTGATCGTGCTTATGGCACAATGAAAAGCTTGCAGGGCGTGGCTTGGCACGTTTTGTGCTCTCATTCCCTCGTACCTATTTTCTACTGCCGCCGCTTCATGCGGCACCTGTTCAGGAGACTCTGCAATGGCAAGCCCGCAAGACGTGATCAAGATGGTTAAGGAAAACGAGGCGAAGTTCGTCGACTTCCGCTTCACAGACACCCGTGGCAAGGAGCAGCATGTCACCGTGCCGGTCAGCGCTTTCGACGAGGACAAATTCGAGAATGGTCACGCCTTCGACGGCTCGTCGATCTCGGGCTGGAAGGGCATCCAGGCTTCGGACATGCAGCTGATGCCCGATCCGAGCACCGCTTACATTGATCCCTTTTTCGACGAGACGACGATTGTCTTGACTTGCGACGTCGTCGATCCGGCCGACGGCCGTGGCTACGACCGCGATCCGCGTTCGATCGCCAAGCGCGCCGAAGCCTATCTGAAATCGAGCGGTATCGGTGACACCGCTTACTTCGGTCCGGAGCCCGAGTTCTTCGTTTTCGACTCGGTTGCCTGGAGCGTCGACATGTCGGGCTGCTCGCTGAAGATCTTCTCGGACGAAGCGGCCTGGGCGAGTGGCGAGAAATCCGAGGGTGGCGGCGGCACTGGCCACCGTCCGGGGGTCAAAGGCGGTTATTTCCCCGTGCCGCCGGTCGATAGCCTGCACGACATCCGCTCGGCAATGGTGCTGACCCTCGAGTCGATCGGCGTGCCGGTCGAAGTGCATCACCACGAAGTCGCCACCGCCGGTCAGTGCGAGATCGGCACCGTTTTCAACACCCTGGTCAAGCGCGCTGACTGGACGCAGCAGTTGAAGTACGTGGTGCACAACGTCGCGCACCAGTATGGCAAGACCGCAACCTTCATGCCGAAGCCGATCGTCGGCGACAACGGCTCGGGGATGCACGTCCATCAGTCGATCTGGAAAGACGGCAAGAACCTGTTTGCCGGTAACGGCTACGCCGGTCTGTCGGAACTCGCCCTGTTCTACATCGGCGGCATCATCAAGCACGCCAAGGCGCTGAACGCGATTACCAACCCCGGTACCAATTCGTACAAGCGCCTGGTGCCGCACTACGAGGCGCCGACCAAGCTGGCCTACTCGGCCAAGAACCGTTCGGCGTCGATCCGCGTGCCGCACGTCGCGTCCGACAAGGCGCGGCGCATCGAGACGCGCTTCCCCGATCCGATCGCCAATCCCTATCTGTGCTTCGCGGCGCTGCTGATGGCCGGCCTCGATGGCATCCAGAACAAGATCCACCCGGGCGATCCGGCCGACAAGAACCTTTACGACCTGCCGCCGGAAGAAGATGCCAAGATCCCGACCGTCTGCGCCAGCCTGGAAGAGGCGCTCGCCGCGCTCGACGCGGATCGCGAATTCCTGACCCGTGGCGGTGTTTTTTCGGACGAGTGGATCGGTGCCTTCATCGAACTGAAGATGGATGAAGTTAACAAGGTTCGCATGACCACCCACCCGGTCGAGTTCGAGCTGTACTACAGCTGCTGATCCGGTTGTTCGGAGAAAAGGACGGGCTTGCCCGTCTTTTTCTTGTCTACCGATCGCCTTTCCTGCACGTTTGTATTAGTTGGAGTCATCCAATACACTCGCGTTTGCTCCGGGATTCAGCATGATGCGAGCCCATCTCCGTCTGGTGGTGGGTTGTGACCAAGGGAAACGACGACGATGAGACCGCAAACCCTGTGTTGTTCGATCGCACTGCTTTCGCTGGTGACAGGTTCCGTGCACGCCCAGGCGATCTACAAATGTACGGGTGCCGATGGGCGCGTGACCTACTCGAACGTGTCCACGAAAGACTGCAAGAAGCTTACCCTCGATCCGGTCAACGTGGCGCCTGCGCCGGCGTCAGCAGCCAGGACGCCGACCCCCGCCAGTTTCCCCAAGGTGGACGATCAGACGCAGAAATCGCGCGACGGGGATCGCCGCAGGATTCTCGAAAGCGAACTGGCCAGCGAGCAGAAGAATGTCGAGCAGGCACGAAAGACACTTACCGAGCAACAGGCGATCGTGCTGCCGAGCGAGCGCATGCAGGGCGGCGCCATCAGCGGCGGCAAGGTTGAGGAGCGTCTCAAGCCGTACCAGGACAAGATCGCCCTGCACGAGCGCAACATCGAGGCGATCACCAAAGAGATCGCCAATCTGCGCTGATCCCGGGCTTGCGCCGCTACCGCCCGTGAAAACCCATGCCTGAAGAAACAGAAACATCCGGAAATCCATTCGGGGGGCTCGACCTGCTCTCGTCGGCGGTCGTTCTGCTCGACGAACACCTGGTTATCCGCTACATGAATCCGGCCGCCGAGAACCTGCTGGCGATCAGCAGCAAGGTCTTCGTTGGCTGCCCGATGGCGGGCGTCATCGAGTGCCCGCCGGCGTTCCTGGCGGCGCTTGAGAGCGCGCTCAACGACGGTGGGGCTTGCACCGGGCAGAATGTCGACGTGCGGCTTAGCGCCGGCGAGTTGCTCAGACTGAATTGCACGGTCAATCCTGTCGATGCCCCGGAGGCACGCTTACTGGTCGAGCTGTGGCCGATCGATCAACAGCTCAGGGCGACTCGGGAAGAGCGACTGGTCGAGCAGCAGCACGCCAATCGCGAGCTGATCAGAAATCTGGTGCACGAAATCAAGAACCCGCTGGGCGGCATCCGCGGTGCGGCGCAGTTGCTTGAGCATGAACTCAACAATCCCGGCTTGCGCGAGTACACCCAGGTGATCATCAAGGAGGCGGATCGCCTGCAGGACCTGATGCGTCGCCTGCTCTCGCCACACCGGCCGATGCAGCCCGGTCCGGTGAACATTCACGAGATCCTGGAGCGGGTGCGCAGTCTGCTGACTGCCGAGTTTCCGACCCTGCTGACCGTTCGGCGTGATTACGATACCAGTCTGCCCGAGCTGGTCGGTGATCGGGAGCAATTGATTCAGGTGTTCCTGAACATTGCCAGGAACGCCGCCCAGGCGATCATGCGCCAGCCCGACGACAGTGTCACCGGCCTGGGCCAGATCACCTTGCGCACCCGTGTCGCCCGGCAGACCACCTTGTTCAAGCGCCGCTACCGCCTGGCGCTGGAAGTCCAGGTGGCGGACGATGGTCCGGGAGTTCCCGAGGACATTCGCGAACGGATGTTCTATCCGCTGGTTTCCGGTCGCGAAGGCGGCAGCGGGCTGGGCCTGACGCTGGCCCAGAGCTTTGTCGAGCAGCATCATGGCACGATCGATTGCGAGAGCCGGCCGGGCGATACCTGTTTCACGATTCGCCTGCCGCTCGGCTGATGGTGCTGGCAGGTTTCTTGCTAGGGTAGCTGATGACACTTGCCAAACTGCCCGAGGAATCAATGAAACCGGTCTGGATCGTTGACGACGATAAATCTATTCGCTGGGTGCTCGAGAAGACCCTTTCGCGCGAGAAAATCCCTTCGCAGAGCTTTGCGTCGGCCACCGAGGCGCTGGCGCACCTTGAGGCGGGCGGCGAGCCACCACAGGTCCTGGTTTCCGACATCCGCATGCCTGGTCAGTCGGGGCTTGAACTGCTGCAGCTGTTCAAGGAGCGCTTTCCGGCCCTGCCGGTGATCATCATGACCGCCTATTCGGATCTCGAGAGTGCGGTGTCGGCGTTTCAGGGCGGTGCTTTCGAGTACTTGCCGAAGCCCTTCGATGTCGATCAGGCGCTGGACTTGATCCGGCGGGCGATTGGCGAAAGCATGCACCAGAGTGGTGCGCCAAACGACATGGGACTGATGCCGGAGATTCTCGGGCAGGCGCCAGCGATGCAGGAGGTATTCCGGGCCATCGGCCGGCTCAGTCAATCGAGCGCGACCGTGCTGATCACCGGTGAGTCGGGTTCCGGCAAGGAACTGGTGGCGCGTGCGGTGCATCGCCACAGCCAGCGCGCAGACCAGCCCTTCATCGCCATCAACACCGCGGCAATTCCCCGCGACCTGCTCGAATCCGAACTGTTCGGCCACGAACGCGGCGCTTTTACTGGCGCAGCGGCGCAGCGGCAAGGCCGTTTCGAGCAGGCGGAGGGCGGCACGCTCTTTCTCGATGAAATCGGCGACATGCCGGCGGAGTTGCAGACGCGCTTGCTGCGCGTCCTTTCCGATGGCCATTACTACCGGGTTGGCGGCCACGCACCGCTGAAGACCAAGGTCCGGATCATTGCCGCCACGCACCAGGATCTCGAGGCGCGCGTCCGCCAGGGGCTCTTTCGCGAGGATCTCTTCCACCGTCTGAACGTGATCCGCGTTCGCCTGCCCTCCCTGTGCGAACGGCGCGAGGACATTCCGATCCTGGCACGCCACTTCATGCAGAAGAGTGCGCATGAGCTGGGGGTCGAAGGCAAGCGCTTCTCGGACGCCACCTTGAAGCACCTGTGCGCGCTGGATTTCTCGGGCAACGTTCGACAGCTGGAGAATCTGTGTCACTGGCTGACGGTGATGGCGCCGGGGCAGCTGGTGGAACTCGCCGACTTGCCGCCGGAACTCCGTGAATCGCTGCCCTCGGCGCAGACCAACGATTGGCAAAATGCGTTGGCCAACGAAGTCGACCGCCTGTTGGTCGGCGACGCGGGGCACGTCCATGAGAAGCTGACGCAAGCTTTCGAGCGGGTTCTGATCAACCGGGCCCTGGCGCACACCAGTGGGCGCAGAATCGAAGCGGCGCAGACCCTCGGCATTGGTCGCAATACCATCACGCGCAAGATCCAGGAGCTCGGGCTGGATAGCGGGGGTGCTGCGGTCAGCGAAGATCGGGAAGCCTGTTCGCCACGGTAGTGGTCGATTATCGGGGATAATGGCGGCGTTGACGTTGATGACGAAGCCATGGAACAGACTACTGCCCCCTGCCGGATCGACCCTCTCCGCCTGCGTTCCCTGCTCGGTCCGCTCGCTGACCGGTTCTCCATCGAGGCTTTGCCCGAATGCATCTCGACCAGTACCCAGCTGCTGGAGCGCGCCGGCCAGGGGGCCCCGGCAGGTTCGCTGCTGGTCGCCGATCGGCAAACGGCTGGCCGGGGTCGACGAGGTCGCAGTTGGCTGTCGACGCCAGACGCCAGCCTGACTTTCTCCCTGCTCTGGCGTTTCGAGGGGCCCATGGCGCGACTGGCCGGACTGTCGCTGGCCGTCGGTCTGGCGGTGGCGCGTGGCCTCGAGAACAGTGGCGTGCCTGGCGTTGGCCTGAAATGGCCGAATGACATCTTGCTTGAGGGCGGCAAGCTCGGCGGTATTCTGGTCGACCTGGAAACCGTGCCGGACGGCATGCTGGCAGTGATCGGCATCGGCTTGAACCTGCGGCTGCCTCCTGCCGGAGAAGAGGAATTCCTGCATCCGCCGGCAGCGCTCGCTCAGTTACTATCACCTTTGCCCGAGCGTCATGAACTGCTGGCGCAGATTCTGACCGATCTGGCGGCCGTTCTTGACCGTTTCTACGAAGGGGGTTTCGCCGTGCTGCGCGGCGACTGGCAGGCGCATCACGTCTGGCAGGATCGGCAGGTGCGACTGCTCGACGGTGGGGCGGTCGACCGCCAAGGGCTCTGTCTGGGAGCCGATATCGACGGCGCGCTGCTACTGCAGACGAGTGCCGGGATTGAACGCTGCCTTTCCGGCGACGTGTCGCTACGCAGCGCATGATCATCGTCATTGACGCCGGCAACAGCCGCATCAAGTGGGGCGTGCACGACGGCAGCCGTTGGCTGGACGCCGGCGCGCTGGCGACTGGCGAGGTGGCCAGGCTGGCTGAAACGGCTGCGAAGTGGCCGCTGGAAGCCCGTGTCGCGGTCTGCAATGTCGCCGGTGCAGTGGTCGCCGAAACCATTTCGTCCATCTGCGCGGAGCGTCGCGCCAGGGTTTCGTTTCTGCACGCCAGTGCCGCAGCCTGCGGCGTGCGTAGCGCCTACGATAGTCCCGGGCAACTCGGTGCCGATCGCTGGGCGGCCCTGATCGGCGCACGCGCCGTATGTGGCAACGCCTGCCTGGTGGTCTGTGCCGGAACGGCGACGACCGTCGACCAGCTCGACGCCGACGGCGTTTTTCGCGGCGGCTTGATCCTTCCCGGCTTCGACCTGATGCGTGCGGCACTGGCGCGCAACACGGCGCAGTTGCCATTCGCCGACGGCTCTTTCCGCGAGCTGCCGCGCAATACCATGGACGCCATCGTCAGCGGTTGCCTGCAGGCTCAGTTGGGGGCCGTCGAGCGTATGTTCCATGGCCTTGCCGCCGAACCCGGCGCTTTGTGCCTGCTCACCGGGGGGGCGGCCCCCCGTCTGACGGAGCACTTGAACATTCCGTTCCAGTTGATGGACAATCTGATTCTCGACGGGCTGTTGCGCTTTGCAGTCTCGGCCGGGACCTGAGAATTGCCGCCCAAGTGCCCGCAGATCGGAGAGTGCTCATGCCCACGCAACTGCTGACGATGCTGCCTGCATTTTTGGCGTACTTCGCCGTAGCCCTCGTTTTGCTCGCCCTGTTCCTGCTCATTTACCTGAATGTCACGCCATATCACGAGCTGGCGCTGATTCGGGCGGGCAATACGGCGGCAGCGGTCAGTCTTTCCGGCGCCCTCCTCGGTTTCGCCATGCCGGTGGCCAACGTCATTGCGCATAGCGATACGCTGATCGGTCTGGCGGTGTGGGGCGCAATTGCCGGCGTTGTCCAGCTGCTTGCCTATCTGGTGCTGCGCTTTGCCCTGCCGCAGCTCAATCAGGACATTCCGTCCGGCAAGATGGCGCCGGCGGTTTTTCTCGCGGTCGTTTCGCTCACCGTTGGCCTGATCAACGCGGCCTGCATGACTTACTGACCGTTCCATCCGCCGGTACTCGCCGTCGGTGGACGGCCCCGGATCACCAACGCTCGATTTCAGGAGATCGCCATGGCCCTCATGGACTTCATCAAGAAGCAGTTCATCGATGTCATCCACTGGACCGAAGACGGCGACGGTATCCTCGGCATGCGCTACCCGATGCAGGATATGGAGATCCAGTACGGCGCGCAGCTGACGGTGCGTGATTCGCAGATCGCGGTATTCGTCAATGAAGGTCAGGTGGCCGACGTTTTCGGTCCCGGCCTGCACAAGCTGACCACCCGTACGCTGCCGGTGCTGACCTACCTCAAGAACTGGGACAAGCTCTTCGAATCCCCTTTCAAGTCCGACGTCTATTTCTTCTCGACGCGGCTGCAACTTGACCACAAGTGGGGCACGTCGAACCCGATCACTATCCGCGACAAGGATTTCGGGATGGTGCGGATGCGTGCCTTTGGCATCTACTCCTACAAGCTGAGCGATGCCAAGAAGTTCTACAGCGAAATCTCCGGTACGCGCGAGCAATACACGGTCGAAGACCTCGACGGGCAACTGCGCAACCTGGTGATCAGTTCGATGACCGACCTGTTCGGCGAGTCTGGGGTGCCGTTCATCGACATGGCCGCCAACCAGGACGAGCTGGGCCGGACACTGAAGGGCAAACTGGAAGCGGTCTTCGATCGCTACGGCCTGGTACTCGACAGCCTGGTGGTGCAGAACGTCTCGCTGCCGGAAGAGCTGCAAAAGATTCTCGATACCCGCATCGGCATGAACATGATCGGTGACCTCGGGCGCTACACGCAGTACCAGGTGGCGAGCAGCATTCCGCTGGCGGCGCAGAACGAAGGCGGTATTGCCGGCATCGGCGCCGGCCTGGGTGCCGGACTCGGCATCGGCCAGACGATGAGCACGGCGATGGGGCAAGCCATGCAGGCGGGTGTCGCCCCCGCGCCAGCGGCTTCGCCGACTGCGCCGACGGCAGGGGCGGCACTGGCAGCGGTACCGGCGGCTGCCGACGAGGTGGTGGCGACATTGGAGAAGCTGCATGGCCTGGTCGCCAAGGGCATCCTGTCGCAGGTCGAGTTCGACGCCAAGAAGGCCGAATTGCTGAGCAAGCTGGTTTGAACCGGCGTGCCCAGCGCCCCCGCTGAGTCAGCGACGGCGCCCGCTGCTTCGTCGTGAAACGCACCAACTGCCCGTCCTGCGGTGCGCCGGTCGTCTTCCGCTCGGCGACGTCGATCTACGTCGTCTGCGAGTTCTGCCGCAGTACGCTGCTGCGCGCCGGCGAGGACTTGCAGAATCTCGGACGGATGGCCGACCTGCTGGAGGACTCGTCGCCGATCCAGATCGGTAGCGAGGGTACTTTTCGCACCCAGCACTTTGTGGTCATCGGCCGCATCCAGCTGAAATACGAATCAGGTCTCTGGAACGAGTGGTACATCCAGTTCGACGAGGGGCGTAGCGGCTGGCTTGCCGACGCAGCCGGCGAGTTCATCGTCAGCGCGCAGGTGGCGGTCAGCGACCCGCTACCGGCATTCGAGACGCTGGCCCCGGAGATGATGCTGACCCTCGACGGTCGCAGCTTCACGGTGACCGATCTGGAGACGGCAACCTGTATTTCCGGGCAGGGGGAGTTGCCATTCCGGATTGCCGCTGGTTACGACGTGAATACCGCCGACCTGCGCAGCAACGATCGCTTCATTACCCTGGACTACAGCGAGGCGCCGCCGCTGGTCTTTGTCGGCCAGCCGGTGACCTTCACCGATCTGCAACTGGAGCGGCTGAGGGAAGGGCGCGATAGCCCGGCCGGCGGCGAATCGTCGCTGAAGGTTCGCGCCTTCAGTTGCCCACACTGCGCAGCTACCCTGCAAATCCATTCTCCGGCCATCGAAAGCGTTGCTTGTGACAGTTGCGGCTCGATCATCGGCGTCGACAACGAAAACCTTCAACTGCTGGTCCGCGCGGCGCAGGCTTTGCGCGAAGTGCCCTGGTTGCCCCTCGGTAGCCAGGGCAAGCTGCACGGTGTCGACTGGGAAGCGATCGGTTTCATGCGCCGTAGTACGTGTTCGGAGGGCGTCGACTACCCATGGTCGGAGTACCTGTTGTTCAACGCGGAGCAGGGTTTCGCCTGGCTGATCGAATACCAGGGTCACTGGAGTTTTGCCCGCACCCTTTCCAACCCGCCTTCGGTCAGCCGCGGGCAGGCGGAGTTCAGGCGCGATGGCCGTGACTTCAAACGCTTCAACAGCGGCAAGGCCGAAGTGACCTACGTCGTCGGTGAGTTCTACTGGCGCGTGGCGGTGGGTGAGAGCTGTATGGTCGACGACTACGTCTGTCCGCCGCTGCTGCTGTCGCGCGAGCTGACGGCGAAAGAAGTTACCTGGTCGCAAGCCGAGTATCTGGAGCCGGCTGACCTGTGCGCTGCTTTCCGGATCAAGGTGATGCCACCCAGGCGAATCGGGGTCTATGCCAACCAGCCGAATCCCCTGATCGAAAGGCACCGGCGGGTGTGTCGCCTGTTCTGGAAACTGGCCCTGGCGGCGACCGTTTTCCAGCTGGCTTTCACCTTTCTGTTCGCCTCGCAACTCGTGCTCAGGCAGCACATGGTGTTGCCGGTGCGCAGCGAGGAGGCGACGCTGCGCAGCCAGGATTTCGTCCTGAAAAGCCGCGCGCGAGCCCTTTTGGTAAGGCACAGCACCGATGTCACCAATAACTGGTTGTCGCTTGCCACCACCCTGGTCGAAAAGAACACCGGTGACGCTTATCCGGGGTTCCAGGAGATCAGTCACTACAAGGGGGTCGACGGTGGCGAGAGTTGGTCCGAAGGCTCGCCGTCGGACGAGATGATCTTCAGGGGTGTGCCGGCAGGTACTTACTATCTGGTGATCGAGTACGAACTCGGGACAGACCGCCGGGTGGCCGTCGCCGACACGCTGGAGGTGGTGCGCAATCCGGCGGCGTGGTCCAACTTCGTGCTGCTGTTGATCTTTCTGGCCACCTTTCCGCTGTTCTCGCGCTGGCGGAGGAATGCCTTCGAGGCACAGCGCTGGAACGAGAGCGATCTCGGTGGCGACGACGACTGAGCGAGGGCGGAGACAGGACGACGATGATCAAACTCAATTGGATTGCCGGTGTGCTTGCGCTGGCTCTGTTTGCCAACGCCCAGTATCAGGGCTGGAGTCTCTTCGCCAGTGCGGCACGTGCCGAGGCCGCACGGGTTGCGGGTGGCAGTAGCCGCAGTTTTCATAAGTAGAGGGGATGGACGCTGCTGGCCCTGGCGTGCTTTTGCTCGGCCGGGACCGGGGTAAAGGGCGCGCTTCAGCGGTTGGAAGTTGGCTGACCGGACCAGATCTCGTTGAGATCGGCGAAGTTCCATTTCGCCGGGTCTTCACGGCTGACGATCTTTTCCCGGCAGCCAGTCCGCGCCAGGTCGACGATTTCCGGGAGTAGGCGGGTCTTGCTGCGCGTCGAGAAGAAGACCTTGACCTGTGGGCTGAGCAGTGATTTCTCGCTCTGCTCGGTGACCACGCCGAGTCGACCGCAGCTCAGCAACACCAGCGAGCCGATCGGGTAGATGCCGATGCTCTTGACGAAGGCCTGGAACACCACGGGGTCGAAATGCCCCTTGCTCCACTCGGCCATCTTGCGCAGCGATTCGGCCGGATCCCAGCCGGCCTTGTAGGGACGGTTCGAGGTAATCGCGTCGTAGACGTCGCAGACCGCACCCATTTTGGCGAAGAGACTGATCTCCCGATCCAGCAGGCCCTTTGGGTAACCCGACCCATCGGTTTTTTCGTGGTGATGGAGCACGACATCCAGTGCCATCTCATCGCTACCGCTGCCTTGCAGCAGCATCCGATGTCCTTCCGCAGGATGGGTCTTGATGGTCGCGAACTCCGCATCGGTCAGTTTGCCCGGCTTGTTCAGCACGTCGATCGGCATCGCGGCTTTGCCGAGGTCGTGCAACAGGCCGGCGATGCCGGCAGAACGGGTTTGTTGCTCGTCAAGGCCGAGCTGTCTGGCCAGCGCGATCATCAGCGCGCCAACCGCCACCGAATGCATGTAGGTGTAATCATCGGCAGTCTTCAGGCGCGCCAGGCTGATCAGGGCGCCCGCGTTACGGCTCACCGAGTCGGAGATTTCCGCCACCAGCCGTCGTGCCCCATCGGCGTCGACCGCCTTGCCCATGCGCGCTTCCTCGAACATCAAGGTGACCGCCTGCTTGGATTTGGCGATGATTTTCGCTGCGCGGTCGAACTCGACAGTAGTGGGGACGCGCTGGATCTGCTGCACAGCCTCTGCCGCGCTGGCCAGTTCCTCATCGACCTGGGCCTCGGATTCGGCGACCGAGACCACCGACTCGCCCGGGGCCAGGTCGAGACCCTTGGCGCAATCGATCCACACTTCCCTGATGCTGCTTGCCCGGATACTGGCGATGTCTTGCGGGTCAGTAATGACGAAGGACGAGCGCCAGAACGGATGCTCCATCCATGAGCCGCAGAATTCCTTGAGGTACATGCCAAGGGTGAGCTGTTCGACGCTGATTCGCTTGAGCATGGTGGAATCGCTACCTCTCTGGCAGGTTCTGAGCTTGCCAGTTTACACGGTTGGCAGGCGAAAAAAAGGGGCCGGCAGGCCCCTTCGAATGGTTCGTTCTACAGGCCTGCTTCCGCGCGTAGCGCTGCTGCCTTATCGGTCGCTTCCCAGGTGAATTCGGGCTCGTCGCGGCCAAAGTGACCGTAAGCGGCGGTTTTCCGGTAGATCGGCCGCAGCAGGTTGAGCGACTGGATGATGCCTTTGGGACGCAGGTCGAAGTGCTTGTCGATCAGTTCGACGATGACTTCGTCGTCGACCTTGCCGGTGCCAAAGGTGTTGACCATCAGCGATACCGGCCGGGCGACACCGATGGCGTAGGCTACCTGAACCTCACAGCGGTCGGCGAGGCCAGCAGCGACGATGTTCTTTGCCACATAACGGGCAGCGTAAGCGGCCGAGCGATCGACCTTCGACGGATCCTTGCCCGAGAAGGCTCCGCCGCCGTGCCTTGCCGCCCCGCCATAGGTGTCCACGATGATCTTGCGGCCGGTCAGACCGCAGTCGCCGTGTGGACCGCCGACGACGAAACGTCCCGTCGGGTTGACCAGGTAGCGCGTATTGCTGCTCAGGATCTCCTGTGGCACGACCGGCTTGATGATTTCCTCGATCACCGCTTCCGAGATCTGCGCGTGCGAGACGTCGGGGTCGTGTTGCGTCGACACGACGATGGTGTCGATCGATACCGGCTTGCCGTCCACATAGCGGACGGTGAGCTGGCTCTTGGCGTCCGGCCGCAGCCACGGCAGTCGGCCGTCCCGGCGCACCTCGCCCTGGCGCTGCATGATGCGGTGCGCGTAGTGGATCGGCAGTGGCATCAGTGACGGCGTTTCGTTACAGGCGTAGCCAAACATCAGCCCCTGGTCGCCGGCGCCCTGGTCCAGGTCGATGCCATGGCCTTCGTCAACGCCCTGCGCGATGTCCGGCGACTGACGGTTGATGGCGGTCAGAATGGCGCAGCTTTTGTAGTCGAAGCCAATTTCGGAGTTGTCGTAGCCTATTCGGCGAACGGTTTCCTGTGCAATTTCGCGGTAGTTGATATGCGCTTTGGTGGTGATTTCGCCGGAGATGACGACCAGGCCGGTGGATACCAGCGTTTCGCAGGCGACCCGGGCAGCTGGATCCTCAGCCAGAATGGCGTCGAGAATGGCGTCGGAAATTTGATCGGCGACTTTGTCGGGATGACCTTCGGAAACCGATTCCGAAGTGAAGAGGTATTCTTTGCTCACGCTTGGTCTGCTCCAATGAAAAAACCCCGAAACGGCGGCGTGGCCGGCTCCGGGGTTCGAGCAGACGACGCTTTAGCAGTATTTGGAGACCGCTGTTGCGGCCCTTTCCGCCCTGCAAGTTGTCCTGATTAACTCGGCGGATGGGATAATTATAGTTTTTCTATTGCGGAGTGGTCAAATCCTGCCGCAACCGGACTGCCTCGTGCTTACACTTTGTCGTTTGTTCCGCCATTTGCCGCTCTCCTGGCTGCATGTCCTCGGCGCCTTGCTGGGTTGGCTGGCCTGGTTGTTGTCACCCACCTATCGTCGGCACATGCGCGAGAACATGCAGCTCGCACTGGGTCCGACAGAGGCTCGACGCCTGCGTGCGGCGGCCATTGGCGAAGCCGGCAAGGGGATGCTCGAACTGCCGCGGATCTTGCTGCGGCCGCTGCCCGAGACTGCCAGTCGGGTAGTCGAAATTTCTGGCTGGGAGCTGGTAGAAGCAGCGTCCCGGAAAGGCAAGGGGATCCTCTATCTGACGCCGCACCTGGGGTGCTTCGAGGTCACCGCACAGTATTTGTCCACCCATGCCCCGATCACCGTGCTCTACCGGCCACCCCGGCAGACCTGGCTGCAGGCGATGATTGAGGCGGGCCGGGCGCGTGCTCAGCTGCATCTGGCCGCAGCCGACCTGTCCGGCGTGCGCAGTTTGCTCAAGGCGCTCAAACGGGGGGAGGCGGTCGGCATGTTGCCCGACCAGGCCCCGAGGACTGGCGAAGGTCGCTGGCTGGACTTCTTCGGCAGGCCGGCCTACACGATGACACTCGCTGCTCGACTGGTCGACAGTGGAGCCAGTGTGATCATGGTCTGGGCCGAACGCTTACCCGCCGGGGCCGGCTATCATCTTCACCTGCAACTGCCGACGCGGCCGATCCGCGGCTCGATCGAGGAACGCGCGCAGCAGATCAACCAGCAGATCGAAGAGCTCGTGCGCCAGTGCCCGCAGCAGTATCTCTGGGGTTACAACCGCTACAAGCGGCGAAAAAGCAGCGCCGCGCCATCGCTGCTGGAAGAAGGTGGCCAGACATGAGCGATGTTGTCTGTCACCGGGGATTGACCGCCAGTGGCAAGAGAAGGCTTTGATGCAGATCGCGTTTTGTTTGTACAAGTACTTTCCGTTCGGCGGTCTGCAGCGCGATTTTCTGCGCATCGCATTCGCTTGCCAGGCGCGTGGCCATGCCCTTCGCGTCTACACACTGGAATGGCGCGGGGATGTTCCAGAGGGCTTCGAAGTGGTGCTGGTGCCAGTCAGTGGGCTGACCAATCAGCGCCGTTATGCAAGGTTCAGCGATTGGGTGGCCGATGATCTGGCCAGGCGACCCGCTGATCGGGTCGTCGGTTTCAACAAGATGCCGGGCCTGGACGTGTATTTCGCTGCCGATCCGTGCTTCGAGGACAAGGCGCGCACACTGCGCAGCGCGCTGTACCGGATGTCGGGGCGCTACCGCCATTTTTCGGCGTACGAACGTGCGGTTTTCGGGCCGCAGGCGCCAACCGAGATCCTGATGATCGCGCCGCAGCAGCAAGCACTGTTCCAGAAATACTACCGAACCCCGGGCGAACGCTTTCACTTGTTGCCGCCGGGAATCGCGCTCGACCGGCGGGCGCCGGCCGACGCTCGGGAAATCCGCTCTGACTTTCGTCACGAGTTCGCGCTGCAGGCGGATGACCTGCTGCTGCTGCAGATCGGCTCTGGCTTCAAGACCAAAGGCCTGGACCGTAGCCTCAAGGCGCTGGCTGCCCTGCCACCGGCGCTGCGCAGCCGCAGCCGGCTGATCGCCATAGGTGATGACGATCCGAAGCTCTTCCACGGCCAGGCGCGAGCGCTCGGACTCGCCGACCAGGTCAGCATTCTGCGCGGCCGCAGCGACATCCTGCGCTTTCTGCTCGGCGCGGATCTTCTGGTCCATCCGGCCTACAACGAAAACACCGGCACCGTTCTGCTCGAAGCAGTGGTCGCCGGCCTGCCGGTTCTGACGACTGCTGTTTGCGGCTACGCCCATTACATCAGTGATGCCGATGCGGGCAAGGTCGTTCCCGAACCTTTCGCACAGGCGTGTCTCGACCAGTTTCTGCTGCAGATGCTGCGCGACGCACCCGCGCGCCAACGTTGGCATGCCAGCGCGCTGGCCTATGCCGAGCATGCCGACATCTACAGCAACGCCGAGCGTGCGGCGGATGTGATCCTGAAAGACCGGCAATGAGCGGCCCTTCGCTCGTGGTCGATGAGCCTTTCCGCTCGCTGTGGGCGGGAAAGGACCCCTTCGTCGCGGTCAACGCCCTCGAAGGCGAAGTTTTCCGCGAACTCGAGGGACGCCGCACCTTGCGCACCGAAGTCGGGGGGCGCGGCTACTTCGTCAAAATTCATTATGGCGTTGGCTGGACGGAGATCATCAAGAACCTGCTTTCGCTACGTCTGCCCGTGCTCGGCGCAGAGAACGAATGGCGCGCGATCGAGCGGCTGACCGAACTCGGTGTCGGCACCATGCGTAGCGTTGCCTTCGGGCTACGTGGCCGCAATCCGGGGCGACAGCAGTCCTTCATCATCACCGAAGAACTGGCACCGACCGTCAGTCTTGAGGACTATTGTCTGGGCTGGCAGAAATGTCCGCCTGCGCTATGCTTGAAGCGTGCGCTGATCACCCGCGTCGCCCGGATGGCGAGACAAATGCACGCGGGTGGCGTCAATCATCGGGATTTCTACATCTGTCACTTTCTCCTGCACCTCGACCCAGCGCCGACGGCAGAGCAGTTCAAGCTGTCGCTGATCGACCTTCATCGCGCCCAG
Organism: Accumulibacter sp.; assembly: GCF_032229525.1. Lineage (GTDB taxonomy): Bacteria > Pseudomonadota > Gammaproteobacteria > Burkholderiales > Rhodocyclaceae > Accumulibacter. The sequence continues at coordinate 63,953 of NZ_JAVTWB010000012.1, read as the reverse complement.
CTCAGGGCGAGCCTACCCCGTCGCTGGCGCGACAAAGATCTGGCCGCGCTCTATTTCTCGGCGCTCGACATCGGTTTGACGAATCGTGACCTGCTGCGTTTTCTGGGCGCCTATTTTGCCCGCCCGTTGCGGCTTGTCCTGCGTGACGAGGCGCCGTTGTTCGCCCATCTGGCCCGCGAAACGCGGCGTTTGCAGGCGCGCTTCAACCGCAAGGTCGCGGCCGGAGAAATGACATGAGGAGTTGGCGCCTGAATCCGCAGTATGCGGCGAGCGAAGCGGCCGCCGTGTTCGGCGACATCGACCGCGTTTTCTCGCTTGACGGCGAGCTGATTACCCAGGATGTGCTCTGCCGCGTGCTACGCGTTGCGGTTGGTGGCAAGCGCTACTATGTCAAACGTTACGTCGGCAACGGCAAGAACATGACGCGGCGCTGGTTCGGCGTGCGTCGCTGGCTGGGCCGGCCACGGGTCCGTGTTGAATGGCGCAACCTGCTGGCGTTCCAGGCGTGGGGCATTCCGACGGCGACGCTGGTTGCTTACGGCCTCGAGCGTCGTTTTGGTGGCTTCATCCGCGGCGCGCTGGTGACCGAGGAGATCCCGGATACCACCGATCTTTCGCAGATCGCTGATGCCAGCGATCCGCGCTTGCGCGATCGCCGTTGGGTCGGGCAGGTTTCGCAACAGGTCGCGCGCATCGCGCGTACCCTGCACGATGCCGGGTTTGCGCACAATGACTTGAAGTGGCGAAACCTGCTGGTCAATGCGGGACCCCGACCCACGGTCTATCTGATCGACTGCCCCAGCGGCACCTATCATCGCGGTGCGCTTCTCGACTATCGGATCATCAAGGATCTGGCCTGTCTCGACAAAGTTGCCCGGAAGCAGTTGTCACGCAGCCAGCGGCTACGTTTCTATCTCGATTACGTGGAGCGCGCGCGCGTTACTGACCAGGACCGCAAGCGCATCGGCAAGATCGTCGGGTTTTTCGATGGCCGCGAATAGGCGCGTCTTGCCGGAACGATCCCGTGTTCGCCGCGGTCGTTCCGCGCTGGTGATCGGGCCTCTCTGAGCTGTGGCTGAACCCACAATGGCATCGCCAAACCTGACCACGGCGAGCGCGCTGCGCGCTGCCGGCCGCCATCCTCAGTTACCTTTCCGGGTGGCGCTCGCCGATGGGCGCCAGCTGACCATGCGTCGCCTGCTGCGCGTCATGCCGGGCAAACGGATGGTCGGCGACGCCGCTCTGGATGGTCGTCGAGTGCTGGCCAAGTTGTTTGTCGGGCAGCGCTGCGAGAGGCACTGGCAGGAAGAGTGTGCGGGTCTCGATGCGCTCGCTTTGGCCGGGCTACCGACACCCGAACGCATCGCGGCCGGGGCCATGGCAGGCGGCGGCTATGCACTGATGACGGTCTATCTCGACCCGGCGGAGACCCTTGCCGAATCCTGGGCGCGCGTGTCCGGGCGGCCGCCGGGAGAGGCCGAGGCACTGGCCGTGCTGACGCCGGCGCTGACCATGCTCGGGCGCCTGCACGCTGCGGGTCTGGCGCACGATGACCTGCACCTCGGCAATTTTCTGCACCATGACGGCAGCCTGTTCGTCATTGATGGCGATGCGGTACGCGTGGTCAGCCGCGGACAACCGCTGCTGTCGGCGCAGGCGAGCAGCAACCTGGCCGTTCTGCTCGCCCAGTTGCCGCCCGACTGGGATCCACTGCTGACCGTGCTGCTGCCCGCTTACGCTGTCGGGACGGGCCAGCCCTTGCCGGAAGTGGCGGCCCTGAAAGAGCAGATCACCAGCGTCAGGGCCTGGCGGCTTGGCGACTTCCTGGCCAAGACCGTTCGTGAGTGCACGCTGTTCGCGGTCGAGCAGAGTACCACCCGCTTCAGTGCTGTCCTGCGCCGCGAACGAGACTTCCTGGCGCCCGTACTGGATGCGCCTGATGCGGCCATCGGCCGCGGTGATGTGCTGAAGGACGGCGGCACCACGACGGTAGCGCGTGTCGTGATCGATGGCCGCGGGCTACTGATCAAACGCTACAACCTCAAGCACCTGCGTCATGCTCTGGGCCGCCTGTGGCGTCCAAGTCGCGGCTGGCATTCCTGGCGCGAGGCGCACCGCTTGCTCTTTCTCGGCATTCCGACGCCGACGCCGTTGGCGCTGATCGAAGAGCGTGTCGGGCCACTGCGTCGCCGCGCCTGGTTGATCAGCGAGTTTTGCGCCGCGTCGAATCTGCTGACGCATCTGTCTGCCGACCGCGAGCCGCCTGCAGACGAGGCGCGGGCGATCCTGACGCTGTTCGGATCCCTGCACGGACAGCGGATCAGCCACGGCGACCTCAAGGCGACCAATCTGCTGTGGGATGGCAGCCGCGTCGTGCTCATCGATCTGGATGCCGTCGTGCAACATCGAACCGCAGCCGCCCACGCGCGTGCCTGGGCGCGCGATCGCGCGCGCTTGTTGCGCAACTGGCCGCCAGGCTGCGCCTTGCATTGCTGGCTGGACGAGCATCTCCCGGCGGCCTGAGCGAGCACCTTGGTCGTCAGCTGGCGGTGGTTCAGGCCGGCGCAGCGGCGGCAGCGTCTTCCTCGTGCTCGCTGAACTGCATCGCGTGCAGGCGTGCGTAGTGGCCGTTGCTGGCCAGTAACTCGGCATGCTTGCCACGTTCGACGATGCGTCCCTGGTCCATGACCAGAATCTGGTCGGCCCTTTCGACGGTCGACAGGCGGTGTGCGATGACCAGCGTCGTCCGTCCTGCCATCACCTGGTCGAGTGCGCGCTGGATGTGTCGTTCCGATTCTGTGTCAAGCGCCGAAGTTGCTTCGTCGAGAATCAGGATCGGCGCATCCTTCAGCAACGCGCGGGCAATCGCCAGGCGCTGTCGCTGCCCGCCGGAGAGCATCACGCCATTCTCGCCAACCAGGGTGTCGAAACCCTCCGGCAGGCGGGCGATGAACTCGCTGGCAAACGCGGCTTCGGCCGCTTTCTCAATTGCCTCGCGCGGCGCGGCGGATAAGTCACCGTAGGCAATGTTGCTGGCGACGCTGTCATTGAAGAGAACGACCTGTTGCGTCACCAGTGCAATGTGCCGACGCAGGTTGCGCAGAGTGAAACATTCCACGCCGATGCCGTCGATCAAGATCTGACCCGAGTCGTGCTTGTAGAAGCGGGGAATCAGATTCGCCAGGGTCGATTTGCCGCTCCCGGATCGGCCAACGAGCGCCACCATCTGCCCCGGCTCAACCGAAAAGCTGACGTCGTCAAGGACGCGCTGCGTGCTACCCGGATAGACGAAGGAGAGGTTCCTGACCTGCAACTGCCCGCTCACACGATCCTTTTCGACGCCGCCATCATCCAGTTCTGGTGCTTCATCGATCTGGGCGAAAATACTCTCGGCGCCGGCCAGTCCTTTCTGGATGGTGGCGCTGACCTCGGAAAGCTGGCGTATCGGTTTGGGCAACATGCCGGCGGCAGTGATGTAAGCGACCAGGTCGCCGGCGGAGGCGTCGCCGCGCAGCAGCAGAACCAGCACCAGCAGCGCTGCCATGCTGCTGAAAATGACGAACTGCAGCGCCGGCGTGAAGGTTGCGGTGGATTTGACCATGCGTAGCTGCTTGGCCGTGTTCTCTTCGCTCGCCGCGCGAAAGCGCGCCGATTCGTAGTCCTCGCCGCCGAAGCTGCGGACGACGCGGTAACCCTGTATGGTTTCTGACGCCACATGCGTCAGGTCGCCCATGGCGCTCTGTATCTTCCTGCTTTGCTTGCGAAACTTGCGGCTGGCGCTGGTGACCATCAGGCCGATGATCGGCAGGATGGCGACCATCACCAGCGTCAGTTTCCAGTTCATCCACAGCAGATAGGCGAACAGGAAGGCGATCGTCAGTCCCTCGCGGATGACTACCTTGATCGCGTCAGTCGCCGCGCCGGTGACCATCGTTGCGTCATAGGTGATGCGCGAAATCAGGTGTCCGGAGTTTTGCTGGTCGAAGTAGCCATTCGGCAGGTGCAACAGGCTATCGAAAAGGGCGCGCCTGAGATCGTTGATCAGGCCCAGCGAGACCCTTGCCAGGTAATAATTGCCGAGATAGGAGCCGATCCCCTGCCAGGTGATGGCAAGCACCAGTAGTAGTGGCACGGCGTAGACCAGCTCGATGCCGGCGAACAGGGGGAGCGCGGCCGCTTTGACACCATCGGCCGCATTCAGTCCGTCGACGAAGTACTTGAGAATGCCGGCCATCATCGGTTGTGATGACGCGAAGATCAGGTAGCCCAACAGGCTGATCGCGAACAAACCGACGAAAGGCCGCAGATAGCCCAGCAGCCGGAAATAGATGTGCAACGAGGAAACGGGAGGAGGAGTGCTTGCAGGTGGCATTTGCTGGTCGACGGCAACGGGGGGTTCCGATGACCGAGTTTAGCATGCCGTCTTGATCGCCCTCGGAGCGGATCAAGACGGGAGAGCGGGGGCGAACGCGGCGGAGAGGGTCGCCGTTACTCTCATGATTGCGATCGACACGCAGCGATGACCCTAAAACGCCCGGGACCGCGTTCAGTCCACCGGCTGTGTGCTGTCGTCGGGCGGCGCAACGGGCTCGATCGCGGCTGGCGCGTTTTCCCGGTAGAACAGCTCGAGGGCCGGCCCCTTGCCGCGGTCTGGAACGGCAAGCGAGACGATTCCATCGGGCGCCGGAAGAAATGACTCGGGAACATCTCGCAGAACCTTGGCCATGTAGCCGATCCACGTCGGCAGTGCCGCCGAGCCCCCGGTTTCGCCCCGGCCCAGATTTTTTGGCTGGTCGAAACCGATCCACGAACAGCCGACGACGGTCTGCTGGTAGCCGCAGAACCAGGCATCCACGTAGTCATTGGTGGTTCCCGTCTTGCCTGCGAGATCGCGGCGTTTGAGCGTCGCCGACGCGCGGGCACCGGTACCATAGATGGTCACGTCACGCAGCATGCTGTCCATCAGGAAAGCGTTGCGCGGGTCGATCGCCTGCAGCCGCTGATCCCCGGCAGTGGTTGGCGCCGCCTGCGCCAGTACCTGCTTCTTGTCGTCCTGGATCTGGCTGACGATGTAAGGGCGAATGAGGTAGCCGCCGTTGGCGAAGACGGCGTAGCCGGCGACCATCTCCCACGGCGTGACCGATCCCGCACCCAGAGCCATCGTCAGGTAGGGTGGGTGCTTTGCGGCCTCAAAACCGAAACGCGTGACATAGTCCTGTACGAAGCGTACGCCGCTAGCTTGCAGGAGGCGAATCGACACCATGTTCTTCGATCTGGCCAACGCGCGACGAAGGCGCATCGGTCCCTCGTACTTGCCGTCATAGTTCTTTGGTTCCCAGGCTTGGCTACCGGTAACCGTCGCCGGGAAGCTGATCGGCTCGTCATTCACCACTGACGACGGGGAGAAGCCCTTCTCGAACGCCGCCGAATAGATGAACGGCTTGAAGCTCGAACCGGGCTGCCGCCACGCCTGGGTAGCGTGGTTGAACTTGTTGCGGTTGAAATCAAAACCGCCAACCAGTGCGCGTATGGCGCCGTCGCGCGGGTCAGCCGCGAGAAAAGCGGCTTCCACTTCTGGCAGTTGGACGATCCGCCAGTCTTGTTTGTTGTCGTCTTCCTGGATACGGATGATGGCGCCACGCCGCAGGCGTTTGTTGGGCGGGGCCTTGTCGTCGATCATGCGGGCAGCGAATTTCAGCCCGTCGCCGCTTAGGGTGACGATTTCACCGCCGCGACGGTAGGCAACAACTTTCTTCGTGTCGGCTTGCAACACGACGGCCGGGTGCAAATCCTCCGCATCCTGGAAGTCCTGCAGCACTTCATCGAGGGCCTCTTCCTGGTCGGAGCGGATCTGGCCGATGTCGGTGTAGGCCTCGGCACCTCGATAACCGTGCCGGCGATCGTAGTCGAGCACGCCACGCCGCAGACTGGCGTAGGCCGCGTCCTGATCCTTCTTCAGAATCGTCGTATAGACTCGGAGTCCCCGTGTATACACATCTTCGGGAAATCGTTCGGCTGCTATCTGACGTGCCATCTCGGTGACGTACTCGGCGTGAATCCGTACTTCGCTGGTGTCACGCTTGATCACCAGCGCTTGGTCCAGGGCAGCTTGTTGCTGCTCATCGGTAATGAATCCGAGTTCGTTCATTCTCCGAAGAACGTACTGCTGGCGAATGCGGGCGCGCTTGGGTCTGGCCACCGGGTTGTCAGCGGAGGGTGCTTTCGGCAGCCCGGCAAGCATGGCTGCTTCGGCTATCGTCAGGTTTGCGAGTGGCTTGCCAAAATAGGTCTGGGCTGCCGCGGCGAAACCGTAGGCGCGTTGCCCGAGGAATATCTGGTTGATGTACAACTCGAAGATCTCGTCCTTGCTGAGATTGTGTTCGATCTTGAAAGCAAGGAGAGCCTCGTACAGTTTTCGGGTGTAGGTCTTCTCTGAGGAGAGAAAGAAGTTCTTGGCTACTTGCTGGGTAATCGTCGATGCGCCCTGGCGTTTGCCGCCGCCGACCACGTTCGCGAAGAGTGCGCGTAGGACGCCTAGGCTATCCACCCCGCCATGCTGATAAAAGCGCTCGTCCTCCGCAGCCAGGATGGCCTGCTTCATGATGGCCGGAACGTCTTCGATGCTGACCACCGCACGGCGCTCTTCACCGAATTCGCCAATCAAGTAGCCGTCCGCCGTGTACACTCGCAGCGGAACCTTCGGCCGATAGTCGGTAAGGATCTCCAGCGATGGCAGGTTCGGGTAGGCCAGGCTCAGGACAACAGCCACCATGGCAAGGGCTATCGCGGCAAGGCCGACAATGAGAACGATCGGGTACAGGACCCAGCGGAGGGCGGTAGGCAACACAGCGTCCGGAAGAAAGGCAGATCTTCGTATTATATTAGGGCAGCCGCCAAAAGGTGCGAACATCGTACACCTCGCCCGCAATGGTCGAGAAATCGCTTTACACGCTTGGAGCTTGTTGCTAGCATCTAAAGTAGAATATCTATAAGTGCGCTAACTACAAATTATTGAAGGGTTTTTTGGCGGGGGTGGCGATTTGCAGTTTGATCTTTCGATCTTTAATCCCAAGGCGCGCTCCCTGATCGGTCTCGATATCAGCTCGTCGTCGGTCAAGATGGTCGAGCTGGCCAGTGATGGTAAAGGCGGGCATCGGGTGGAGCGTTACGCCATCGAGGTGTTGCCGAGGGATGTCGTCTCGGATGGAAATATTCTCAATCTTGAGGTTGCTGCCGAGTCGGTCAGGCGGGCGTGGAAGAAGCTCGCGACGCTGACCAGGCAGGTCGCCATCGCTCTGCCGTCGTCACATGTCATCACCAAGAAGATCATCGTTGCCGCTGGCCAGCGGGACGAGGAGTTGGAGGTTCTGGTCGAGTCCGAGGCCAGCCAGTACATTCCGTTTGCCCTTGATGAGGTCAACCTGGATTTTCAGGTAGTGGGTCCGGCGCCTTCATCGCCGGACGAGATTGAGGTCCTGATCGCTGCATCCCGTAAGGAAAAGGTCGAAGACCGTGTTGCCGTTGCTGAATCAGCCGGCCTCATCCCGGTGGTGCTGGACGTGGAGTCCTATGCCGTACTTTCGGCGTTCGAGCTGATCGAGAAGCAGCTTCCTGACGGGGGCAAGGGGCAGGTCATAGCGCTGATCGATGTGGGTGCTAACGTAATAAACCTGACGGTTCTGCGCGACGGCCAGCAGCTCTACGTTCGCGAACAAGCGTTCGGGGGAAATCAGCTGACGCAGGATATCGCCCGTCATTTTGGGATGAGTTTCGAGGAAGCGGAAGCCGAGAAACGTCGCAACAACCTGCCCGAACCCTATGAAACAGAGCTCTTGCAGCCGTTTCTCGAGGCGATGGCACTGGAGCTTTCGCGAGCCCTGCAGTTCTTCTTTACCTCTACCCAGTTCAATCAGATCAACCAGATCGTCTTGGCCGGAGGTTGCGCAGTCATCGCCGGGGCCGATGAAGTTGTTGCTTCTCGGACACAGATCAACACGATCATTGCCAATCCATTTGCCGAGATGTTGCTTTCGGATCGGGTTCGCACCAAGAGTCTGTTGACGGATGCGTCGTCATTGATGGTTGCCTGCGGTCTTGCGCTGCGGAGGTTCGACGAATGATACGCATCAACCTGCTTCCGCATCGGGAAGAAAAGCGGCGAGTACGGCGGCAACAGTTCTACGCATTGCTGGGGCTGGTTACGCTTCTTTCCGGGCTGATCGTTTTTCTCGTTTACTCGGTAGTAGCAAGCTATGAGGCTGCGCAGGATGGCAAGAACGACTTCCTCAAGAAGGAGATTGCCGTACTTGACAAGCAGATTGACCAGATCAAGAGGCTCAAGGAGCAAAGCGACGCCCTGATGGCGCGTAAGCAAATCATCGAATCATTGCAGCGCGACCGGGCGGAAGCGGTGCGTTTGTTGAGCGAGTTGGCAAAGCAGATGCCCGAGGGTGTGTACATCCGCTCGCTGAAACAGACGGGGCGGAGCATCAATCTCGTCGGTTATGCACAGTCCAGCGCGCGGGTTTCCACGCTGATGCGCAATATCGAAGCATCACCATGGCTGGAAAGACCCCAGTTGATAGAAATCAAGGCCTTGATCGTTGATAAACGCCGTCTTAACGAGTTCAGCATGAACGCCTCGCTGAAACGGGCTCCCGCCGGGGAAGGAGAGGTGAAATGAAAGCGCCCGCCCTTCCGTCGATCGATTTCAGAGAAGTCCTCCGGGATTTCCAGAATCTGAATCCGCAGGATCCGGGGGCGTGGCCCGTCGTGCCGCGCGTGACCGTACTGTTGAGCGTGTTCTTGATCGTCTTGCTGGCTGGTTGGTGGTTTGTCTGGGCTGACCAGCTGGATTCTCTGCACGCCAAGCAGGAGGCTGAGCTGGCGTTGAAGGACCAGTTTGTAGCCAAGAAGAAGCAAGCCGTCAACCTCGACCTGTACGTTCAGCAGCTGAATGAAATCGATCGTTCCTTCGGCGCGCTCTTGAAACAGCTGCCTAACAAGTCCGAAGTCGAGTCCTTGCTGGTCGAAGTCAATCAGGCAGGGATGGGTCGGGGCCTGCAGTTCGATCTCTTCAAACCCGGAGCCGAACAGGTCAAGGACTTCTATGCCGAACTGCCAATCAATGTCCGTCTGACGGGTACTTACCATGACTTCGGTGCTTTCGCCGGGGATATTGGCAAGCTCTCCAGAATTGTCACCTTGAACAACATCGCCATTGTCGCCAATCCGCAGAGCAAAGACGGGAGTCTGGTGCTCGACGCGGTTACCAAGACCTTCCGTTATCTTGATGCGGAGGAATTGGCAGCAAAGAAAAAGGCTGCCGAAGAGGCGAAGAAGGGTGGGAGGAGATGAGCAAACTCCTTAAACTCCTTGTCCTGCTGGCCAGTATCGGTTTGGTCGCCTGTGCGGAGAGCGACCATGAGGGTCTCCGGGAGTGGATGAGTACGGTGGCCCTGGATGCCAAGGGCAAGATACCTCCCGTGCCGGTGGTGGAGCCCTACGAACCCGTTCCCTATGATGTGGGCGACTTGCTTGACCCTTTTAAGCCAGCCAAACTGGGGTCGGAATCGAAGAAAGGCGGCGGCGCCTTCAGACCAGACCTGGAACGACCGAAGGAACCGTTGGAGCTTTATCCCCTGGAGTCGCTGAAATACGTTGGCGTGATGAGCAGGAAGAAAGTGTCGTATGCCATCATTCAGGCAGATAGTGCGTTGTATCAGGTCAAGATCGGCAATTACATGGGACAGAACTTCGGCGTGGTGGTCGACGTTTCCGAATCAGAGGTGACATTGCGAGAGCTCATTCAAGATTCCGCCGGTGACTGGGTGGAGAGGACGAGCAACCTGCTGTTGCAGGAACAGGGAGCGAAGTAAATGAAGCAGATCAAACAGTACTTGCTCGGCTTCGTCAGCGCCGTGCTGTTCGCGCTCGGGACGGCGAATGCTCAGGAAGCCAAGCCGAATATCATCGAGTCCATCAACGTCGTCCAGCAAGGCTCGGTGCTCAACGTCAAGCTTACGTTCAAGGAAGCGTTGAAGGCCTTGCCTCAAGCCTTCAGCGTTGCCAAGCCGGCACGTATCGCATTTGACTTCCCGAATACGACCAATGGTCTGGGCAAGTCCAGCCAGACTTACAACGAGGGAGATCTGAAGAGCGCCAATATCGTCCAGGCCGAGGACAGGACCCGATTGGTCTTGAATCTCAACAAGGCAATGACCTACGAGGCGACGATCGACGGTACCAGCCTATTGCTTGCCTTGCTCCCCAGCACGACATCTCGGGGCGAGGCTACGCTCGATCATTTCGCCAAGGCACGTTCTTCCGATACCACGAACAGCGTTCGCGACATCACGTTCCGACGGGGCAAGGACGGCGAGGGGCGTATCACGGTCGACCTGAGTGACGCCAATGCCGGAATCGACATCCGGCAACAAGGGGCCAACCTGGTGGTCGATTTTACCAACGTCAGTGTCCCGAACTCGCTTCGCAAACGGCTCGATGTAACCGATTTCGCTACCCCCGTGTTGACTGTTAACACCCTGCAGAATGGTCCCAATGCGCGCATGACGATCACTCCGACCGGCCTGTGGGAGCACAATGCCTATCAGTCCGACACCCAGTTCGTGATTGAAGTCAAGCCGGTCATCGAGAACCCGAACAAGCTGGTGCAAGGAACGCGCGGAGGCTATCAGGGAGAGAAGCTGTCGCTCAACTTCCAGAATGTCGATGTGCGCCGGCTTCTGCAAGTCATCGGTGAGTTCACTGGCATGAACATGGTCGTCAGTGATTCCGTCGGCGGCTCCATTACATTGATCCTCAGGGATGTTCCGTGGGACCAGGCGCTGGACATCATCATGCAGCAGAAGGGCCTGGACATGCGCAAGAATGGAAATGTGATCCTGATTGCCCCACGCGAGGAAATCGCCACCAAGGAAAAGCTCGACTTCGAGTCGCGCATACAGATCGGCGACCTTGAGCCACTGTTGGCCGAGAGTTTCCAGATGAACTACATCAAGGCTGACGCGATCAAGAAACTGCTTTCAGATCCCAAGCAGCCATTGCTTTCCAAGCGTGGCAGCGCGGTGGTCGAGGAGCGCTCCAACATCCTCTTCGTCAAGGACACTCCGAGCCGCCTCGAGGAGGTGCGAGCGATGATCGCCAAGGTCGACGTTGCTGCTCGACAGGTGATGATCGAAGCCCGTATCGTCGAAGCGGGAGACAGTTTTGCGAAGAACCTCGGCGTACGCCTGGGTTGGCGCCAAACCTTTCCCAACGGCGCGGTCAGGGTAGGCGGCGACAGCGGGACGATCAGCGGCAATCTTGACATGACGGGAAGCCAGGTGAACTTGCCGGCAACACCGCGGACAGGAATCCCCGGGAGTTTGAACTTCCTCCTGTTCAACAATGCATTGACACAGTTTCTCACCGCTGAAATCTCGGCCCTCGAAGCCGACGGTCGCGGTAAGGTCATCTCCAGTCCGCGGGTGATGACGGCCAATCAGGTCGAAGCGATCATCGAGCAGGGTGTCGAAATTCCGTATCAACAGGCGACGAGCTCAGGTGCCACCAGCGTGTCGTTCCGCAAGGCCAATCTGGCGCTGAAAGTGACGCCCCAGATTACCCCGGATGGCAAGATCTCCATGGAGCTTGACGTCAACAAGGACACACCGAACACCCGTCTATCGACTGGCGCTGGGGTGGCAATCGATACCAAGCATGTCAAGACCCAAGTGTTGGTCGAAAACGGCGGCACGGTCGTCATTGGTGGCATCTATACGCAAGAAACTCGCAACAACACCACGCGCATACCGTTTTTCGGCGACCTCCCCTATATTGGCTTCCTGTTCAAGAATCGGGAAATCATCGATGACAAGACCGAACTGCTGGTTTTCATCACGCCACGGATCGTCGCCGAGAAGCTGTCGGTACGCTGACCGCGGCTGGGCAAAAAAAGGCCGGCGATGAGCCGGCCTTTTTGCTGCCCCGATTTTGCTCCCTGACCATGCGATAGAATGAGCCCGTGAACATTGAGGACGAGAGACGGAACGTCTATCTGGTAGGCCTGATGGGGGCTGGGAAAACGACCATCGCCAAGGTGCTGGCCAAGCGCCTGTCTTACGCTTTCGTTGACTCGGACCACGAAATCGAGTCTCGCACGGGCGTTCGTTTGCCGACGATCTTCGAGATCGAAGGGGAAGAGGGCTTTCGCAAGCGCGAGGTTCAGGTCATCGCCGACCTTGCGTGCTTGCGCGGTCTTGTCGTTGCGACTGGTGGTGGCGCTGTGCTCCGTCCGGAAAACCGGGAGAACCTGAAGGCAAGTGGTCTGGTCGTCTATCTCAACGTGCCGCTGCCAACGCTCTGCGAACGCACGCGGCATGACAAGAATCGGCCCCTCTTGCAGGTGGCTGACCCAATGCAGAAGCTTCGCGAACTCCATGCCGAGCGCGACCCGCTCTATCGGAGCATAGCGGATCTGGTCGTCAGTGGCAGTCGAATCAATGCCCACTCGGTCTTTCAACCACTAATCAAGGAAATGAGGGAAGCATGGAAACGCTGACGGTTGCGCTCGGCGCACGTTCTTATCCGATTCTCGTTGGCCGTGGCGTTCTCGATCGCGGCGAGTTGCTGCTGCCGTTTCTCCGCCAGCTGAAAGTGGCGATCGTCACCAACGCCACGGTCGGACCCCTCTACCTCGACCGCTTCGCCGAGCCCCTACGTCGTGCTGGCGTCAGTGTCAGCGAGATAGTCCTGCCGGACGGGGAGCAGTTCAAGAACTGGCCGACGCTCAACTCGATTTTCGACGCCCTGCTGGCGGGTCGCTGTGAACGCTCGACGACCCTGGTGGCCCTTGGCGGCGGCGTCGTCGGCGACATTACGGGCTTTGCCGCCGCCTGCTTTCAACGCGGCATGCCCTTGATTCAGGTCCCCACGACGCTCCTCGCGCAAGTCGATTCGTCGGTGGGGGGCAAGACGGCGATAAATCACCCGCTCGGCAAGAACATGATCGGCGCCTTCCATCAGCCCCAGGTCGTCCTCGCCGATACGGAGACTCTGAGCACCCTCCCCGACCGGGAACTGCGCGCTGGTGTAGCGGAGATCATCAAGTACGGTCTGATCAGGGACTTGCCCTTCTTCGAGTGGCTTGAAGCGAACATCGAACGCTTGCTGTCTCGCGACCCGGCGGCCCTTTCTGAGGCTATCTGCCGCTCCTGTCGAAACAAGGCCGAAGTGGTTGCCGCCGACGAGCACGAGCGTGGCGAGCGCGCCTTGCTCAACCTGGGACATACTTTCGGTCACGCGATAGAAACCGGGATCGGTTACGGAGAATGGTTGCACGGCGAAGCTGTCGCGGCCGGCACGATGATGGCGGCCGAGCTCTCGTCGCAGTTGGGATGGCTCGATTCTCGCGCGCTCGGACGTGTCGAACGGCTCTTTCATCGCGCAGGTTTGCCGGTGTCGGGGCCGAACCTGGCTATTGAGCGCTACCTTGAGCTGATGCAGAACGACAAGAAGGTACAGGACGGAAATCTTCGCTTCGTACTGCTGAAGCGCATCGGCCAGTCCGTGGTCACCGATGTTGCTTCGCCCGCCCAGGTTCGCAAAGCCATTGAGCTGCGCTCCGCACATGTTTGAACTGGCGCCATACGCCGTATCTTCGGCCAACACCCGCGGTCGTCAGCTAGCGGACCCTCCGCCCTTGCATCGCAGCGAGTTCCAGCGGGACAGGGACCGGATTGTGCACTCGACCGCCTTCCGGCGCCTGGAATACAAGACTCAGGTTTTCGTCAACCACGAAGGCGATCTGTTCCGTACCCGCTTGACCCACAGCCTCGAGGTCGCGCAAATCGCTCGCGGCATTGCGCGCGCACTGCGACTCAACGAGGATCTCGCCGAAGCGATTTCGCTCGCCCACGACCTCGGGCATACGCCTTTTGGTCACGCCGGGCAGGAGGCGCTCAACGAGTGCATGCGCGATCATGGCGGCTTCGAGCATAACCTGCAAAGCCTGCGGACCGTAGATCTGCTGGAGGAGCGCTACGCCGCTTTCGATGGCCTCAATCTCTGCTTCGAGACCCGCGAAGGCATCGTCAAGCATTGCTCCTTGGAAAACGCCCGTCAGCTTGGCGCCCTTGGCGAACGCTTCCTCGATCGCACACGGCCATCGCTGGAAGCCCAGATATGCAACTTGGCCGACGAAATCGCCTACAACAACCACGACGTAGACGACGGATTGCGTGCCGGGCTGATAAAGCTTGAGCAACTGGAAGAGCTTGACTTGTTTGCGCGGCACGTTGGCGATGTCCGGCGCGCTTATCCCCGGCTCGGCGGGCGCCGTCTGATTCACGAGACGATCCGGCGCATGATCAACACTCAGGTTTGCGACCTGATCGACAGCACCGCCGGCAACATTGCCCGCTTGCTGCCCAGGGATATTGCCGAGGTACGGCTCGGCCCCGCGCTGGTCACGTTCTCCGAAGAATCGTTTGAAGCTCAGCGGCAGATGAAACGTTTTTTGCGAACCCAGCTTTATCAGCACTATCAGGTGCTGCGGATGGCCAGCAAGGCACAACGCATCGTCAGTGATTTGTTCGCGGCCTTCACCAGCAATTCTCGCCTGCTACCACCGCAGTACCAGGCCGCAGGCGATGGCGACCAGGTGCGCCGGGTTGCCGACTATATCGCCGGCATGACCGACCGTTATGCGATCAAGGAGCACCGGCGCTTGTTCACTGTCAGCGAGAGCTGATCTGCGCTTGCCGCCAGTTGTCGCCTGGGTGGGCAGGCCTCGCGGTTCGGCGACGATGATTCGAGCGCTAACCCGAATTTCGGCCAGGAGGTCGAAGCAAGTGTTGGGTGATTGTTTTTGATGGTCGCTGACGGGATACCTGCGCAGCAGAATAGCCCCCTACTATTTCCCATTTCCTGACGAGCTTGGCCGTCACCCTTGCCTCTTGAACGGAGCCCCACGTGGCCGATCCCCTCGGCGTCAAAGCCGTCGCCAAACTCCCCATCCTCGACTACGATGAGGCTCGCGATCAGTTGCAGACCGGTGACATCGTTTTTTGCTCCGGCACCTACTTTTTTTCGAAGACCATCCAGTGGTTCACCAGGTCCGTCTGGAGCCACATCGGCGTTATCTATCGCGACGATAATTTGCAGCGTATCTTCGTTCTCGAGAGCGAGACTGCCATCGGGGTTCGCCTCGTTCCCTTGTCCAAGTATGTCCGTGATTACCACGGCAGGAACAAACCGTACAAGGGACGCATCCTGATCGCCCGCATCATGCCGGAGCCGCACGACGAGAAGCTCAAGGCAGTGATCAGCTTTGGCATGGATGAACTCACCAGACCTTACGACAACTGGGAGATTTTTCGCATCGCGATGCGCATTCTTTTCAGGCGAGGCCGCAAGAACCGCGACCGCAAGTACATCTGCTCGGAACTGGTCTACGAGGCCTTTCGCAAGGCCGATGTCTCGTTCAAGTTCCGCCGCAACTCGATCAGCCCGGACGACATCTGGAACGATGAGCGCGTGACCATGAAGTTCCGCATCATGTGACCTCAGTCGCGCTCAGGGCCGATGTCAGTCCCGAGAAGAGCAAGGGACCCCAAGCGCGGGCTTCACGGTCCGGACGACGGCGGGAAAGCCCCATGGACGGGTTGATGAGCGAGGGTAGGCGAAAGCCTGTTTCCTCACCTTGCTTTTTGCGAGCGGTTGACGGTTTCTTGCCGGGAACTCCCCCGGTCACGCCCAAGGCATCGCCGTCAACGGCGCCAACGCATACCCTGCGTTGATCAGGCCATCGCGCAGATGCCTGGCCAGCGCCACGGCGCTCGGCGAGTCGCCGTGGATGCAGATGCTGCCGGCCTGAACCGGAATTTGGTGGCCGCCGGCGCTGACCAGCGCGCCGGCATCGAGCATCGCGCGGATGTGCGCCAGGGCCTGCTCCGGGTCGTGAATGACGGCGCCGGGCTGACTGCGCGGGACGAGTTGGCCGTCATCCTGATAGCGCCGGTCGGCGAAGATCTCGTCGACCACCCGCAGCCCGGCCTCTCGTCCGGCCAGCGCCAATTGTGAGCGGGCCGGTGCCAGCAGGATAAGCGTCGGATCCAGGGCCTTCACAGCGCGGGCGATGGCGTCGGCCAACGGCCGCTCGGCGCAGGCCTGATTGTTCAGCGCGCCATGCGGTTTGACGTGGCTTACCGTCATCCCCTCGCTGGCGGCCAGACCTTGCAGCGCGCCCACCTGATAGATCACCAGCGCTTCCACTTCCGCGGCGCTGAGCGACTGCGGCCGGCGGCCAAAACCTTGCAGGTCGGCGTAGCCGGGATGGGCGCCGACGCTGACGCCGCGGGCCTTCGCGGCACGCAGCGTCGCCCCCATGACCATGGGATCCCCGGCGTGAAAGCCGCAGGCGATGTTGGCGCTGCCAACGATGTCGAGCATCGCCGCGTCGTCGCCCATTGACCACGGGCCAAAACTCTCGCCCAGATCGGCGTTGAGGTTGATGGTTTTCACCGAGTTCACTTTCTCACTCCTCGATTTCAAAGGCGCCGATCGGCGCGCTGATCAAGCCGCTGTTGTAAAGCGCCTCGACATCGACGCTGCCGTCGCCCGGCAGACGGCGAATGCTGGCGATAAGCTGTGCAAGCCTTTGCGCGTGCGTTCGTGCGGCTTGCTCCGCGGCAGCGACATCCACCAACTGAAAGCGCAGGGTTTCGCCCGCCCGCCGCTTCGCCAGGCGCCCGAGGTCGGCCGAAATCACCGTGGCAATCTTGGGATAGCCGCCGGCAGTCTGGGCGTCAGCCAGCAGTACGATTGGCTGGCCCGAGCCCGGCACCTGCATCGAGCCCGGCACGGTGGCATCGGAGATGATGTCCTTGTGCGCGTCCGAGCGGTGCCGCAGCAGCGGGCCCTGCAGCCGGATACCCATGCGGTCGGCCTGATCGGTGACGGCAAACGGCGCGGCGCACAACTGCGCCAGCGCATCGTCGACAAAGTTCCCGGCCTGCGGCCCGGCGACCACACGAATGGCTTCATCGTTGTCGATGGGCGGCTCCGGCAGCAGAAAATCAGACGCCTCGGTGAACCGCGCCGACAGTCGATCACCCACTGCCAGCGGCTTGCCGATGCCAGCGCGCGCGTAGGTCGAGGCGCTACCCAGCGTTTGCGCCACCTGCAGGCCGCCAACGCCGACCACCACCAGTCGCCCGGCACGCAGCGCCCGTATGCGCAGGGTTTCTCCGGCATTAACACAAACACTGCGCCAGCAGACGACGCGCTGTACGCCCTGTTCGCCGGAAACGTCGACGTTGGCCTGGCCGGCAAACGCCATGCGCACGCGGCCCTGTGTCACTTTCAGCACCAGCCCACCGTCAAAATGCTCGATCACGGGCGCCGTGGCTTGATTGCCGACCAGTGCGTTGGCGATCTTCATCCACGCCGGATCAAGCACCCCGGACCACGGTACGCCGACGCGGCGCAGGCCACGGCGGCCGCCGTCCTGAATCGACGCATAGGCGCCGGCGCTGCGGACCTCGATCTCGGATACTGTCTCGCTCACGACGCCACCTCGGCATCGGAAAAGGCCGCCAGATCAAGCGCGCGTGCCTTGGCCGCGTGCAGCAAGCGCGTGTGCTCAGCCGTATTCACCGTGCTGAAGGAAACCCGGTCTCCGGCCTGCAGAAGAGAGGGCTGCGGCCACGCCGGATCGAATAGCGGCACCGCACACTGCCCCAGGAGATGCCAGCCGCCGGGGCTTTCCGATGGGTAAATGGCGGTCAGTGCCCCCGCGATGGCCACGCTGCCGGGCGGCACCCGCAAACGCGGCTCACTCCGCCGCGGCAATTGCAGTGCTGGCGGCAGGTCGCCCATGAAGGGAAAGCCGGGCAGGAAGCCGAGCATGTAGACGCGGTATTCGGTCTGCTGATGCTGAACGATCAGCGCCTCTGCGCTCATTCCCAGCGCCGCCGCGGTACCCTCCAGATCCGGGCCACAATCGCCTTCGTAGCAGACCGGCAAGCGCCACCGGCGCGATGATGGGCTGCTAACGCGCGCGTCCGCCGGCGGCAACTGCGCGAGTTCTGCCAGCAATTGACGGCGCGACGTCTGCAGGGGGTCGTAAATCACGGTCAGCGAGCAGAAGGTGGGCACGGTCTCGATCAGTCCGGGCAAGCTGCCGGTCTGCTGCAGGGCGGCGATCTGCCGGTCCAACGCGGTCACCGTGGCCACCACTTCGGGCGCAATTCGCTCGCCGAGCACCAAAGTAAATGCCTGGTCGCCGGCGTCGACAACGCGCATTCGCTCGCTCACGTCAAAACTCACATCCGATTCGGCAGCCATAGCACGATGTCCTTAAAATAATAGGTGGCAAGGAGCGCAGTCATCATCACCGCGAAGAGCGGTGTCGCGGCGCGCGATATCGGTCACCTCGTGTTTCCTCAGCCCCTGCAGGACAAAGAGGTTGAGGCCGACCGGCGGGGTGATCTGCGCCATTTCGACTGTCAAGACCACGAAGACGCCAAACCAGATCAGATCAAAGCCCGCCGCCTCCACCGTCGGCAGCAACACGCCAATGGTCAGCACCACCAGCGAGATGCCATCCAGAAAGCAGCCCGCTCGCTCTCCAACGCGAGCAAGCGTGTCGCCCTCGTCAGGAAGCGCGCTCTGGCCGCGGTCAGGCGAAACTGCCGCCCGCTCCGGTCAAGAAGCATGAAGCCAAGCTCCTCCTCCAGCACTGCAATCCGGCTGGACAGCGCCGATTGCGTCACGAAAAGTTTTTCCGCCGCCCGCGTGACGCTCTTCAGCGACACCGCCCAGTAGAAGGCTTCAACAAAACGCAGATTCATTCCCATTCTTCGCGAAAACAGCGTTTTCTCGGCTATGAAAGTGGCGTTGTTGTCAAGAATTCTGACGCATTAGGAGCGAAAGTCTACTCTGCCAGAAGAGCGGCCCTGGATGGCGATTGGCTGTTTGCCTTTCAGTGGCATAAGCGAAGAAGACCGGCAGCGCCAAACGCCAGCATGCGTGGCGAGAGCGAAGCGGACGGTGACAGGGTGAGGCAGAGGAGCGAGATGCGCAGGCTATCGGTGTGACCCTGATGGAGAAGAGATCATCTTTTCGGAAGGGTTGCGGCAAGCTCTTTTGAATCGGCGTTGCGTCGACCGGGTGGTCCGCAAGCGCTGGAGTGGTCGACTCCGCGTGACCCGGCCATCAGTAGGCCGGACGGCCCGTGTCGCCGACTGCTTTATGCAGAGGTGGCGTCCGCCAGACCAATTTCCGCGGGCGGCATCGTATCCGGGAAAGAACGTATTGCCGATGCCCGCCGGCAAGCCGGTGGCCGGGAACAGGCTTGATTAGCGGTGTCGTTGCTGCGGATCAAAGCGGACGATTGTTCGCCCGTCGGTTGTTTTCTTCCGGGCGGCTTTCCAGGCGTGGCCATAGACCACCTCAACGGTCGCCGGCAGGCGGCCATCACGGGCAAGCCGGCCATAGACGGTGCGCACTTCCGCCCACAGGGAGCGCCCCGCCAATCCACGGCGACGTGCGTACATTGCGCAGGCGGAGCCACTCTGGCGCAGATCGGTGAGCAGGTCGTCGACGCTGGCGTAGGTCATGGTCAGTACCTCCGCATCCATCACCGGGTCGGAAAAGCCGCACTCGAGCAGCATGTCGCCGTAGTCATGCATGTCGGTGAAGCGCTGGGTATGCGCATGGCTATCGCCGAAACTCGCGCGCAGTTCTTTCAAAGTGTCCGGCCCGAAGGTCGAGAACATCAGCAAACCGCCAACATCGAGCAGCCGGTGTGCCTCACGAAATGCCGCCAGAGGGTTGTCCAGCCAGTGCAGCATCAGGTTTGACCAGAGCAGCCCGATTGACTGCGGCTTGAGGGGCAGCGCGCTTGCATCGGCGGCCAGAAGCGGTGTTTTGTGGCCGCGCAGGAAGGGCAATAGCCAGCGCAATCGCGAGCGCTTCGCACGGTCCACCTGCAGCATGGCTTCGCAGAGATCGGCGCCGATCAGCAGCGCGTCGGGGTAGCGCTCGTGCAGGGCGGTGAGGCTGGCGCCGGTGCCGCAACCGAGATCGAGAACACGTTGTGGCTCGATCCGCACGTAGTCGAGTCGTTCGAGCATGCGGCTGCCGATTTCGCGCTGCAGCACCGCCACCGCATCGTAGGTCGACGCGGCGCGCGCAAAATTGCGTCGCACCTGGCGCTGATCAACGAATTGCGCCGGTGCCGTCATCAACGACTAGATCGGCCGCAGCCCGAGCTTCTCGAACAGCGCCTCATCGCGATCGGCCTCCGGGTTGCCGGTGGTCAGCAGCTTGTCGCCGTAGAAGATCGAATTGGCACCGGCCAGGAAACAGAGCGCCTGCAGTTCTTCCGACATTTCCTGACGACCCGCGGACAGGCGTACGAAACTCGTGGGCATGGTGATTCGCGCAGCGGCCAGGGTGCGGACGAACTCGAAGTTGTCGACCCGCTCAACGTTGGCCATCGGCGTCCCGGGGATCGGCACCAGATTGTTGATCGGCACCGACTCGGGCGGCGGATTGAGGTTGGCTAGCTGGACGATCAGTGCCGCACGGTTGCGGCGTGACTCACCCATGCCGATGATGCCGCCGGAGCAAACCTTGATCCCCGCCTGGCGCACCTGCCCCAGCGTGTCGATGCGGTCCGCATGCTTGTGGGTGGTGATCACCTGCCCATAGAAGGAAGCATCGGTATCGAGATTGTGGTTGTAATAGTCGAGACCGGCTTCCTTGAGTTCGCTGGCCTGGCCGTCCTTGAGCATGCCCAGGGTGACGCAGGTTTGCAGGCCCATGGCTTTGACCGTGCGAATCATCTCGGTCACCTTGGCCAGGTCCTTGTCCTTGGGGCCACGCCAGGCAGCCCCCATGCAGAAGCGCGAAGCGCCCTTGTCCTTGGCAGCTTGCGCGGCGGCAAGCACTTCGTCGAGCGGCATCAGCGCTTCACGCTCGGTGCCGGTAGTGTAGCGCGCCGCTTGCGAGCAATAGCCGCAATCCTCCGAACAACCGCCAGTCTTGATCGAGAGCAGCGTCGAGCGTTGAATCTCGTTGGCGTTGAAGTTCTCGCGGTGTACCTGCTGCGCACGAAACAGCAGATCCATCAACGGGAGCTGGTAAAGTGCTTCGACTTCGGCGACAGTCCACCTGGCGACAGGGGCCGGTACGGACTGATCCGGGGTGAGCGTTGCGGCTTGAGGAATTGCGTTCATGGGTTAGACCTATGGGTAGAGGTGGTTAGAGGCACATGGCCACCGATTGCTTGCGAGCCATTCGAGGATGCCAATCTTAACTCAAACAGCCAGTCTGGTCGTCGGGTCGTGCGAGCGGCTGTTGACACAGGACTGCCTGCTGTGCGGCGCCGCAAGCGGCAGGTGTCTCCTCTGCGCGGCTTGCGAGGCAGACTTGCCGCGCCTTCCGGGACAACGCTGCCCGCGCTGCGCTTTGCCGACGCCACATGGGGAAGTCTGCGGCCGTTGCCTGGCCAAGCCGCCCTATTACGATCGGGCGCTCGTCGCGTTCCGCTATGCCTTCCCGCTTGACAAGCTGGTTCAGTCATTCAAGTACGGCCATCGTCTGGCCCTTGGCCGTTACTTTGGCCGGCAGCTTGCTGCGCTGACCGGGGAAAGCCTGGCAGATCTGATCGTTCCCCTGCCGCTACACCCGCAACGCCTGCGCCAACGCGGCTTCAATCAGGCGCTCGAGCTGGCGCGTCCGGTCGGCAAGGCCTGGCAAATGCCCATCGACGTGCGAAGCTGCCAGCGCATTCGCGACACGCCCGCACAAGCCGATCTTCCCTGGCGCGAGCGGGCGAAGAACGTTCGTGGCGCCTTCCATTGCGCAGCCGACTTCACCGGCAAGCGGCTGCTCCTGGTCGACGACGTGATGACCACCGGCGCCTCGCTTGGCGAATTGGCGCAAACGCTGAAGCGGCACGGCGCAGCCCATGTCACGCTGCTGGTTTTGGCGCGCGCCTTGCCACCAGCGTGACGTCGGGTGGATGACACGTGCCGGGTTCCAGGGGCAGCGACTCAGACATGCTCGAATTCAGCAATGTCCGCCTCAGGGCTGTTTGCCGAGGCCGCAAAGGCGATGATCCCGCTGCCACGCAAGATGAACTCCTCACCTCTGACAAACAGCTCTTGCTCGCCGTTGACGGTGACAAAAGTGCCATTGGTACTGAGATCGCGGAGCACGAAGTCTTCGCCCCGTCGTTCGATCTTCGCGTGATTGCGGGACGCGCGACGGTTGCGAATGGTGATCTCACAGCTGGCATCGCGGCCAATAAGCACGCGCGGCTGGTGTTTATCCAGCAGTTTCAAGCGCCCGCGGTAACGCACGCATAGCCGTGACGTCCGCTCCTTGGCCGGTGCCGGTGGCTGAACGGTCACTTCTTCCGGCGCAGCCCGGGGGATGTCCGCAGGCGTCGCCTTCGGCTCGAGCCAGCTCACTGCGAAAACCTCTTGTGCTCCGGCGACGCTGGTCCCGGGTATCTGTGCAAGGCCGTGCGTGGTCGACTGCAGATGAGCCGACAACAGCCCTCTGGTCTCGCTGCTGGTCAGGATTTGCCCGTCTGTGGCCAGTTCTGCAAGCTCTTCGGCGACGGTGAGTCCATCACCAAGCGCCTCTCCCTCCTTCTCCATAACGGGCCCGTGGTGAACGCCGATCCGGATTCCCAACTGGACGCCGGCAACGGGTGGCAGATCCGCTACCCGTTGCTGCATGGCAATGGCCGCCTGACAAGCCGCGTCGGGGTTGTCGAATACGGCGGTGAGTTGCTCGAGGTTGGCCCGCGCGAGGATGCGGCCGCGGAAACCATCGATGCCGCGCGCCATGCGCTTGCGGCAACGGTCGACGGCATGCGAGGCCTCCATCCCGCCACGTTTCTCGATCAGTCTCGCCTTGCCCACGATGACGGCAAACAGGACTGACAGCACTTTTTCCTTGCTGCTCATCAGTTCAGCTCCCAATGTGGCCTTCTGCGGCCAATACATCCTGTCGACCAAAGCACCGCCTCGTGACCGCCAGCGGGCCTGCCAGAGCAGCTCATGAACGCAACGCCGCCAGTGGCACGGTTCCCGGTGCGGCCCAGGCCTCGCTTAGCGGTGGCGAGTCGAAAACGGAATCGCCGCCATCCATTGCCGCCAGGTCGCTGCCTGGACGGAGGCCCTGAAAGTCGAACAAGCGACGGTCCGCCAGATGCGACGGTACTATCTTCTGCAGCGCGGAGAACACCGATTCCGTACGTCCCGGAAAACGGTGGTCCCAGTCGGCCATCATCTCGCGGATCTTCTGACGCTGGAGATTGTCCTGCGACCCGCACAGATTACAGGGAATGATCGGGTAGGCCATGCCACGCGCGAAACGCGCGATATCCTTTTCACCGCAATAGGCCAGCGGCCGGATGACCACATGCGCGCCGTCATCAGTGACCAGTTTGGGTGGCATCGCTTTCAACTGACCGCCGAACAGGAGATTGAGAAACAGGGTATGGACAATATCGTCGCGATGGTGGCCAAGTGCGATCTTGTTCGCACCGACTTCCCTGGCGGTGCGATAGATTACGCCGCGGCGCAGGCGAGAACACAGGGAGCAGGTCGTTTTGCCCTCCGGGATCTTGCTCTTGACCACAGTATAGGTGTCTTGCTCGACGATGCGGTATTCGACGCCAATTTTCGCCAGGTGGCGCGGCAGCACGTCTGTCGGGAACCCTGGCTGCTTCTGGTCGAGGTTCATCGCAATCAGGCGAAAATCCACCGGCGCCCTCTCGCGCAGCGCCATCAGTACCGAGAGCAGCGTGTACGAGTCCTTGCCGCCGGAGACACAGACCAGAACGGTGTCACCGTCTTCAATCATGTTGTAATCGGCTATCGCTTTGCCGACGTTGCTTTCCAGGCGTTTTTTCAGGCGCAACAAGGTGTTCGAGTGTTCCAAGGGGGCCCTTTCAGCGAGCGTGACGGACTACAGATGCGCGGTACGGCCGCCATCGACATTGATTACCTGACCGGTGATGTAGCTTGCATCTTCAAGCAGGTAGCGCACCGCGCGAGCGATGTCTTGCGGACAGCCGGCACGCTGCAGCAAGGTATGCGCCACGATGTCTTCGCGTGTTGCGTCGTCGAAAATGCCACCGTCCGGCCACAGGATGGGACCCGGCGCCACTGCGTTGACCCTGACCAGCGGTGCCAGCTCGACTGCCAGCGCCCGCGTCAGTCCAAGCAGCCCCGCTTTTGCCGCGCAATACAGCGGATAACCGGCGAGCGGACGTTCAGCATGGATGTCGGTGATATTGACCACCGCTCCCCGTGCAGCCGCCAGGTGGGGCGCAGCGGCCTGGGTCAGAAACAACGGCGCTCGCAGGTTGCTGCCAATGAGGTCATCCCAGACGGCCAGGTCGATTCCGCCCACTGGCGTGGGAAAGAAACTTGAGGCGTTGTTCACCAGTGCGTCGAGGCGACCGAAACGAGCGACTGTATCGGCGACCAGACGTGGCAAGCTCTCAACGTCAAGAAGATCGGCCTGCAGGCACGCTGCCGACGATCGCCGGGTAGCATTCAGCTCGGCAACCAGCGCCTCTGCGGCCGCCGAGGCTTGACGATAGTGCAGCATGACGTTGGCGCCGGCCGCGTGCATCTCGCGGGCGATCGCCGCCCCCAGTCGCCGGGCCGCACCGGTTACCAGTATCGTCTTTCCGCTCATCTCCAGTTCTGGGCCAGCACCAACAAGAAAGCGATTTTAGCGGATTCTTGCCGGCACCCTTGGAAAAACAACCCTGTCGCCAATCATCGCGTTAGACTTGGCAGGATCAAGACACGGCAAGGACCCATGAGCGAAGTCGACAACCCCATGGATGCTGACGATCTGCTGATGTTGGCCGAGCGCATCATCGACCTTCCGGAAAGCGATGCGGAATGGGTCGGCAGCCTGTTGCAGGAATTGATGCGTGCGCGCCACAGCGAGGCGGAATTGCTCGCCCGACAAGTGAACGACCGTGAGCAGGCGGCTCAACCTGCAGGTGGGGTTGACGAGCAGATGGCGCAGGTCGCCCTGGATACCGCCGAGTGGCTGAGAACGCTGTGGGAGGTCGGCTACATGGGCGCTGGCAGCTTCCGTGCGAACCCGCGCTCGAGCTTTCCGTCGATCGACCTCGAAGACGTCATGAAGTCTTCTCTCTTCGCCCGCATTCGCGCGGGCAAGCGCGCTCTTCCGTTCCCGCCACCAACCCGGCGCGGTCTACCCTGGCACGAACTGCTCGAAGGTTTGGAGCAAGCCCACACGGTGGAGGCCGAGCTTATCCGTGACGAAACGGGTTTGCCGCTCGCTGCGATCATTGAAGGCTGCAGCGATTGGCAGATCATCGAGGGCGCTAGCGAAAATCGGGAGGTTCTCGTCCAGCATCAGGGTAAAGGACCGACGTTCCGGCTGCAGCCGCTGGACGGTTTTACAGCCCACCTGCGTCGCGAGCCGCCGCGGTCCACGCGCAGGATCCATCTGCAAGGGCGCGCTGGCTTTCGCTCCTATACGCTCGAATGGCCACAACAAGATGGGCGTACGCTGCTGGTCGCCCTGCGTGCCGCGACCTGGGAGCGTGCTTACTCGGAGGCGGAGCACTGGTTGGCGACCGCGCATCCTGAACTGTACGGACAAATCCGCTTTGAAGGATACGAAGACTGAGGCATCGAGCACGTGGCCGACGACTTGTCGGGCCGTGAAGTCCAGTCGCTGCCACGTCGCATGACACTGCCCTCGCCGACTGCCGATGCACTCGCCTTCAGTAAGGCGCTGACCGAGCACATTGCCGCCGAGGTTGGTGCGGCCGGCGGCTGGATCGGCTTTGACCGCTTCATGGACCTCGCACTCTACGCGCCGGGGCAGGGATACTACGCCGGTGGCGCGCACAAGTTCGGTGTGGCCGGAGACTTCGTCACGGCACCGGAGCTTGGTCCACTCTTCGCTCAGACGCTGGCCGCGCAGGCCGAGCAGCTTCTCACGCTCGGGGCTCCCCGGATCGTTGAGGTCGGGGCAGGAACCGGGCAACTGGCAGTCGATCTGCTGCTCGAACTGGAGTCGCGCGGCACGCTGCCCGAAAGCTACGCCATCCTCGAACTGTCGGGCGAATTGCAGGCGCGCCAACGCCAGGCATTTGCCCGTCAAGCCCCGCAGCTGCTGGAACGTGTGCACTGGCTCGATCGCCTGCCAACGCACTTCGATGGGCTGGTGCTGGCCAACGAGGTGCTCGATGCCATGCCGGTCCATCTCGTGGTCTGGAATGAGCGGGAAATTTGCGAGCGAGGGGTGGCCTTCGACAACGGGCAGTTCACGTGGGTTGATCGCCCGGCCAGCGGCAGGCTGCTCGCACGCGCTCGAGCACTGGCCAGCGAATGCCCAATGGCACCGGGCTATGCGAGCGAGGTCCCGTTGGCCGCCACCGCCTGGGTGGCCGCGTGGGCTGCCATCCTGGGGCGTGGTGCCTTGCTGCTGATCGACTACGGCTTCCCGCGGCGCGAGTATTACCATCCGCAGCGCGATGTCGGGACGCTGATGTGTCACTATCGCCACCACTCGCACGGGGAGCCGTTCTACCTGCCTGGTTTGCAGGACATCACCGCCCATGTCGACTTCACTGCCATCGTCGAAAGCGGCGGCGACGCGGGGCTGGACCTGCTCGGTTACACCACGCAGTCGAATTTTCTTTTCAACTGCGGGCTGACGGAGATCCTGGCGCGCACCCCGGTTGGCGACGCCAGGCGCTACCTGCCTCTGGCCAGCGTCGGCAACAAGCTGGTCTCGCCAGCGGAAATGGGTGAGCTGTTCAAGGTGATGGCGCTGGGCAAGGGCATCGCCGAGCCACTGCTGGGCTTCGTCAGCGGCGACCGCAGCGCCAGCCTTTGAGCCGGGCGTCGTAGCCGGTTCTCTGGTCGGTCGCAGTCGGTAGAGAAAGCTCGTGCTGCGCTCCCCGTGGCCTGCATGCCGCCCCTGCGCGCTGTAGCGACATGACTCAGCGAGCCGCAGCGGCCTTGAACGCATTCAGAGTCGGGCCATTCTCCAGGCGATAGGGCTCACGGTAGGTTCGCCGGGCCTGGAGATGGCTGTCGACGCTTTCGGCTGTCACGATTGCACCGAAGCCCGAGTTGTCGTTGGCAAAAATGTGTCGCAGCATCGCATGCCCAAAAGCGCTCTCTTGACGTGCGCTTCAAGTCAATCAGCCAGGTGGCGTGCCTTGCGAGTCGCCAGAATTTTCGCACGGCAAGAGTGCCAGCCCGACTGCTGCCACGCGGGCCTCGCGCAGACGCCTGGCGATATCTCCACGGTCGTTGCAGCTACGCGCGATGCTTGCCGCATCGACAGCGCGTGCTTGCGCCAGGGCTTGGCGAACGAGTGGCCCTGCCGGGTAGGGAGCGTCTTGCCAGCCGAGGCGACCATTGAAGTCACAGGCACAGGCTTCGAGCAGTTGCTCGAAGCGGTGTGGGCGGCGCAGGGCGTCGGTTTCTTCGAGCAGCCTGACGATGTCCGTTGCCGGCAGTTGCGGAGCGCGATGAATGTCACCGTGATGGCGCGCCACCAGCACTGCCAGTTCGCGGCAATCTGCCGGCACCTTCAAGCGGTTACAGACTTCGCCGACCAGTTCGACGCTGCGCGCTTCGTGACCCGGGTGGCGCGGTAGATCGGCACTGGCGGTACACCCCTTGCCAAGATCGTGGAGCAGTACGGCGAAGCGTACCGGCAGCGCGCCGCCGCGCCGCGCTGACTGATCGATTACCATCATCACATGTACCCCGGTATCGATTTCCGGGTGGACCTCGGCACGCTGCGGCACGCCGTAAAGGCAGTCCAGTTCGGGTACAAGCCGGGTCAGGGCGCCGCACTCCCTGAGAACTTCGAACATCCGCGACGGCCTGTCTTCCATCAGACCCTTGGCCAGCTCCTGCCAGACGCGTTCGGCGACGAGGTGGTCGAGTTCGCCGTTGGCGACCATCCGTCGTGCCAGCGCCATGGTTTCCGGGGCGACCGTAAAAGCGGCAAGGCGAGCGGCAAAGCGGGCCAGGCGGAGAACGCGCACTGGATCCTCGACAAAGGCCGGGCCGACGTGGCGCAGCACGCCGGCTGCCAGGTCGTCAACACCGTGGTGGGGGTCGATCAGCAAGCCATCGGCGCTACGCGCAATGGCGTTGATCGTCAGATCGCGGCGCGCCAGATCCTCGAGCAGACTGACTTCCGGCGCGGCGTGGAAGGAAAACCCCTTGTACCCATGCCCCGTCTTGCGCTCGCTGCGTGCCAGTGCGTATTCGGCGTGTGTTTGCGGGTGAAGGAAGACCGGGAAATCCTTGCCAACGGGCTTGAAGCCCTGTGCCAGCATTTCGTCGGGCGAGGCGCCGACGACGACGTAGTCACGATCCTGAACCGGCAAACCGAGCAACTCGTCGCGGATCGCGCCGCCAACCGTGAAGATCTCCATCTGTGACGCGGCCGGCGCCTGGCGCGGCGCCATCGCTCGTTCAGCGGCCGGCACGCAGCCGATAGCGGTCCAGGCGCAGCTGCTCGATCTCGGCCGGTGACAGATAGGTCGGTGCTACCGATTCCAGTGCTGCTGGCTGCCAACCGGGATAGTCGTGCGCGCCGTCGGTGACGCTGTCAACGTCCATCGAACGCAGGTTGTCGGGCGACATCGGCGGGTTTGGCAGCAGCCACAGCAGGCCGGCCTGCAGGTAGGCCCAGCCACCGTTGCCAAGGTCAATAATCCGGCGGCGCTTGCCGACCAGTTGCGCGGTGTATTCCACCAGTTCGCGCAGCGTATAGACCTTTGGACCACAGAGATCGTAGGTCTGACCAAACGTGCTGCGATTGCTCAGGCTGTCGCAGAACGCCTTCGCCACGTCGCCGACATAAACGGGCTGGAAGCGCGCCGACCCGCCGCCGAGCGGGAAGATCGGGAAGATCTTGAGCAGCTTGGCAAACATGTTGAGGAAGGCATCGTCCGGCCCGAAAATCACCGATGGCCGAAAAACCGTGACGTCCAGCTCGGACATGGCGGCCTGCACCACGGCTTCGCCTTCGCCTTTCGAGCGCAGGTATTCCGAGGCACCGTCGACGGCGGCATTGAGTGCGCTCATGTGTACCAGGCGGCGGACACCGCTATCCTTCATGGCCGCGACGATCGTTCGTGGCAGATCGACGTGCGCCGCTGCGAAACCCTTGCCGTAAGGCAGGCGCGAATCATTGTCGTGGAGAATACCCACCAGGTTGATGACCGCATCGTGGCCCGGCATCAGCTCCGCGAGGGCCTGTCGATCATGGACATTGACTTCGACCATGCTCACCGTCGGCAGCATGATCAGCTTCTTGGTGTTGTCGCGGTGGCGGGTGGCTATCGTCACTCGCACGCCGCGTTGCGAGAGGCGGCTGGCAATCCAACCGCCGACAAAACCACTACCGCCGATCAACAACACGTTCTCGAGTTTCATAGCGTCCTACCGGTGAAATAAGTGTCTGGAAACCGTGATTTTACGGCAAATCCTCGCTCTTCGCCTCGCTGGCGGGGCGTGCCGCGACGATCCCGAGCCGGCTCTTGAGGGTTTGCGGCTGGCCATCGAACAGCGCCGCGTAATAGACGGAGTTGCTCATCACTTTCTTGACGTAATCCCGGGTTTCGCTGAAGGGGATGGTTTCGGCATAGATGGCGCCTTCCAGCGGCCCGTCGGCACGCCATCTGCGTGCCCGACCCGGACCTGCGTTGTACGCCGCGGAGGCCAACACCGGGTGATTGTCGAGGCTCTCGAGAACCAGCCGCATGTAGCTGGTGCCGAGCAGCAAGTTGGTTTCGGTGTCGTTGACCTGGCCCTGGTGGTAATTCTTGAGACCGATCTTAGCGGCCACCCACTTGGCCGTGGCCGGCATCAGCTGCATCAAACCGGAAGCGCCGACGCTCGAGCGGGCGTGGGTGATGAAGCGGCTCTCCTGACGCATCAGGCCATAAACCCAGGCATCGTCGAGCGCCTGATTGCGCGCCGCCGGTCGCACCTGGTCGCCAAACGGCGCGAGGTAGCGCAGCGAGTAGTCGTGTTCCGTGCGGGTCCGATCTGCTGCGGCAATCGCCCGGTCGTAAATGTCAGCGCGCAGGGCGATCTCGGATGCCGTCAGCAGTTCCCGGTCGCTCATCCCACGCAATGCCCAGTTCCATTCCCTGACGCCTTCCGAGCGCAGATTGAGGCGAAAGAAAACCAGCGCGCTCTGGACGCCAGGGTTGGCCTGAACCGCTGCCAGCTCTTCCTTGCTTGGCTGTGCCGCCCGCGGTGGTGGTGAAATCGGCTGGCCGAGGTCGTCGCTCGCCAGATTGCCGTAGAAGTCGGGCTGCCCGGCGATCTTCGCGAACAGCGCGTTGGCCTCGGCCAGCCTGCCGCCGGCGCGGTAGGCGCGACCCAGCCAATAGACCCAGGCCGACTGCGCTGCCAGCGCCGGCGGCATCTTCTCGATGGTTGAACGGACCGCTCCCCAGTCCTGGGCGCGCAGGGCGGCGCGCACCTTCCACTCTGCCACATCGTCGGAAAGCGGCGCGTCACCGGCCAGGCGGTACCAGTCGATCGCCTCCGGCATGTGTTTCCATGCTGCCTGTCGAGCGATCTGCGCCCACGCCCAGCCTTTTTCATTGGTCTGCAGCGAAGACGAAATACGGGTCAACTGCTCTGCCGCCATGCGCGGATCGTTGCGCGCGATGCGCTGAATTCCCAGGATCGCCAGTTCGCGCTGCATGCGATTACCGGAGAAATCGTTCGGCAACCTGATCAGCCAGGGCAGTGGCGCTCCGATGATCGTTTGTACCAGTTTCTTGTCCGGGGTCTGGCTTGGTGGCAGGTAATTGATGCTGTACGCCGCTGCCGGGGTCTTGTTGGCCTCGAACTGGTTGCGGATTCGCGCCCAGACGCCATCGGCCAGCACGCGCTTTTCGACGATCAATGCCTCGAGCACCGGGTAGCAGGGCTCGGGCGGTTCGAGCAGCGTCAGCCACAGCGGCAAGGCGTCGTCGAGCATGCTGCGGTCGCCCCGTGCGCGCCTGCTCTGCAGCGCGTAGCAGGAAATATCCTGAGGCGGTTGTGCGAGGCGAGGAAACTCGACATCGAAGCTCGCCCACTGCTGCCCCTTGCCGACCTGCCGGAGCCAGTCGATGCGCAGTTTTTCGGCGACGTAGGTGTCCGGATGCCGGTTCAGAAAAGCCTCGACGGTCGCTGGATCGGTCTCTTTCAGGTCGAGGAGGAGCCGCCAGTAGTCGACATAGGACGCCAGTTCATACCCCTCGAGCGTCGCCGCCAAGCGTTCCAGTCTGGCCTTGTCGCCGCTTCGCGCGGCGTCTCGTGCGGCCAGAAACTGCTCGTCAGCGGTCGCTGCGAAGGCGCCGAGTGGCGCCAGAATCCAGGGAATGAAGAGCAACAGGAGGGTGCGGCGAAACTTCATGATAAGCTGGATTTCCCGAACAATTCTTGTCTTGAGCATATCACATGGCCAGCGGGCCAATGCCGCCAATCACCGCCGAAGATCCAGCCGGCAGCGGCTCTGCCGATCGACGCGTTTTGCGCAAAGTGCTGCTGGAACGCCGGCTTGCCCTGCCGGCGGCCGAGTGGGAGTGGCGCTCCAACCGGGTCCGTACACACCTGCAGGACGGTTTCCCGCAGTTCGCGGCGATGCGCGTCGGCTTTTGCTGGCCGTTAAACAAGGAAGTGGATCTCCGGCCGCTGATCGAAAAGTGGGCTGGCGAGGGCAAAACAGGCTTCAGCGCCTTGCTACCGGTGGTAATTGACGAGGACCGGGCGCTGCGCTTTCGTGCCTGGGGGTCAGACACGGCGATGGTCAATGACCGCTATGGAATACCGACGCCAGCGAGCGGCAGCTTTGTCATTCCAGAGGCTTTGCTGGTGCCGGTGAACGGCTTCGATGCGGCGGGTTATCGCCTCGGCTATGGCGGCGGCTATTTCGACCGCACGCTGGCCTTGCTGTCGCCGCGACCACTGGTCGTGGGGGTGGGCTTTGAACTGGCCCGCCTGGACTCCATTTGCCCGCAGCCGCACGACCAGGCGCTCGACCTGATGGTTACCGAAGACGGTATCTTTCGTTCCGCTCGCTAGAACACGCCAGGCGGTCACGCACGAAGGCCGATAATTTATCGGATGGCATTGGGCGCGCCAGCCAGTAGCCTTGTATTTCATCGCATTCGAAGCGCTGCAGGTGCTCTGCCATTTCGGCGCTTTCAACGCCCTCGGCGATTGTTCGTAGCTTGAGACCGTGGGCCATCTGGACAATCGCGCGGACGATCAAGGCATCGTCCGGATCGGTGACCAGGTCGCGAACGAAAGGCTGGGCGATCTTGAGCTTGTCCACAGCGAAGCGCTTGAGGTAGGCCAGGCTCGAATAACCGGTGCCGAAATCGTCGACCGACAGCTTGACGCCAATTGCCTTCAGGCGCCGGGCGGTGTCGAGCGTCGCCTCGGCGTCCTGGATCAGGATCGACTCGGTCAATTCGAGTTCGAGCCATTCCGAATCCAGATCAGCGAGCACCAGCGAATTGATCACCGTCTCCACCAGATCGCTGCGGCGGAACTGCACGGTTGAAAGATTGACCGCCACGGAAAACTTCGGCAATCCCGCATCCTGCCAGGCGCGCGCCTGGCGGCAGGCCTCACCCATGACCCATTTGCCGAGCGGAACGATGAGGCCGGTTTCTTCGGCGATCGGGATGAACTTCGCCGGTGCGATCAGGCCCTCATCCGGACTTTGCCAGCGCACCAGAGCTTCAACGCCGGTGATGCTTCCCGACTCCAGGTCCATCTGCGGTTGATAGTGCAGGACGAACTCGCCACGTTTCAGCGCCAGTCGCAGGCGCGTTTCGAGTTGCATGTGCTCGACCGCCTGCCGGTTCATCTGCTCGGTAAAGAAGCGGTGCGCGTTCTTCCCGGCGTGCTTGGCGTGATACATCGCCGTGTCCGCTTTCTGCGTCAGGCTGTCGAAGTCGTCGCCGTCGTCCGGAAAGAGGGCAATACCGATCGAAAAGGAAGTCGATAAGGCATGCCGGTCGACCAGGAAGGGTGTGGCCATTCGTTCCTGGATCTTGTCAGCCAGTCGCGCCACCGCCTCGCTGTCGCGTGCGTCGCCAAGTACGATAACGAACTCGTCGCCGCCCTGGCGGCTGAGCGTGTCGGACTCGCGAACACAGGTCTTCAGCCGCTCGACCACTGCCTTGAGCAACTGGTCGCCGATCGGGTGGCCGAGCGAGTCGTTGATCGTCTTGAAACGGTCGAGGTCGAGGAACATCAGGGCCACGCGGCCGTGCGATCGTCTGGCCAGGGCGATCGCTCGCTCTAGGCGGTCGCGTAGCAGCAGCCGGTTGGGCAAGCCGGTCAGCGGGTCGTGGTGGGCCAGGAATTCGGCACGCTGCTGCGCTGCCTTGCGTTCGGTGATGTCGGTAAACGTGGCCACTGCCGCGTTCGGCTGCGTCGCGTCGCCGGTGCACAAGGGTGATGCATTGATCAGTATCCAGCGCAGGCTACCATCGGGCGAGCGCAAGCCCATCACCACTTCGCGCACCTCGCAGGCGTCGCGGATGGCGGCCACCCAGGGCCAGCCCTCGCTTGGGAAAGCCTCGCCATCTTCCCGTAGTCTTGTCGTGCCCGAGTCGCCGGCCGTGCCGCTCGGAAAATCCGCTTGCGAAGTCGCAAAGATCTCTTCGGCGGCAGGGTTGGCGAAAACCAGGGCGCCGCTCTCCGACCACAGCATCAGTCCCTCGGCCATTACCGACACGACGCCACGGAAGCGGCTTTCGCTTTCGTGCAAACGGTCGATCATCTGCTTGAGCTCGCTGATGTCCTCCTTGATGGCGACAAAGTTGCTGATCCGGCCGTGACTGTCCAGGATCGGCGCAACCAGGGCACGCTCATGGTACCGGGAGCCATCGCGGCGGCGATTCTCGAACTCGCCGTGCCAACTTTGGCCGGCGGTGATCGTTGCCCACAGGTCGTGGTAGGGGGCTGCTGCCGTACTTGGGGATCTGAGCAGGCGCGTGTTTCGGCCGATGACCTCGGCTTTGGCATAGCCGGAGGTTTCGACGAACTTGTCGTTGACGTACTCGATGCGCCCTTCAGTATCGGTAATGATGATCGTCGCCGGGTTCTGCTCGACCACCAGGGAGAGCTTGCGCGCCCACGCCTCGGCGGTGTGGCGCTCGGTAATCTCGTGGAAGATGCCCAGAGCCGTTTCTCCGCCCGTTTGTGCTGCCGCTTCCGGCACGACAACGCCGTCGAAGAAGCGCGGTCCTTGCGGCGTCGGAAAACCGAACTCGACCTGCTGCGCGCTGCCAGTTTCATGGACCGCCCTCAGGGCAGCCTCCCATTGCTCGATCAAGCGTGGGTCAAGCCCTGGGTAACTCTCGAAAACCTGGCGCACGGTCTTGCCGAGAACGCTGCCTGCCGGGAGCCCGAGCGACCGCTCGAAGGCATGGTTGGTGAACAAGTGGCGATGGTCGTCATCGTAGCGACTAATGATCACCGGCAGATTTTCGACTAGGGTTTCGTAGGATTGCTGTCGCTTGCGCAAGTCAGCCGTCCGCTGTCGAACCAGTTCTTCGGCCATCGCCCGGCGGGTCAACAGGGCGTGCAGATAGATCAGCAGCAGCA
>NZ_JAVTWB010000012.1:0-29165 GCF_032229525.1 Accumulibacter sp. | reverse complement strand
GCCGCGTCGAACAGCTGGTCCATGCTGAGAACTGCCAGCACAACGCCGAGAATGGCCGCGCGCCGCTGTTCACGGACTACCGGGACCCCGCCGCTACGATAGACCGGCGCGACGATGACCACCGTGTTGGTGTGCCGATTGTCGATCAGCAGCGGGCCGAGTGCGCTGGCCACCTGCAGGCCGCTGTCGATCGCCTGATCGATCAGCGGGCCGCGGCTGCTTGCCGCATGCAGGTTGACGCCGATGGCTGACTGGTTCGGTTCGAGTGGCACCGCATAAAGGACCGGAAAATAGCGTTGGCGGTCCTCCGTTGCCACCACCGCGCCTTCGGCATTACGTTCGCTGATCGCAAAGCGATCGCCCCACAGTTGCCGGGCGCTGCGTTCGAAGTCGGCACGATCAGCCGCCTCGACCACCGGCATCCAGCCAAAACCGCGGATGCCGTGATCGCTGACCATCGGCCCGGTGAACTTTTGGAAAGTTGGCCAGTCGACAGTATCGACACTGCTGAACAGGCGTTGCAGCGTCGTCAGATTGTCCAGTTGCTCCACGATTTGCCGGCTGATGAGATCAGCGCGGTTGGTCGCTGCCTGGCGGAAGCGCTGTTCAAGACGCTCGTCTGCAGCGCCCGATATCGACCGGCTGACCCAGGCGGTAAGCGACAAGGCGACGATGGCGACGCCAATGAGGATCACCCATCGGCCAGACCACAGCCTACGCAAAGGAGGAAGAAACGCCATTTGGTCGTGCCTGGCCGTGTCGGCACTCGAAGTCCTGCATGCTAGCCGCGCTACTGTATGAACGCAACGTACACAGAACTCATGGCCTCCGGTGGGGCAAAGCGGAGCAGGCCGTCAGCATGCGTTCCAGTGCTCTGTCGAGGGTCGCGCGTGGACAGCCGAAGTTGAGCCGTAGCCAGCCGGGAAAACCAAAGTCGACACCGCTGGAAAGGCCGACGCCGGCAGCCTCAAAGAAAGCTGCCGGATCGGCGACACCCAGATCGCGCGCGTCGATCCACGCCAGATAGGTCGCTTCGACGTGACTCACGGCCAGGCCAGGGACGGCAGCAAGCGCCGCTTCGACCCGATCCCGATTGCCGCGCAGAACCTTGAGCAGCGCTTGTCGCCAGTCTTCGCAGTCGCGATAGGCGGCTTCCATCGCCACCAGACCAAGGACGTTGGCGTGCGGGACGATGCCGCGCATCGCGGCGGTAAATCGACGGCGAAGTCCGGCATCGGGAATCACCGCAAAAGCACAGCCGAGCCCAGGAATATTGTAGGTTTTCGACGGTGCCATCAGGGTGATGCTGCGCCCGGCAAGGTCCGCATCGATCATCGCCAGGGGCTGGTGCTGGCGGTGCTCGTCGAGTTGCAAGCCGCAGTGGATCTCATCCGAGCAGACGATCAACTCATGCCGTTTGCAGAAGGCGGCAATTTCTTCGAGTTCGCTTGCGTCCCAGGCTCGCCCGACCGGGTTGTGCGGGTGGCAAAGCAGGAGCAGGCGGCTGTTCGGCTTCACGGCGCCGGCCAGCGCCGCCAAATCCCAGACCCAGCGGCCGGCATGCAGACGCAGCGCAGCCGTTGACAGCTGCCGGCCAGACAGGCGCGGTGCCGAGAGGAAAGGGGGATAGATCGGCGTCGCGGTGAGCACATCGCCGTCAACGGCCCGGCAGGCGACGTTGAGTCCGGTGACCAGTCCCGGCAACCAGATCAGCCAGTCCGTCTCGACCCGCCAGCCGTACTCACTTTGCAGGTGGCCGACCACCGCCTCGGACAACGATGGCCACGCCTCGGCGTAGCCGAAACAGCTCTCTGCGACGCGCTTTTCGAGCGCTCTGATGATCGCCGGCGGCGAGACGAAGTCCATGTCGGCAACCCACAGCGGGAGGACGTCGCGGCCGGCATATTTGTTCCACTTGACCGAATCCGCGCCGCGCCGCTCGATGACGCGCTCGAAATCGAAACCGTCCACGGCGCTAACCGGCTCAGACCTCGAGATGTGCGTAGAGTGGCGTGGACAAGTAGCGCTCGCCGAACGAGGGGATGATCACTACCGTCAGCTTGCCGGCATTCTGCGGCCGACGCGCGACTTCCATCGCCGCCCAGACCGCCGCGCCGGATGAGATACCCACCAGCAGGCCTTCTTCGGTGGCCATCCTGCGTGCGACAGCAAAGGCGTTGTCTGCGCTGACGCGCATCACTTCGTCGTAAATCCCGGTGTTCAGCACCTTGGGAACGAAGCCGGCGCCAATCCCCTGGATCGGGTGGGGTCCCTTCTGTCCACCGGACAACACCGGCGAGGCCTCGGGTTCAACGGCGATGATCTGTACGTCAGGCTTCCTCTCCTTGAGCACTTCGCCGACGCCGGTGATGGTGCCACCGGTACCGACCCCGGAGACGAAGATGTCGATCTGACCATGGGTATCGTGCCAGATCTCCTCGGCGGTGGTCGCGCGGTGGATGGCCGGATTGGCCGGGTTCTCGAACTGTTGCGGGATGAAATAGCGGGAATCGGCGGCCGCCATTTCCTCGCTGCGGCGGATCGCGCCGCCCATGCCGTCCGGCCCCGGGGTGAGGACCAGCTCGGCACCGTACGCCTTGAGCAGCAGGCGGCGCTCGCGGCTCATGGTTTCCGGCATCACGAAGCAACACTTGATGCCGCGCGCTGCGCAAACCATCGCCAGACCGATGCCGGTATTCCCCGAGGTCGGTTCGAGAACGATCGTTTCCGGGGTGATCCGGCCGGCGGCCTGCGCCGCGTCGATCATCGCCAGCGCGATACGATCCTTGACGCTGTGTGCCGGATTGCAGAATTCCAGTTTGACCGCGATGGTGCCGTCAATGTCTGCCGCAATGCGGTGAAGCCTGACGATCGGCGTATTGCCGATCAGATCGGTGACGCTGTTGACGATGTTCATGGGCATCTTGAAGATCTCCTCCGAAGTAGTCTTGAATAGACTGGTGTGTTGCCAATGGCGGCCTGCGGTCGGTCAGCGCCCTGCCAGCTGCGAGCTGGCGCGGAACCAGGGGCGCCCGGCTGGGCAAGGGGAATCACGGGCGATGAAACTAGCCCAGGAAAAGTTTGTAGGCCTGGTTGTGGGTCTCGTTGCAATACGCGTAACCAACTTTCTTGAGGAAGTCCTCGAACTCGCTCATCTCGTCCGGCGGCACCTGCATACCGACCAGCACGCGGCCGTAGTCGGCGCCATGGTTGCGGTAATGGAAGAGGCTGATGTTCCAGCCGGCACTCATGCTGTTGAGGAATTTCATCAGCGCACCCGGACGCTCGGGAAACTCGAAACGGTAAACGATCTCGTTATCGATGCGTGGCGAGTGGCCACCGACGAGGTGGCGGATATGGCCCTTGGCCATTTCGTCGTCGGTCAGATCGAGCGTCGGATAGTCATGCTTGCGCAGATGATCCAGCAGTTTGATTGACTCGGCACGGGAGGCGACCTGGACACCGACAAAGACGTGCGCGTCGCGCAGGTCGTTGTAACGGTAGTTGAACTCGGTGATGCCGCGCGGACCGATCAGCGAGACGAATCGCTTGTAGGCGCCGGGTTTCTCCGGCAGGGTGACGGCAAAGACGGCTTCGCGCTGTTCGCCCAGCTCGGCCCGCTCGGCGACAAAGCGCAGACGGTCGAAGTTGAGGTTGGCGCCGGATGCGGTGACCACCAGCGTCTTGTCTTTGAGCTTGTGGGATTTCGCGTATTCCTTGGCGCCGGCAAGTGCGAGCGCCCCCGCCGGTTCGAGTACGGCACGGGTATCCTCGAAGACATCCTTGATCGCAGCGCAGATGGCATCGGTGTTGACCAGGACCATTTCATCGACGTACATCTGACAGAGGCGGAAGGTTTCTTCGCCGACGTACTTGACCGCCGCACCATCGGCGAACAGGCCGACGTGATCCAGCCTGACGCGCTGGCCGGCTTTCAGCGAACGCGTCATGGCGTCGGCGTCGGTGGCTTCAACGCCAATGATCTTGATCTCCGGCCTGACCCGCTTGATGTACGCGGCGACGCCGGAAATCAGCCCGCCGCCGCCAACGCAGCAGAACACCGCATGAATCGGCTCGGCGTGCTGGCGCAGGATCTCCATGCCGATCGTTCCTTGCCCGGCGATCACTTCCGGATCGTCGAAAGGGTGCACGAAGCTGAGTTTTTCGGCCTTTTCCAGCTCCAGGGCATGCGCGTACGCGTCATCGAAAGACTCTCCGGCGAGCACGACTTCCCCACCCCTCGCCTGAACTGCCCGGACCTTGATCTGCGGCGTCGTCGTCGGCATTACGATCACCGCCCGGCAGCCGACCTTGGCGGCCGCCAAGGCAACGCCTTGCGCATGGTTGCCGGCCGAGGCGCAGATCACCCCGCGCTTGAGCTTCTCGGCCGACAGATGAACGATCTTGTTGTAGGCACCGCGCAGCTTGAAGGAAAAGACCGGTTGCAGGTCTTCACGTTTCAGCAGGATTCGGTTGCCGGTGCGCGCAGACAGGCTTGGCGCGAAGTCCAGCGGGGTTTCAATCGCGACATCGTAGACCCGCGCGTTGAGAATTCTTTCAAGGTAATCCGTAAGCATGGCGGCGGAGACAGCGCTCTTCCAGGGAAACCGGGGATTCTAGCAGTAGAAGCGGTCGCCGATCACTTCGTTCGCCCCTTGCGGAAGAGGGTTACCGCCGCGTCGACCATGCCCTGAACGCTACCTGCTTCGGTGAACTGCCGGCGAAGGAAGCTGGCGTGGTTACCTTCGGAAGTCACTTCACGGTGCAATTCGGCGAGCGCGGCCTCACTGCCGAGAGCCGTTGCATGCGGTGCCAGCCGCTCCAGGGTGGCCACGATATCGTCGCGCAGCAAGACGCTCTGGTTGCTCTTGGGGTGGACCAGCACCCCCTCGAGTCCGAAACGGCACGCCTGAAAACGGTTGTAGTTGTAGACCAGATAATCGTCCTCGACCGGAGCGGCTTCAGCGCGTTGCAGCAGCATGCGGCACAGTGCCTGCAGGTAGGCGGCCAGTGCGGCGGCGCGTTCGACGGTGAGCGGCGTATCGCAGACGCGCAGCTCGATGGTGCCGTACTCCGGCTGGGGGCGGATATCCCAGTAGAAGTCCTTCATGCTCTTCACGACCCCGGTCTTCTCCATTTTGGCGAAGTAGTCGTGCTCGAACTCGTGCCAGTCGAAAATCAAGGGGGCGCGTCCGCTCAGCGGAAAGGCGAATACCGAGTTCAGGCGTGCCGAGTCGAAGCGCGTATCGACCCCCTGGAAGAACGGCGAGGAAGCAGACAAGGCGATGAAGTGTGGCAGGTAGCGATTCATCGCATGCAGCAGGTAGAGGGTCTCGTCGGCGCTGGCGCAGCCGATGTGGATGTGCTGTCCGAAGACCGTGAACTGCTTGGCGAGGTAGCCGTACAAACCCGACAGCTGGATGAACCGGGGTTTGTCAGAAATGCGCTGGTCAGACCAGCGCTGAAAGGGGTGCGTGCCGCCACCGCAGACGGCGACGTTGAGCCGGTCGCTGGCGATCACCAGCGCGTCACGGATGCTGCGCAACTGTCCGAGGAGCTCGTCGTGGTGGCGATGCACGTTGGTGGCGATCTCGATCATGCTTTCAGTGATCTCGAGCTTCGCTTCGCCGGGGAACTTCTTTCCCTCAAGCAGGTGGAGGATGTCGCTGGCCGAGCCCGAGAGGTCGAAATCCGTCCAATTGACCAGCTGCAACTCGAGCTCGACGCCCATGGTCAGGGCTTCGCTGGCGTTGAAGGCGGTGAGCGCCATGCTCAGCGGTGTCCCGCCTGATGGGTTTCGCCGGCCCAGATCAAGGCGCGCTGGGTCACCAGCGGGCCGACCACTTCGAGCAGCACGACGATCGCCGCCAGGCCGGCAACCTGATCCAGTGCGTACAGCTTGAGGTGATGGGTCTGTTCGAGGAGGACGATCACCAGCACCGACATGGGCGTCATGGCCAGCCCGGTCAGCGCTCCCTTGCGCCAGGTGATTCCGCTCTGCTGGGCAAAGACGGTCGCCGCCGCCGTCTTGACGGCCAGGCGTACAAGAACGATGGCCAGCGCCAGTCCGATGCTGGTCGGTGCTGCCTGCCAGTCGAGTGAGGCAGCGACGAAAACAAACAGCAGGACCGTCAGCAGATCGCCGAGTGTTCCGAAGTTGCTCTGCGCTTGCGACAGGATTACCCGTCGATGCCGGGCGACCAGCCCGAAGGCCAGTGCCGCCATCAGTGGTGAGAACTTGAAGGCAAGGGTCAGCGCCGTCAGCAGCAAGGCGGCGACGGCGAAAGCGACGGTCGCGTTGCGATCAGCGTCGCCGATCTGGCGCAGCAGCGCCGGCACCGCAAGGCCGAAAACCGCCCCGATGCCGACCGACGCGCCGACCACGATCAGGCTGTTCCAGACCGCTTCGAAGGCGCTGCCGGCGCTGGCCACGACCCAATAGGCGACCACTGCCTTGAAGGTCAGAACCGAAAGCACGCAGTTGAAAGCCGTCAGGTGTAACAGGCGGTCGGTTACCTGACCGCTGCTGCGGATCTCGTTCGCCACCCGTAGTACGGCCGCCGGCGAAGTGGACATGGCCAGCGCCGACAGCAACAGTGCCGCGAGCAGGGGTACGGCAAACACCTTGGCCAACACGAACACCGCAGCAAACGTACTGACGGCTTCAAGCACGCTGGTTGCTCCCAGCCATGGATTGACGCGCAGCCAGCGCAGATTGATGCGGTAGCCCAACTCGAAAAGGATCAGCGCGAAGGCGAAGTGCGCGAGTAGAGTGACCGGCCCGCCCGACGGGTTGGCGAGAAATCCGCCCTGGTTTGCGGCCATGACGAAACCGGCGACTGCGTAACTGCTGATGCGCGGCAGCGACAGCGCGCGGTAGGCGACCTCACCGATTGTCCAGGCGAGCGCGATCGCGGCTGGCCACGCGATGCTT
Source organism: Accumulibacter sp. (assembly GCF_032229525.1). Classification (GTDB taxonomy): domain Bacteria; phylum Pseudomonadota; class Gammaproteobacteria; order Burkholderiales; family Rhodocyclaceae; genus Accumulibacter. Next base: position 22,231 of record NZ_JAVTWB010000012.1, on the reverse strand, counting down.
GTCAGTACGGTCAGCAGAGTCTCGGGCATCAGGTCATCTTTCGCATTCGCAGGCACGGTTGACGGAGCCAGCCAATCGGGGGAGCGAACCCTCGATTCCACGCTTCTCGTGGCCAGCCAGGGGTGATCGGTCGCTGCCGGGATTGTTGCCTCGTCATGGCCAAGTCCAGACCGACCATGGGACCGTTCCAGGAGAGGATTCCTCGTTCCCCGGGCAGTGCCACTGTCCGTGTTCGAGCTGCATTCTCGGGCATGGAAGCTCTGAACGCCAATCACCGCAGGATACCCGAGGAGTTCGGGGTGAACCAGCGCAATCTCGATGCCCGCCTGCGGTGACTATGCATCGCCCGCGTAGCTTCCCGCGGCAAACGTTGCTGTGATGCTGCACTGCGGTAGGCTAGAATTCGCCCTTTTATGGCAGCAGAGGCTAGCGATGAACGCACGTCTGCGCGAAATCCCCTACAACTACACGTCGTTTTCGGACCGTGAGATCGTCATTCGCCTGCTCGGGGCGCCAAATTGGCTGTTGCTCGATCAGTTGCGGGCGGAACGCGTCACCGGTCGCTCGGCGCGGATGCTCTACGAGGTGCTGGGGGACATCTGGGTCGTGCAGCGCAATCCCTATCTGGAGGACGATCTGCTCGCCAACCGCGAGCGACGGGTGGCCCTGGTCGAAGCGCTCCGCCATCGTCTACGAGAAATCGAGAAGCGTCGCCAAGGCAACGACAGAGTCAGGCTGCTGATTGCCGCCGCAGCGGCCGCAATCGATGCTTTCGAGCGCCATTTCGATGAGACAGCCGTGCTGCGCGCCAGGGTGCGGAAAGTGCTGGCCAGGCACACTCGCCGTGACAACATCGCCTTCGACGGTCTGGCGCGCGTGTCGCACGTCACCGATGCGACCGACTGGCGTATCGAATATCCGTTGGTGGTGGTCTACCCGGACAAGGAGGAAGAGATCGCGCCCTTGGTGCGCGCGTGTATTCAGCTCGGGCTGACCATCATTCCGCGTGGTGGTGGCACCGGTTACACCGGCGGTGGCATCCCGCTGACTCCCCTCTCGGCGGTGATCAACACCGAAAAGCTGCTCGATCTCGGTGGCGTCGAAGAAACGCTGCTGCCGGGGTGCGATCGCCCTTACGCGACGATCCGCACCGGCGCCGGCGTCGTGACCGCCCGCGTTGCCGAAGCCGCAACGGCCGCCGGGCGCGTTTTTGCTGTCGACCCGACCTCGGCGGAAGCTTCTTGTATCGGCGGCAACATCGCGATGAACGCCGGTGGCAAGAAGGCCGTGCTGTGGGGGACGGCGGTCGACAATCTGGCCTGGTGGAAGCTGGTCGATGCGACCGGACACGAGATGGAAGTGACCAGGGTCGGACACAATTTCGGCAAGATTCACGAACAGGAACTGGCCCGCTTCGAGATCAAGCGCTTCCGAAAAAACGGCAAGACGCTCTACGGCGAGCCGGAAATCCTGGAGATCCCGGGTGCGATATTTCGCAAGGCGGGGCTCGGCAAGGATGTCACCGACAAGTTTCTGGCTGGCCTGCCGGGCGTCCAGAAGGAAGGATGCGATGGCCTGATCGTCGCCGCCCGCTGGGTTCTGCACCGCATGCCCGTGCATACGCGTACCGTCTGCCTCGAGTTTTTCGGCCAGGTGCGCGAGGCGGTGCCGGCGATCGTCGAGATCACCGATCTTTTTCAGCCCGGTGGCGGTGGCCAGGAAGCCGGGGTGCTGCTCGCCGGCCTCGAACACCTCGACGAGCGCTACCTGCGGGCGGTCGGTTACGCCACCAAGGCCAAGCGCAAGGCGGCGACTGCCGGGCGACCGAAAATGGTGCTGATCGGTGACCTGGTGGGCGACGACGAAACGGCGGTAATGAGCGCCGCGTCGGCGGTGGTGCGTCTGTGCAACCTGCGCGGAGCCGAAGGTTTCATCGCCGTCGACGCTGAAACGCGCAGGAAATTCTGGCTCGATCGTTCGCGCACCGCAGCCATTTCGCGCCACACCAACGCCTTCAAGCTCAATGAGGACGTGGTGATCCCGCTGCCACGGATGGGTGAGTACTGCGACGGTATCGAACGCATCAATATCGAGCTATCGATCCGCAACAAACTGGCGCTCTGCGACGCGCTTGCGGCGTTCCTCGAGGGCGACCTGCCCTTGCATCGCGGCGACACCGACCTGGACAAGGAGCTACTGATCGGTGACCGGCGACCGGTGGCGCTGGAAGCCGTCGCCAGAGTGCGGACCCGCTGGCAATGGTTGCTCGACAATCTCGATCTGCCGCTGGCCGAAGCCGAGGGGCAGTTCGCCGCCTTCGGTGTCCGTGCCGGTGAATTGGTCAACCGGGCGTCGACCCTGACGCTGTTCCACCGTCTGCAGGATTACTCGGTGCGCGTGTCGTGGAAGAGCGAGCTCAAGCCGCAGCTCGATGACATCTTCGACGGCGTCGTTCATCTGCCGGTAGTCGAGCGATTCGCGACCATTCACCGCGAAACGCTGCGCAGTCGCCTGTTTGTCGCCCTGCACATGCATGCCGGCGACGGCAATGTGCATACCAATATCCCGGTCAACTCCGATCATTACGAAATGCTGCAGGCCGCGTACGCGGTCGTCGAGCGCATCATGGCGCTCGCCCGAGCACTTGACGGCGTCGTTTCCGGCGAGCACGGCATCGGCATCACCAAGCTGGAATTTCTGAGCGAGGACGAAATCCGGCCGTTCCGCGACTACAAGGCCAGGGTCGACCCCGAAGGCCACTTCAACAAAGGCAAGTTGCTGCCCGGAGCTGACCTGACCCGGGCCTACACGCCGTCGTTTTCGCTGCTGGGCACCGAGTCGCTGATCATGGAACAGTCGGAGATCGGCCACATCTCGACGATGGTCAAGGACTGCCTGCGTTGCGGCAAGTGCAAGCCGGTCTGTTCGACGCACGTGCCACGCGCCAACCTGCTGTACTCGCCGCGCAACAAGATCCTGGCGACCTCGCTGCTGATCGAGGCCTTCCTCTACGAGGAGCAGACCCGGCGCGGTGTCTCGCTGCGCCATTTCGACGAGTTCAACGACGTCGCCGATCACTGCACGATCTGCCACAAATGTGTCACGCCCTGCCCGGTTGATATCGACTTCGGCGACGTTTCGATCAGGATGCGCAATCTGCTGCGCGAACAGGGCAAGAAGCGTTTCGTGCCGGCGAAAGCAGCGGCGATGGCCTTTCTGACGATCAAGGACCCGGCGACCATCAAGCTGGTGCGCAAGCTGATGATCGACTGGGGCTATCGGGCGCAGCGCCTGGCGTACCGGACAGCCAAGTCCTTTGGGCTGATTCAGGGACAGACGCGGCAGCCGCCGGCGACGCTCGGTCCACCGACGCTCAAAGCACAGATCATTCACTTCATCAACAAGCCGATGCCTGGCGGGCTGCCAAAGCGCACTGCCCGTGCCCTGCTCGACGTCGAGGATGACCGAATCGTTCCCGTGATCCGCGACCCGGCGAAGGTCAACGCGCCAGACTACGATGGTGATGCGGTCTTCTATTTTCCCGGTTGCGGCTCCGAGCGCCTGTTTTCGCAGGTCGCCCTGGCGACCCAGGCGATGCTCTACGAGATCGGCGCGCAAACGGTTCTGCCGCCGGGTTACCTGTGCTGTGGTTATCCGCAGACCGCTGCCGGTGAGGCCGACCAGGGGCAGGCGATCACTACGGACAACCGGGTGCTCTTCCACCGGGTCGCCAACACGCTGAACTATCTGGACATCAAGACCGTCATCGTCTCGTGTGGTACCTGCATGGATCAGCTTGAGAAATATCACTTCGAACAGATCTTCCCGGGGTGCCGCCTGCTCGATATCCACGAATACCTGCTGGAAAAGGGTGTCAGGCTCGACGGGGTCGGTGGCGTCCGCTACCTCTATCACGACCCCTGTCACGTGCCGATGCGGACGATACCAGGCATCAAGGTGGTCAACAGCCTGATGGCGCAGCAGGTCGATCTCTCCGAACGCTGTTGTGGCGAATCGGGAACGCTGGCGGTGACGCGTCCCGACGTATCGACACAAGTACGTTTCCGCAAGCAGGAAGAGATCGAGAAGGGGGCTGGCAAACTGCGTGCCGACGGGTTTGCGGGCGACATCAAGTTGCTCACCTCATGCCCCTCGTGCCTGCAAGGCTTGTCTCGCTACAGCGACGACACCGGCACGCAGGCCGACTACGTCGTCGTCGAGATGGTCAAACACCTGCTCGGCGAAGACTGGATGGCACGCTACGTCAGCCGGGCCAATAACGGCGGCATAGAGCGCGTGCTGCTGTAGGCGCTGCCGAGGCGGGGGTCGGCGCGGCCAGCCGGCAAGGACCGTCGACGGTGCGCGCGTCCTGCGCCGGAGCATTCTTCAGCAGCTTTCGGTATAGAATGCCCGCCACGCTACGCCGGCCGGGATTGGCGCTGCCTCCTGGATGCGCAGCTCGTTTCTGCTGTCCCTGATCCGCTCGGATTTGCCCTTGCATGGCCGCTTCCCGCGTGCTCTTGGGCACGTCAAGAAAGCTGGTGGCCAAGATCGAGAAGCTGTCTGGATCGTCGTCGGAAGTCCACGAGTCGCGCGCTGCGCGTGCGCTGGGCCGCTTTGCCCCCGCGGCCTTCGTCCTCGGCGTGTTGATTGCTGGCTTTGGCTTCCTGATGCTGATTCCGTTGGCCATCTCGTGGCTGACTGCCGACGGCGCGCACGGCGCGTACGATGAAGCGGTGCTGATCACCGTGCTCACCGGTTCCCTGCTGTCGCTGTCGGTAGGCCGGCAGCAACGCGAGATGCGCGTACGCGAGAGCTTCCTGCTCGTCGCCCTGGTGTGGTCGCTGCTGCCCGCCTTCGGAGCCCTTCCGCTGTATCTGCACATCGACGGTCTGTCGTGGACCGACGCCTACTTCGAGGCCGTCTCGGGCCTGACGGCGACCGGCGCGACGGTGCTGACCGGGCTCGATGATCTGCCGCTGTCGATCAATTTCTGGCGCACCTTCATGCACTGGGTTGGCGGCCTCGGCGTCGTCGTTCTCGCCGTCGCCATCCTGCCGTTGCTCGGCTTCGGCGGGCGCAGCATGCTCAAGGCCGAAACACCGGGCCCGATGAAGGACTCGAAGATCACGCCACGCATTACCGAGACCGCCAAGGGCCTGTGGGTGGTCTACGTCATTCTCACTGCTGCCTGCGCGGTCAGCCTCTACTACGTGGGCATGGAACCATGGGACGCGCTGATGCACGCCTTCTCGGTCATGGGCCTCGGTGGTTTTTCGAGCAAGGACGCCAGTGTCGGCCACTATCTCAGTCTGGATGTCGAGTTGGTGGTCATCTTCTTCGCGCTGCTGGCGGGCATCAATTTCAGCACGCACTTCCTCGCTTTCTCGAATCGCTCGCTGCGAGCGTATCTGGTCGATGTCGAGGCGCATTATTTTCTCGGTGTTCTCGCCCTGAGCATCCTCGCGCTTTCGCTCTACCTGTGGCCGGAAGAAGTCTATGAGGATTTTCCGACGACCCTGCGCTTCGTCGCCTTTCACTCGGTGTCGCTGGCCACTTCGCTCGGCTTTGCGACCACCGACTACGTGCAGTGGCCGTTGTTCGGACAACTCTGGATTCTTTTCCTCGGCAGCTTCGTCGCCTGCTCGGGTTCTGCCGGCGGCGGCATCAAGATGATGCGCGCCGTGGTGCTCTACAAGCAGGTCTTCCGCGAACTGATGCGGGCCATGCATCCGCGCGGCATGCAGACGGTGCGCTTCGGCGGCACGGTCATCCCGGACCACGTGCTGCACGCGATCCTCGCTTTCATGTTCATCTACGTGGTCAGCATCGTGGTGATGACGCTCCTGATGGTCGCCACGAAGCTTGATATCATCACTGCCTTCTCGGCGGTCGTCGCCTGCCTCAACAACACCGGCCCAGGTCTCGGGCTGGTCGGCCCGGCATCGACCTACGCCGTCCTCAGCGATGCGCAGACCTGGGTGTGCACCTGGGCGATGTTGCTTGGCCGCCTCGAGATCTTCACCTTGCTGGTCCTCCTGACGCCGGCTTTCTGGCGGCACTAAACAGGCAGCGCCGTCGCTGCCGGCCTTGTACGCAGCTCTCCTCGTTTGCGCGCATTCTGCAGGCCGATTCAGGCGCGAGCAGCCCGATTTCCGGCGCTTGCGGCAGCCCGATATAGTTGCCAGAGAGGGTCGAATTCCCCTCTGGTGTCAGCTTCCAGTAAGAATCGACATCAATAATCGCCACGGTGGTTCCGTCGGACGAATAAGGGACCGCTAAATCGATCGAAAAAAATTGGAGGAGGTAATCATGGATGACAGCGGAAAGGCCTACTGGTCAGCGACCCTCGGGTTACTAACCAAGATCCTGATAGTTTGGTTCCTGGTTTCGTTTGGCGCGGGCATCCTGTTCGCCCCGGCATTAAATAGCATCCATCTGGGCGGCTATCCCCTGGGCTTCTGGTTTGCCCAGCAGGGTTCGATGTACATATTCATCGCGCTGATCTTCTACTACCGGAAGAAGATGGGCGAAATCGACCGTCAATTCGACGTTCACGAAGAATAAGGGGCCAATTATGGAGCTGCAAACAACGATTTATCTGGTCGTCGGCGCGACCTTCGCGCTGTACATCGCCATTGCCCTGTGGGCGCGCGCCGGCACTACCAGCGAGTTCTACGCCGCCGGTGGTCAAGTCGGGCCGGTAATGAACGGCATGGCGATCGGCGCGGACTGGATGTCGGCCGCGTCGTTCATCTCGATGGCCGGCCTGATCTCCAACATGGGTTACGGTGGCGGTCTGTTCCTGATGGGCTGGACGGGTGGCTACGTGCTGCTGGCGATGCTGCTCGCGCCTTACCTGCGCAAGTTCGGCAAGTTCACCGTGCCGCAGTTCATTGGCGACCGCTTCTACTCGAAGTCCGCCAGCACGGTAGCCGTTGCCTGCCTGCTGACCGCGTCGCTGACCTACATCATCGGTCAGATGACGGGCGTCGGTGTCGCTTTTTCGCGCTTTCTCGGCGTCTCGAGCGAAACCGGCATCTACGTCGGCATGGGCATCGTCTTCGTCTATGCCGTGTTCGGCGGCATGAAGGGCATCACCTACACGCAGGTCGCGCAGTACTGCGTGCTGATCTGTGCCTACATCATTCCGGCGATCTTCATCTCGATTCAACTCACCGGCAACCCGATTCCGCAACTGGGTCTCGGCTCCAGCCTCGTTGGCCACGACGTCTCGCTGCTCGCCACGCTGGACAAGGTGGTATCCGATCTCGGCTTTGCCAACTACACCACGTCGGACGCTGGCGGCATGCTGAACATGTTCGTGTACACGATGTCGCTGATGATCGGCACCGCCGGTCTGCCGCACGTCATCATGCGCTTCTTTACCGTGCCGACGGTGGCTGCCGCGCGCAGTTCTGCTGGCTGGGCGCTGATCTTCATCGGCCTGCTGTACACCACCGCCCCCGCGGTGGCCGCGATGGCCAGGACCAACCTGCTGCGTACGATTACCCCGGGCGTCGTCATGCAAGGTGCCGATCCTTACGCTGCTGACTCGCAACTGGTGTACGAGGAGCGTCCGGACTGGATGAAGCGCTGGGAGAAGACCGGTCTGCTCAAGTTCGAGGACAAGAACGGCGATGGCCGCATCCAGTACTACAACGACAAGTCGAAGAGCGACGCGTTCAAGGCCAAGGCCGAAGCTGCCGGCTGGAAGGGCAACGAGCTGACGGTCAACGCCGACATCATCGTTCTCGCCAACCCGGAAATCGCGCTGCTGCCGAACTGGGTGATCGCGCTGGTTGCTGCCGGTGGTCTGGCTGCCGCCCTGTCGACCGCTGCCGGCCTGCTGATGGCCATCTCGGCCGCCGTTTCTCATGACCTGATCAAGAACGTCTTCGTTCCGGACATCAGCGAGAAGAACGAGCTGCTGGCGGGCAAGATCTCGATGGCCGTGGCGATCGTTGTCGCCGGCTATCTGGGGCTGAATCCGCCGGGCTTCGCCGCCGGTACCGTGGCACTGGCTTTCGGTATCGCGGCGAGTTCGCTGTTCCCGGCGATCATGATGGGCATCTTCTCGAAGAAGATGAACAAGGAAGGTGCCATTGCCGGCATGCTCTCAGGCTTGTTCATCACCCTGTTCTACGTCTTCGCACACAAGGGTCTGTTCTTCATCAAGGGTACCGATTACCTCGACCTGATCGGGGGGCCGAACAGCTTCTTCGGCATCACGCCGGAAGCCTTCGGTGCGATCGGTGCGCTGGTCAACTTCGGTGTTGCCTTCCTGGTCGACAAAGTGACCCCGGAACCGCCGGAGCACATCCAGGCGATGGTCGAGGCCGTTCGCATTCCGCGCGGCTCGACCGCGGTCAGTGGTTCGCACTAAGCGCAATTAGCTTATGATTGATCTTGCTGCCGTCGGCTGTAGCCGGCGGTAGCGGGCAGGAAAAACCCCGCTGGCACGTTTGGCGGGGTTTTTCTTTGCTGCTTTGCGAAGTGAAGTGTATTGCCGTCCGCGAGAGCGCGCGGAACAACAGGAGTAGTGGATGACTATCAGCGTCGCGATCACATGGATACTGTTTCTCGGCCTCTTCCCGATCGCCTTCTTCTGGCTACGGCGGGCGTGGCGAATTCTTTTCAAGCGTGATTTTTCCGAGGTGGCGCTCAAGCGCGGCGTACCGCCCGAGGACCCGGCGAAGTTTGCACCCTACGCGGCCGCGATCAACCTGATTGCTGGCGGGGTTGCAGTGGCGGTGATCCTGATGGTGGTCGCCGGCGGCGTTGCTTACGACATCTGGAGCGCGATCGCCGGTTCAACGATCTGGATGAAGTTCTTTGCCGACTTCATCCTCACCCGGCATGCCCACCCGGTGTGGGGAAAGAAGAAGGAGCCGGCAGCGCCCACCGACCGTCGGTGACGTTTCGCCCCGTTCTTCCCTGCGGTGGTTTTCGGCTGTGGGCTGGAGAGGCTTGGCGTCAGCCTCCGCCGATGTCGTCGGGATTGGCCGGCTGGCCAGGCTCAACGTGCGGCTGGAGTTCTTTAACCCTGGCCGCAGAGATGATTTCCATCAGGTTCACGACCTTTTTCACGTCGCTGGTGGTTCTTGCCACCTGGATTGCCGCATCTGCTTCGCGCTGGGTGACCAGGCCGAGCAGATAGACCACGCCGTTCTCCGTCACCACCTTGACATAGACGGCGTTGAATTTTCCCGCGTCGACGAAGCGAGCCTTGACTTTGGTGGTGATGTAGGAATCGTTACTGCGCACCGAGAACGAAGTGGCTGCGGCGATCGCCAGTTCGTTGTAGACGCCCTGCACCTGTGGGATGCCAGCGACCACGCGCTCGACTTCCGCCTTGATCTCCTCGGAGGGAACTTCACCGCTAGCGAGCACCTTGCGGTTGTAGCTGGTGAAGTTGGTGTGTGCGTGCTCTCCGATCTTCTCGCCGACCGCGCTCGCGGCCTTCCATTCGATCGTTTCGTCGTCGGTTTGTGTGCCGAGCGATCGGCGATCGATGGTTGATAGCGTGGCCTGCGTGGCGCCGGCAGCGACCAGCGGAACGCAGCCCTGCAGCATCGGCACGAGGGTGGCACCGACAAGCAGGCTGGTGGCCAGGGCTTTCTTCATTCGTCAACTCCCATGAGCAGGCAATCAATACCATCGCAGAGGCAGTGGATGGCAAGCAAGTGCGTTTCCTGAATTCGTGCAGTACGCTCGGCCGGAACGCAGATGTGCACGTCGGTGTCGTCATGCAGGATCTCGCCGATCGCGCCACCGCCCCGGCCGGTCAGCGCGATCACCCGCAGATCGTTGGCGTGTGCGGCGTTGATCGCTTCGATCACGCTGGGCGAGTTCCCCGATGTCGAAATGGCTACCAGAACATCGCCGGGTTGGCCGAGTGCGCGCACCTGCTTGGCAAACACCAGTTGGTAGCCGTAGTCGTTGGCGATCGCCGAGATGATCGAGGTGTCGGTGGTCAAGGCAATCGCCGCCAGCTCGTGTCGTTCCGCTTCGAAGCGGCCGACCAGCTCGGCTGCCAGGTGCTGTGCGTCAGCGGCCGAGCCGCCGTTGCCGCAGGCGAGGATCTTGCCGTTGTTCAGCAGGCAGTCGACCATCGCCTCGATGGCCTGGGCAATCGGTCCGGCCAGCACGTCGATCGCATTGAGCTTGATCTGTGCGCTGTCCTTGAAGTGCTGGCTAATACGAGTGATCAAATCCATGGGTTGTGCTTCGGTTCCGGCGAAAGGGCAGTGCGGGATCTTAACATCAGCAGCTCACGAAGACCTCGCGCCTCGCCAAGGTCTCCGCCAACCGGGGTTTCGCGGGCTCGTGACCACCAGCCGCTCGCCAGCTGTGCCGTCAGCGACGGCAGCGCTGGCGCCCACGGAGCGCCAGCATCAGGCCGTCCCGAGGATGCTCTCAGGCCGCGGAAAAGGCATCGCGGATCCACACGATGGCTGCTTCAGCCACCCTGTCGAGCAGCAGACAGTCGAAGCGACAGTCGCACTCCCCGTCCGCGCACGGGCGGGACGCCAGGTAATGTCGTGCGGCAAGAACGATACGGCGCTGTTTGACGGTGGTGATGCTGGCGGCCGCACCACCATGGCTCATACTACGACGCAAGCGGACTTCCACGAACACCAACGCCCGTCCGTCCCGGCAGATCAGGTCGACCTCGCCGCCACGGCAACGATAGTTGCGCGCGACGACCGCCAGACCTTGTCGCTCGAGGAAGCGTGCGGCCAGCCGCTCGGCGACGATGCCCTGGCTGACCGGATGTGCCGATGATCTGGCCGTGCTATCTTTGTCGCTCACCTGTAAACGGATCATCATGACGGAAGATTGCCCTGCATTATATGTGGTTCCGACCCCCCTCGGTCACCTTGGCGACATGACCTCCCGTTCGATCGAGGTCCTTCGCCAGGTGGCGTGGGTGGCCGCCGAGGACACTCGCCACAGCGCGCCGCTGCTCCGGCACTATGGCTGCAATGCGCGCCTGCTGGCGGCGCATCAGCATAACGAGGAGGAGGCCGCTCAACAGGTGATTGCGCGGCTCGCCGCTGGCGAGTCGGTTGCGCTGGTGGTGGATGCCGGCACGCCTGCGGTATCTGATCCGGGGGCGCGACTGGTGGCCCGAGTGCGTGCCGCTGGTTTCCGCATCGTTCCCTTGCCAGGCGCGTGCGCAGCGGTCGTCGCGCTATCGGCAGCAGGCCTCAACGAGGCCCGCTTTCTGTTCTACGGGTTTTTGGCCGCGAAAGCCGGGCAGCGTGGAGAGGCTTTGCGTGGGCTGGCCCATTTGCCCTACGCGCTGGTTTTTTATGAGGCGCCGCATCGAATTCTCGAGACCGTGGTGGCGTTGGCGACCGCGTTCGGGCCGCAACGGACATTGGTGTTGGCGCGTGAACTGACGAAAGTGTTCGAGTCAATCCACGTTTGCGCGCTTGGCGATGCGCACGACTGGCTGCTGGCCGACAGCAACCGGCAACGTGGAGAATTCGTACTCCTGGTTTCCGGCGCTCCGCCGGTAGAGGAGACTGTCGAGGGCGAGCGGGTGCTGAAGCTGCTGCTCGAGGAGGGGCTGCCGGTCAGCCAGGCCAGCAAGTTGGCGCACGCGATTACCGGTGTCGGAAAGAAGGCACTGTATCAACTGGCTTTGCACTTGCGGGCATAGTCATCGCGTGCCCTGCTGTTCGCGGTAGCCGCGCGCGTCAGCTTGACGGCGGCGCGGGCTTTGCCACGGCACGCAGGGAAATCATCTAGAATTCGGTGCTTTCCATTGCTGGGCGCAAGCATGCAGATCACCCTTACCCGTCCTGACGACTGGCACCTTCACCTGCGCGACGGTGAGGCATTGAAAACCCTCCTGCCGCATACCGCGCGTCAATTCGCCCGAGCCATCGTGATGCCCAATCTGCGCCCACCGGTGACCACCGTCGCTGCAGCTGGCGAGTACCGGGCGCGCATCCTGGCCGCTTTACCGCAGGGTATGCTGTTCGAACCCCTGATGACCCTGTACCTGACGGATAGCACGCCAGTTGATGAGATCCGGCGCGCCGCAGGCAGCGACTTCGTGCACGCGGTCAAGCTTTACCCGGCTGGGGCGACGACCAACTCCGATTCCGGCGTCACCGATCTGGACAAATGCGATGCGGTGCTCGCCGAGATGGAAAACCGCGGCATGCCCTTGCTGGTCCATGGCGAGGTGACCGACCCGGAGGTCGATGTCTTCGATCGCGAGAAGTTGTTCATTGACCGTGTGATGCATCCTTTGCTACAGCGCTACCCGGGGCTCAGGGTAGTTTTCGAACACATCACGACCAGCGACGCAGCCGACTTCGTCGCTGGTTGTGGGCCGAACGTCGCGGCAACGATCACCGCCCACCATCTGCTTTACAATCGCAACGCCCTCTTCGCTGGCGGCATCCGCCCCCATCACTACTGTCTGCCCGTCCTCAAGCGCGAGCGCCATCGCCTGGCGCTGATAGGCGCCGCGACGTCCGGCAGCAAGCGATTCTTTCTCGGTACGGATTCCGCACCGCATGCGCGGATGACCAAGGAGATCGCTTGTGGTTGTGCCGGTTGCTACACGGCGCATGCGGCTCTCGAACTCTATGCGGAGGCTTTCGAGTCAGCCGCTGCGCTTGATCGCCTGGAGGCGTTCGCCAGTTTCAACGGCCCCGATTTTTACGCTTTGCCACGCAACACCGGCACGGTGACACTCGCGCAGGAGGTCTGGCGAGTGCCGGAGTCCTTCCCCTACCTCGCTGGCGACGCCCTGGTGCCCTTACGTGCCGGCGAGCTGCTACGATGGAGGGCGCTCGGTTGATGGCGCGCCGGGCCGTCCTGTTTCGGCATTCGCTTGAGGAGACTTCCTGTGTCGCGGAAAAAGCTGCTGCCCCTGTTCTTGCTGCCTCTGCTGGTTGCCTGTTCGGATCAGCGTGCGGTCTTCGAGATTGACTCGAGTCGGCATTCGCTGACATTGATTCGGGTGCAGAGTTTTTTCTGGGAGAAAACGGCAGATTACGCCATTGTCGCAGCCCGGATGCCTGATTGCATGCGCCGGCACGACATGGGTCCAGGACCTGCCGATAGCAGGATCGAGGTCTATGCACCCGGCAATGACGCCTGGATTCTCAAACAGGGCAAGAGGATGGTGGTTGTCGAGACGCGGACCTGTGAGGGTTTTGCCCGGCTTGAAGAAGCGCCCGAGGGCGGCCTCGGTCCTTTGCAGGGAAGCTTCCAGATGCAAAGTGACAGCTTGACTTTCGTTGCGGCGGCCAAGAGTGAAGCGTCCACGGAAACCGCCGCGCCGACGCCGAATTGAGTCGATACGGCTTTCCTTCGCCCGGCGGCTTGTTCGAACCCCTGTCGCCCCTTCTTGAAATCATTCCCTTCGCGCCTGATACGGCGTCGCTCGATTTCCTGATTTCCCGGCACGATTTGCGTACTGCCAGTGGCCAGCGGCTGTCTTTTGTGACGCCGAAGTCTGATGGTCTGGATTACGAAGCGCGCATCTGGACGCGCGGGCAGGTGGCCACGCGCCCGGGTAATTGGCATGATTTCTTCAATGCGCTGGTCTGGTTCACCTTTCCCCTGAGCAAGGGGGTTCTCAACGCGCGCCATGCTGCAGCCCTGACGATTCAAGCAAAAAGTCGCGGTCGCGAGCGTGATGCGATGACTCATTTCGACGAATGTGGCGTCATCGTGGTCTCGTCTGATCCGTCGCTGTTGGCGCTGCTGCGGGGTTTTCAGTGGAAAACTCTGTTCTGGGAGCGGCGGCTCGATCTGGCTCGGGCGTTACGCTGCTTTGTTTTTGGCCACGCGACCTACGAGCAGCTGCTCGCACCTTTTCGTGGCTTGACGGCCAAGGCGATCCTGTATGAAGTCAACGAGGAGTGGCTGTGCCAACCCCTGGCAGGACAATTGGCTGATGTTGACCGGCGGCTGGCGGGGGAGCTGACCGCTGGGTTGCGCCTGGATCCGCGCGCGTTCGACCCCTTGCCCTTGATGGGCCTGCCTGGCGTCACGCCCGATAACCAGGCGCCCACCTACTACGACGACCGCTGGCAATTCCGGTCGGGCCGTAGCGAGCGACGCGTATAATCAGCATGGGAAGTCGGTCAGGCAGCCGCTGGGCAAAGGGTGCAAACCTGGCGCCGAGAGGAAAGTCCGGGCTCCGCAGAGCAGGATGCCGGTTAACGACCGGGCACCGTGAGGTGACGGAAAGTGCAACAGAAAGCAGACCGCCGATGTCTCACTCAGGCAACTGAGGGGGGCAGGTAAGGGTGAAACGGTGAGGTAAGAGCTCACCGCGCCCGTGGTAACACGGGCGGCATGGTAAACCCCATCCGGAGCAAGGCCAAATAGGGAAGCGTCGGCGTGGCTCGCGCTGCTTCCGGGTAGGCTGCTTGAGCGTGCTGGCAACAGTACGCCTAGAGGAATGGCTGTCCACGACAGAACCCGGCTTATCGACCGGCTTCCCACCTTTCGAGCGTAGCAGGCAACGATCGCTGTCTGCAGCTTGGCGTCTTTTTCTGGCGCAACCCACTCCTGCTTGTCTGTCTTGATCCCTCCGATCGGCGTTTGATGCGCCGGTGACGCAGGTTTGCCGGCCTGTTGTAAGAAAATACTTTAACTACGGCAATTGCGCCCTTGTTTTTTAAAAACAATCTCTGCTGCGCGGCGCCTGACAAATGTTCCGTAAGTCCTTGTAGCTATTGAGAAAAGCGATGCCAAATCCCTTGCTTTAGCGGAATGTTTGTCTTAAAGTGGGGGTAAGTGGTGAAAAGTGGAAAGCTTGGCGTGTTCTCGGCAGGAAAATTAGGGGCGATTCGAACAGATGTTTCAGGGTGCGGCAGCATTGAGTCTCGATGTCAAAGGCAGGCTGGCGATTCCGGTGCGCCATCGGGAGGCGCTCGCGTCGGTCGCCGATGGCCGCTTGGTGCTTACCGCACATCCGCATCGTTGCCTGCTCTTGTATCCGGAGCCCGCGTGGGAGCCCATTCGCGACAAAGTGTTGGCTGCCTCGAGTCTCAATCAGCAATCCGCAGCAATCAAGCGCCTGCTGGTCGGTAACGCCCGCGAAGAGGGCATGGATGCGGCCGGCCGCCTGTTGATCGCGCCCGAGCTTCGGCAGTTTGCCGCGCTTGAGAAGCAGGTCTGGCTGGTCGGTCAGGGCAGCCATTTCGAAATCTGGTCGGATGTTGGATGGCAGCAGCAGCAGGAAACCGTTTTCGCCCTTGGTGATCAGTTCCTGCCCCCGGGGCTCGAGGATTTGGCGCTGTGAGTCTGCCATCGCCGCATCAGACGGTCTTGTTGCGGGAGGCAGTCGATGCCCTGGCGGTGAAGCCCTCAGGGATCTACATCGATGGCACCTTCGGGCGAGGTGGCCACAGTCGAGCGATCCTCGAGAGGCTCGGACCCGGTGGCCGCCTGGTGGCGCTCGATCGAGATCTTGAGGCGCTGACTCTGGCCGGCGAAACCGCTGATGCGAGGCTGGTCGTCATGCATCAGTGCTTCGGTGACTTGACGGGTGCCTTGCGACGGGCAGGTATCGAAACCGTGGAGGGCGTCGATGGCGTGCTTCTCGATATCGGCGTCTCGTCGCCGCAGCTTGACGATGGTACGCGGGGTTTCAGTTTCCGCTATGACGCACCGCTTGATATGCGGATGGATACAACCCAGGGCGAAACCGCGGCACAGTGGCTGCACCGGGCCGGTGCGCAGGAGATCACGGAGGTCATCAGAAACTATGGGGAAGAACGGTTTGCTTTCCAGATTGCAAAGACGATTGTGGCTGCTCGGCGAGAGCGGCCGCTGGCAACCACGGGCGACCTCGCCAAACTTGTACGCGAGACCGTGCGGACCCGCGAGCCCGGGAAGGATGCGGCGACGCGTACCTTTCAAGCTCTACGGATTCATATCAATCAAGAGCTCGAACAACTTGCGCTAGTGTTGCCGCAGGCAATGGCCGCGTTGAAGCAAGGAGGGCGGCTGGTAGTCATCAGCTTCCATTCGCTCGAGGACCGAATCGTCAAGCGTTTCATGCGAGACGAGGCGATTGCTGACCATATGCCGAGAAGGCTGCCCTTGCGGGCGGCCGATTTGCCACCACCATGTCTTCGTCTGGTCGGCAAGCCGGTCAGGGCGGGTGCCGTCGAGGTCGCGGCGAATCCGCGAGCGCGCAGCGCCGTCATGCGTGTTGCCGAAAAGCTCGCCAGCAGGGCTGCCTGAAATGATTCGCCTGAACGTATTCCTCCTCCTCGCGGTGGTCATCTGTAGTCTTGGCGTGGTGACTTCGCAGCACAAGGCGCGTCAGCTGTTTCAGGCTCTCGACGTCGAGCAGGAGCGCGCGCGGCAGCTCGAAGTCGAGTTCGGGCAGCTGCAATTGGAGCTTTCGACCTGGGGAACGGCGCCGAGAATAGAGAAGATCGCCGTCGAAAAGCTCGGGATGCGTACTCCCGAAGGGAACAGCCTGGTCCCCGGTCGAGTCGGAGGCGCGCTGCGATGATGCGTTTCAAGGGGAAAGTGGCGCACAAGTTTGCCGAAAGCCCGTTGCTGGAGTTGCGCCTGCCAGCCTGGCGCTCGCGTGTCATGGCCCTGGTGATCCTGGCCTCTTTCGTCGTGCTGATCGGCCGCGCCTTCTACCTGCAAATACTCAACACCGACTTCCTGCAGGAAAAAGGCGAGTCGCGTTACCGACGTGACATCGAGATCAGCGCTTCGCGCGGACGTATTGCCGACCGCTATGGCGATGTTCTGGCCATTTCGACACCGATGAAGTCCATCTGGGCAGTTCCACCGGCGACCTCTCTGACGCCGGAGCAGACCCGGCATCTGGCTGCTCTGCTGGAGACAGACCCGCAGCTGCTCACCCGTAAGCTGGATACCGACAAAACTTTCGTCTTTCTGCGGCGTCAGATTCCGCCGCCAGTGGCCGAGCAGGTGGCGGCACTCAAGTTGCCTGGCATCGGTCAGGACAAGGAATACCGTCGTTTCTACCCGACCGGTGAGATGACTGCTCACATGGTCGGTTTCACGGGGGTTGACGGCAAGGGCCTGGAAGGCGTGGAGCTGGCGTTTCATCGACAGCTGCTGGGTCAGCCAGGCAGCCGCAGTGTGATCAAGGACCGACGAGGTCAAATCGTCGAGGATGTCGGCTCGATCAAGCCGCCGCAGGACGGCGCGGATATCAGCCTGGCGCTCGATTCGAAGATCCAGTACCTGGCTTACAGCCAGCTCAAGCAGGCGATTGCCGACAACAAAGCCAAGGCGGGTGGTGTCGTCGTACTGGATGCGGTAAGCGGCGAAATTCTCGCCTTGGCCAACTGGCCGACCTATAACCCGAATAATCGTGACAGCCTGACCGGGGGTCAGCTTCGCAATCGCGCGGTGACCGATACCTTCGAGCCGGGGTCCACGCTCAAACCTTTTACGGTCGCGTTGGCGCTTGAGAACGGCAAGGTCCGATCCGACACTGTCATCAACACCGCGCCTGGAAGGCTCACCATCGGCAGGGCGACCATTTCCGACGCTCATGCGCACGGGGCGTTGACCGTTGCCCAGGTGATCCAGAAGTCCTCGAACGTCGGTACGGCCAAGATTGCGGCAATGCTTCCGCCGCAGAAAATGTGGGAAATGTTCGACCATGTCGGCTTCGGCCGCGTGTCTGCTCTGGGTTTCCCCGGCGAGGTGAGCGGTCGGCTCCGCCCGTGGAAGAGTTGGCGGCCAATCGAGCAGGCCACCATGTCTTACGGCCATGGCATTTCCGTAACACTGATCCAGCTGGCGCGTGCCTATTCGGTCTTCGCCCGTGATGGGGATTTGGTGCCGCTGTCGCTCACCCGCGTCGATTCGGCGCCGCCGCGTGGCACGCAGATTTTCAGTCTGCAGACCGCGCGCGAAGTTCGCGCCATGCTCGAGATGGCTGTTCAGCCCGGGGGGACCGCTCCCATGGCGCAGATTGCCGGTTACCGTGTGGCCGGCAAGACCGGCACCGCGAACAAGCTTGTCGGTGGTCGTTACGCGAGCAAGTACGTTTCATCCTTCGTCGGCTTTGCGCCAGCATCGGATCCGCGACTGATCGTCGCAGTAATGATCGACGAGCCGGGCGGCGGAAAATACTATGGCGGCTTGGTCGCCGGACCGGTGTTCGCCGCGGTAATGAGCGGCGCGCTGCGGACACTGGGTATCGCACCGGATGCGCCGCTGGAGGTGGCCCAGAATCCGTCGACGAAGGTCGCGCCAGCGAAGGCCCGCCTGTGAGTGCGGCGGCCACCAACTTGCGAACGGATTCCGTAGCCAGCACTCTGGAAAGCTTGGCAGCCCTCGGCGTGCTGCCGAGCGGTGTGTCCGACGACAGCCGCCAGGTTGCTCCCGGGGAGCTCTTCCTGGCCTATCCCGGTGAGCTTGCCGACGGTCGTCGCTATATTGCCGAAGCGATTGCCGGCGGCGCCGCAGCTGTCCTCTGGGAGGCGAGCACTGGTGGAGGGGATGGCTTCGTGTGGAGCGCGGATTGGCAGATCGCCAACCTGCCCGTCCGCGGTCTGCGTCAGCTGCGCGGACCGCTGGCGCATGCCATTTACGGGCGACCGAGTGAGCGCCTGTCGCTGGTCGCGGTGACCGGAACCAATGGCAAGACGACGGTCTCGCAGTGGGTCGCCGCCTGCTACCCGCGTCGCTGTACGGTCATCGGCACCTTGGGGGCGGGTCTTCCCGGAGCCTTGATCGAAACCGGCTTCACAACGCCGGAAGCACCCGTGTTGATGCGCTATCTCGCCGCTTTCGCCGACGACGATACGCAAGCCTGTGCGCTCGAAGCGAGTTCGATCGGGATCGCCGAAGGGCGCCTCGACGGCGCCCGTGTCGACGTCGCGGTGTTCACCAACCTGACGCGCGACCATCTCGACTACCACGGCACGATGGAGGCCTACGCGCAGGCCAAGGCAGGCCTTTTCACATGGCCACGCTTGCGCCTGGCGGTCTGCAATCTCGACGATCCCGTCGGGCGCGAGCTGGTGGCCCTGACCACCGCGACGAAAGTGGTCGGTTATACCCAGCGAGAACTGCCGGACGACCGGCAAGGGACGATCCGTGCCGAAAACGTCGAAGAAAGCATCACCGGCCTGCGCTTCCGTCTCTGTGCGCCGAATGGCCGCGTGGCGGTCGAAACCGGCTTGCTCGGCCGCTACAACGTGTCGAATCTTCTCGCTGTCGCCGCCGTATTGATCGATGCCGGACTGACCCCCAAGGCGGTCGCCGAGCGTTTCGCCCAGTTGAAGTCGCCGGCAGGTCGGCTGGAGACCATCGGCGGCCACAACGAACCGTTGGTGGTCGTCGACTACGCTCACACCCCGGATGCCCTGGAGAGCGCCCTGGCTGCGCTGCGTGGCGTGGCGACGGCCCGCGGGGCTGGCCTGACTGCCATTTTCGGTTGTGGTGGCGACCGTGATGGCGGTAAGAGGCCGTTGATGGGAGCGGTTGCGGCGCAGCGGGCCGATCGGGTGGTGCTGACCAGCGACAATCCGCGCAGCGAGGATCCGCAGGCGATCCTCGACGAAATTCGTGCCGGTGCGCCGGCCGCCGAGATGATTGCCGATCGCGCGCAAGCCATTTCCCAAACAATCCTTGCCGCACATCCGGCTGATGTGGTGTTGATCGCCGGCAAGGGGCACGAGTCGTACCAGGAGATCGCCGGTGTGCGCCGGCCGTTCTCGGATCTTGCGCAAGCGCGTGCTGCGCTCGCAGCCCGACAGGAGTTGGCGCGATGAGCGTGATGATGGATCTCCGGGCAGCTGCCCACGCCATCGGCGGCAAGCTCTGTGGTGATAATGTGACCTTCTGCGGCGTATCGACCGATACTCGGCGCATCGTTGCCGGCGAGCTGTTCGTGGCGTTGCGTGGCCCGAACTTCGATGGTCACGACTACCTCGCCGCCGCTGCGGCGCGCGGTGCGGCAGCGGCGATCGTTGCTGCCGACGTCGTCGCGAATCTGCAGGCCGTTGCCCTGCCTCTCATCCAGGTGCCCGACACCCGCTTGTCACTGGGTGCTCTGGCCGCTGACTGGCGTAGCCACTTCAGCCTGCCGTTGATCGCCGTCACTGGCAGCAATGGCAAGACCACCACCAAGGAGATGATCGCCAGCATCCTCAAGCTTGCCTTCGGTGAGGCGATTCTGGCGACGCAGGGCAACTACAACAACGACATCGGCCTGCCGCTCACCCTCCTTCGGCTCAGCTCGACACATCGTGCGGCGATCGTCGAGATGGGCATGAACCATCCCGGTGAAATTGCCTATCTGGCCGGAATCGCCCGCCCCAGCGTTGCCCTGGTAACCAACGCGCAACGTGCGCACCTCGCGGGGATGGGTTCGCTGGAGGCGATCGCCACAGAAAAAGGCAGCATTTTTTCAGGCCTCGACGAGAGCGGCGTGGCAGTCTTCAACGCCGACGACCAATGGGCCGGGCTCTGGCATAGCGCGAGCCGCGGCCTGGGTGTGATGACCTTCGGCTTCGGACAGTCGGCAGACGTCATCGGGAAGTGTCACCTGCATGGCCTTGAAAACCGTCTCAGTGTCCGCACTTCAGGCGGGGAAGTGGTCGACATCGTTCTCGCGCTGCCGGGCGAACACAATGCGCGCAACGCCCTGGCCGCCGCAACCGCTTGCCTGGCAGCGGGCATCTCGCTACAGGCCGTGCAGGCGGGCCTGAGCGCTTTTCGCGGTCTCAAGGGACGCTTGCAGCGGCGGCGTGGCCTGCACGACGCCGTCTTGCTCGACGACACCTATAACGCCAATCCGGATTCGGTGCGCGCTGGCATCGACGTCCTTGCCGCCACCATCGGCAAAAAAGTTCTGGTCCTCGGCGACATGGGTGAAATCGGTGAGATGAGCGGGCAATTCCATGACGAAATTGGCGGTTACGCCAAGAGTCAGGGAGTCGATCGCCTGTTGACCATTGGCGAGGCGAGCGCTCTCGCCGCCCACAATTTCGGTTCTGGCGGCGAGCACTTCACCAGCATCGACAGGCTGATCGAAGTTCTGCTGGCCGAGCTGTCCGCCGAGACAACCGTTCTCGTCAAGGGGTCTCGGTTCATGCGCATGGAACGGGTGGCCGATGCTCTTGCCGTTCCTGCCGCCGGGAGGAGCGACTGATGCTACTGCTGCTGGCGCAATGGTTGGCCCAGGATGTTCGCGCTTTCAACGTCGTCGGCTATATCACCCTGCGTACCGTCCTTGCCGCGATGACGGCGCTGATCATTTCCTTCGTCGCCGGGCCATCAGTGATTCGCTGGCTGGCAGCCAAGAAGATCGGTCAGGCCGTGCGGCAGGATGGTCCGCAAACGCACCTCATCAAATCCGGGACGCCGACCATGGGCGGCGCGCTGATCCTCATCGCCATCAGCATCACCACGCTGCTATGGGGCGATCTCACCAACCGCTACGTCTGGGTGGTCCTGATCGTCACCCTCGGCTTTGGTGGCATCGGCTGGTACGACGACTGGCAGAAGGTGGTCAATCGCGATCCGAAAGGGTTGGCGGCACGCTGGAAGTATTTCTGGCAATCTGCGCTTGGTCTGCTGGTGGCGCTCTACCTGGCGATGACGGCGAGCGGTCCGGCACAGCTGCAATTGATCGTGCCTTTCTTCAAGACCGTCTCCTATCCGCTGGGGATCATCGGTTTCATTGTCCTGAGCTATTTGGTTGTCGTCGGCACGAGCAACGCCGTGAATCTGACCGACGGCCTCGATGGACTGGCGATCATGCCGACAGTGATGATTGCTGCCGCGCTGGCTATCTTTGCCTATGTCGCCGGCAACTCCGTATATGCCAAATATCTGCTCCTGCCCTACGTGCCAGGGGCCGGCGAGCTGGCCATCTTTCTTGGGGCGATGGCCGGCGCCGGACTCGGCTTCCTGTGGTTCAACGCTTACCCGGCCGAGGTATTCATGGGCGACGTCGGCGCTCTGGCCCTTGGTGCCGCTCTCGGGACGGTGGCAATCATCGTTCGCCAGGAGATCGTGCTGGCCATCATGGGTGGTGTCTTCGTCGCCGAAACGCTGTCCGTCGCCGCACAGGTTCTCTACTACAAGCTCACCGGTGGCCGGCGGATTTTCCGTATGGCACCGCTGCATCACCATTTCGAACTGGGCGGCTGGAAAGAGACGCAGGTCGTCGTTCGTTTCTGGATCATCACCATCATGCTGGTGCTGGTCGGCTTGTCTACCCTGAAGT
>NZ_JAVTWB010000011.1:0-20009 GCF_032229525.1 Accumulibacter sp. | reverse complement strand
GGCAGGTCCTGGATGGCGTTCATCACCAGGCGCAGGCAGTCGTCGGATTTCATTCCGGTGATCTTGAGGGTGGTGGTCGGCATGGCACGCTCCGGTTCTGGTGGCCGTCCATTGTAGCCGCCAGCGCCAGCCTCGCCGTAGACCAACGACGCACGTCCTGCCCCCTCTCCCCAACCCCTCTCCCGCGAGGGGCGAGGGGCTAGTACGCGGCGAGGGGTGGCGGCATGCCAGCTACGGTCGTTACGCCAGGCGCAGGCTAAATGGCTTGTGCCAGCGGCAGGGCCAGGCACAGGCGTGTGCCGCCGTTCGGCGACGGCAGCGGCCGCAGGCTGCCGCCGTGCAGCGTGGCGACGCGTTGGGCGATGGCCAGGCCGAGGCCGCCGATACCGCCGCTGCTGCGCCTGAGCGGCGGATCGCGCAGTGACTGCCCGTGTTCGAGGCGGAGCAGCAGCTCTTCGGGCAGGCCGCCGCCGGCGTCCTCGACGGTGATCCGTGCCTGTCCGCCCTCCTGGCTGACGCTGACCCGTACCGGCGTCGCGCCTGGCGCATGGCGCATGGCGTTGTCGATCAGGTTGGTCAGCGCGCGTTCGATCAGCTGCAGGTCGCCATCCAGCTCGAGGCTGCCGGGCGGCGCGCCGTGCAGGGTGACCGGCGGCGGCCCACCATTGACTTCGAATTTCTGCACCGCATCGGTGACCAGTTCGTCGAGCCGGAAACGTTCGCGGTGCAGCAACTGGTCGGTCGATTGCAGCGCCGCCAGCTCGAACAGCTGTTGCGACAGGCGGCGCACCTTGTCGCTTTGCGCCAGCGCGGCGGCGAGCACGCGCTCACGCTGGCCCGGCTCGGCAAGCGTCTTGCCGGCCATTGCTTCGAGGTGGCCGTGCAGGGCGGTCAGCGGCGTGCGCAGATCGTGCGCGACGCTGGCCATGGTCTCGCGATGCGCGCTCGCCTGTTGCTGCTCGCGCGCCGCCTGCGACTCGATGCGCTGGGTCATTTCGTCGAAAGCGGTGCCAATCGCCAGCACCTCGTCGCCGGCACTCGGCGGCGAGCTGCGACCGGGTTCGACTACTTGCAGGGTACGCACACTGTAGTCGCGCATACGGCGGGCCAGACGGTGCAGCGGCTGCGTCAGGCGGCGCAAGGCAAAGGCGCCGACCGCCAGGGTCACCAGCAAGCCCAGCCCGGCGACCAGGGCGGTGCTCTGCCAGACCCGGTGGTGGCTCAGTTGCCCGGCCACCGCTTCGCGCGCCTGGCCGTCGAGAACGACGTACAAATAGCCCGGCGGGCGGGCGTCGCCGGCACGCGGCGGGAACATCGCTGCGCTGAAGATGCGCGGGATGCCGGAGCCCATCGGATCGCTGCCACGCAAGGGCAGCGCAGCGCCGGCGAGAAAGGCGCGCACTGGCCGCAGGTCCACCTGTTCCTGCTGCACCATGCCGGGGTCGCCGATGTAGGCCTGCACGCGGCCGTCGGCGTCGAGCACATAGACCTGGATGCCCGGGTTGACCACCATCAGCATCGACAACAGCTCGTCGCGCGCGGCGCGGTCGGCCTGGTCGCGATCGGCAAGCGTGATCTCCGGCCAGTGCTCGACGATGTGCCGGGCCAACCCGTGCGACAGGCGCTGCAGCGACTCCTGCTCATCCTCGGCGGCCACATGCCAGCCGAGCACGCCGACCAGTGCCCCGTAGGCGAGCAACAGCAGCGCCAAGGTCAGCGTCAGGCGCGAGGAAAAAGAGCGACGGGAACGCTGCGGACGCGGCGAGCGCCTGGCGCTGTGTGCGGTCACCTTGTTGCCACTGCTCACGGCGAAGCCTCTTCAAAGCGATAGCCGACACCCCAGATGGTGACAATGCGGCGCGGCTCGCGCGGGTCGTCCTCGATCTTGGTACGCAGGCGGTTGATGTGCGAGTTCACGGTGTGCTCGTAGCCGTCAAAGGCGGCCCCCCAGACCCGCTGCAGCAGTTCGCCTCGGCTGAAGGCGCGGCCCGGGTAGCGGGCGAGAAAGTGCAGCAGGTCGAACTCACGCAAGGTCAGTGGCACGGCGACGTCGCCGCGCAGCAATTCGCGGCGCAGCGTATCGAGTCGGAAGGGGCCGAAGCGCAATTCGGAAGCAGCGGTCGGCGACGAACGCAGTTGCTCGATGCGCCGCAGCAGGGCGCGCACGCGGGCCACCAGTTCGAGCATCGAAAAGGGCTTGGCCAGGTAGTCGTCGGCACCGAGTTCCAGGCCCAGCACGCGGTGCGCTTCGGCCGAACGCGCGCTGAGCATGATCACCGGCACGTCGGCGTGCCGCGCACGCAGATGGCGACAGACATCCCAGCCGTCGGCGCCGGGCAGCATCAGGTCGAGCAGCACCATGTCCCAGCGCTGGCGATCGATCGCCGCCATCGCGAGCAGCCCGTCCGACTCGCGATGCAGCCGGTAGCCGGCCTCCTCGAGGTGCAGACGCAGGGCGCCGGCGATGGCATCGTCGTCCTCGACGAGCAGCAGTTGCTCGTTCATCGGGCGAGTGACGTCATGCGCCAGCGACGCCGGACGGCGATCGGAAGAGAGCCGGCGGTCGTCGGGTTCACCCTGGCGAGAGCGCCGATTCGGCGCTCTGGCTGCGGCGCCGCCGGCCGACCCAGCCGATAGCCAGCAGTCCGGGAAGCATCAGGGCGAAGGTTTCGGGCTCGGGCACCACCTGGAAACTGATGCGATAGACGTCGCTGTCGGCGGCAAGCGCACTGTTGAATACGTAGCCTGCGGCCGTGGTCAGCCCGTTGAAGCCCGCCAGTCCGGCGAAATCGAAGCCGACCACTCCGTTCTCCGGGGTGCGCAAAGTGGCGTCACCAAGGAATGCGGCGTTCGCCGGGTCGAACAGTTCCGAACCGGCATCCCAGATGTCACTCGCCTTCTGCAGGATCGAAGCAATCAGCAAGTTGCCGGTGGCGTCGAACAAGCGGTATTGCGTCGGCGAGTCATTACCTATGAAGGAATCGTTGCTCGGCAAGGCCATGGCGGCAAAAGTGAAGAAAGGGTTGCTAGAGGTATCGACCAGGAAGGTCGCGCTGTTGCTCTGTCCAGGCAGCAACGCGCCGCCGATCGCCCCGCGGGTGGCCGTTGGATCCGCTGCAGCGAACGCCGTTTGCCATTCCGTGCCGCCGCCGAGTTCGGCGACGGAGATGATCGCATTGCTGGCGGTGGCGCCATTGTCGAAGGCATCGAAGGTCCCGTTGTTGAAGCCGACGTGCAGCGGGGCGAAACTGATACTGTTGGTCGGCGCGAGGTTCTCGATACTTACAGCGATGCGAACCTGCGCGGCGCCGGCCGTGGCGCAGAACGCCAGCGCCGCGGTGGCGGCGACGAGGCGGAAAGGGGTGAATTGACGTTCGTGCATCAGTGTTCTCCTTGAATAGAGTCGGCTGGGAAATGGAGCCCGGAATCCCGGGCTCGCACGAACGATGATAGGAAGCCCCTCTCCCGGAGTCCTCATGGAATGATCACGGCGCGGTGAACACTGCGTCGTGCTGGCCCCTCGGCGCACAGACGAGGGCAACGGGTCAGGAGATGCCAGCGCAGGGTTGGGCTGTGGGGGTGCTGGCAATTGCCGGCGAACGGTGATCTGGTGCCGGCTGGTGTCGGGGAAAGCCGCGCGCCGGCTGGCTCGGATCCCGTCGTGTGGTGGCGGTGTCGACCGCTAGCGGATGCCCACGTACTGCACGACAAGGCCTTCGGCAAGCTTGGCAAGCGTTGCCGGCGCGTCAGGCTCTGGCCGGCCGGGGGCCACGGAGTCGCCCGCCACAAGGCCGGCGAAGTGCAGGACGCGGCGAACGTATTGCTGTGTTTCGAGGCACGGTGACGAGCCGCTGCAGCGCTTGACGCCCGTTTCTTCTGCCTCATAGGCGATAGCGATTCGACTCCAGTCGCCCGCGAAACGTTTGTTCAGGCTGCTGAGGTAGGCCAGGGCGGCTCTGACGTTCTGCTCCGGATCGAGGGGCTTGGTGACGCCGAAGCGTAGTTGGGTGGCCGGCATGAGCTGCATCACGCCCTGCGCCCTGGTGTCGGAGACGGCGCCGGCATCGAGATTGGATTCGGCCAGGGCAATGGCCAGAGCCAGACGCGGATCGACCTGGTATTGAGGCGCCATGACGCGAATCAGCGCGGCGATCTTCTGCTTGGCGGCCGGCTGTTGGGCCAGGTAGCTGTCGACGTCGAAAGGCAGCTTCTGCGCGCCGTCGACGAAAGTCCCACAGGGGGAGCTCAGGGTCGCGTTGGGAACGTTCGCGTCGTAGAACTTGAGTGCCTGGTGCTTGCCAAGGCGAATGGCCAGCGCGAGATAGGTGTTGGCCAGGCGCCGGTCGCGCAAGCGGCTGTCGTCGGTGGCGAGCAGACGCCCGACACGGAAAAATCCTTCCGGGCTGCCCATCGTCCCGGCGTGGCAATAGAGGGCCATGGCCAGGCTACGGTTTTTCGCCATCCCGATGCCCAGTTCGGCGGCTCGCCCCTGTGCCAGTGCCGCCAGCACCCGTGGGGCCTGGTAGTCGTTCTCCGCTCGCACCGCTCCGCCATGGAGGCCTGTCGCTATCAACAGCATCAGCAATACGGTGCGGATCATCGGTTTCCCCTGGCTCACTGAACTCACCTTTGGCGCTCGTTGCTCACCGCAGGCCTGGAGGTCGAATGCCCGCTCACCGGTTTTCCACCTCGGCACCAAGTATCGCCGCAGGCGTGGGGCCAGCCACAGGAACTAGTGCGCATTTTGGCGCCGGTTTCTGGCCTCGCAAATGGCGAGAGGCCGCGTCAGCGGCCTCTCCTGCGATTTTCCCGGGTGACGCTCACTGGAGAGTGGCGATGTACTCCGCTACGGCGTGGGCTTCGAGTTCGGTAAGCTTGGAAGCAACGGTATGCATGACGG
Organism: Accumulibacter sp.; assembly: GCF_032229525.1. Taxonomy (GTDB): domain Bacteria; phylum Pseudomonadota; class Gammaproteobacteria; order Burkholderiales; family Rhodocyclaceae; genus Accumulibacter. The sequence continues at coordinate 15,109 of NZ_JAVTWB010000011.1, read as the reverse complement.
CATTGTCGTTGGTCCGTTCGCGCTGGTTGAACTGCTTGAGCTGGTCCTCGATGTAGCGTGGATGCTGCCCGGCCAGGCGCGGCAGTTGTGGGGTGCCGTGTCCGTTTACACCATGGCAGCTGGCGCAGCTCGGCAAACCCGAAAAGGAATTCCCCTGGCTGAAGATGTAACGGCCGACGCCAAGAATCTCCTCGTCGCGCGGCCTTCTCGTTGGTACCTTTTTGCTTTCAAAGAACGCCCCCAGCGCCTGCATCTCGGCTGGCGTCAGCCCCTGCGCTTGCGGCTTCATCGTTTCGCTCTTGCGCTTGCCACTCTTGAAGTCGGCGAGCTGCTTGGCGACGTACTCGGCGTGCTGGCCGGCCAGGCGCGGGAAGACCACGCTGGCCGCTTCCCCTTCCTTGCCGTGACAGAGCGAACAACGTTCGCTGACGATCTCTTGCGCACGCGCCAGATCGACCGTGCCATCCGCCGCCGATGCAGGCATGCCCGACAGCGCGGCCAGCATGCACAGCACCGGCGCGAGGCCATGCCTGAAACCCTTGTAAGTCATTGACTACCCCTTCCCAGCAGTGATTGTTCGTCAGTTGTGAGATAGTAGTTCGCTTCTTGCGGGTGATCAAATCAGGCGCAAGGGGCTTGGCCACTGGCAGTACAGCGGCTTGAGGAGCGGCGCCGCCTCGTGGCGTGGCAAGTACAGGAGGAGGATAGAAGATGAAAAGCCATTGCTGGTCGCGGCTGCTGGCCTTGATCACGCCGTTGATTTTCGCTGCTGCGCAGGCGTCGACCTTGCCCGGGCAGTCCGATCCGCTGATCGCTTACGTCGTTCTCGGCGAACGGGGTCACCAGTTGAAGGGCGAGACGGTGGCGCTGCTGCGGATCATCCTCGACACCCCCGGGCTGAAGGCGTCGGGCGAGGATCCCTGCGCCCGGATGGTGCTGTCCGGGCCGCCGGGCAGGGCGCTGCTCAGTGCCATCCGCGCGCGCAATAATCCCGACCGGCGCCAGTTCCCGATCAGTGTCTGCGAAGCCGTGCTTCCTTTTGCCGCCAGCTACGATGTCGCGGGCGAAACCTGGACCGCGCAACTCGATGGCAAGCGCTATCCGCTCCGCCTGCCGAGCGTCGTGAGAACCCCGGAGAAAGCGTTGATCGTTGCCGACACCGGCTGCCGTGACAACAAGACGCAGGCATGCAAGGATAGTTCCTGGTATTTCCACGCCACGATCCCGCAAGATATGGCGAAGCTGATCGCCAGGGACGGCAAGGCCACTTTCATGATGGTCATCGGCGATGTCAGGTACCGTGGCGGCAAGGCCGAGGGTTCGGGGAAGAAGGGGCAAGCGTGGAAGGATTGGAAAGCGGACTTTTTCAGCCCGCTGATCGGTGAAACGCAGGGGAAGAAGAGCAACAACAGCAAGCACAGCAAAAAAAACAAGGAGCAACCGCAGCAACAGGCCTACAACCTCCTGGCGATGGCGCCGTGGGTCGCCGTGCGCGGCAACCACGAACTGTGCGCCAGCTACGGCAGCGGTGGCCCCGGCTGGTTCTTCCTGCTCGATCCCTCGTCGCCGCTGCTGGACGACTCGGCGAGCGTCCTCGCAGCCGCATCATGCTCGTCCGACCCGAAGGCTCCGGAAGCGATCACCGCGCCCTACCGGCTCGATTTCGACCACCGCTTCAGCCTGCTGGTGACCGACTCGGCAGCGATCGAAGAGGGCGAACAGCCCGACGCCGATCAGGCCAGGGCGCTGGCGCAGACCCTGGCCAGCGCGGAGACCCACTTCAAGGCGGGCAAGGACCCCGAGCGCCTGGCCTGGTGGGTGACCCACAAGCCGGTCTGGGCGGCGGTCGGCGCGACCAGGCCGAAGCTCAGCAACGCCACCCAGCAGGCGGCGCTCAAGCTCCTCCCCAAGGGCACGCCGCCGGCCAACGTCAAGCTGATCGCCTCCGGCCACAAGCACTTCTATCAGAGCGTCGAAGTCGATCCCGCCGCCGCTGCCCGGCAACCCCTGCAACTGGTGATCGGCAATGGCGGCGTGCTGATCAACCGCAAGGCTTTCAACGGCAGCGAAGAGACGCTCGACGCCGAGATCCGCACGGCCAGCCGCTACGGCTTCGTCGAAGCTCGCCTGGAAATCGCCAATGGCGGCGTCACCGGCTGGACGCTGAATGCCTACGCCTACCCACGCCTCAACGCAAAGGGTGAGCACCAGGCTCGGCTGATCCAGACCTGTAGTTATCCCGTCCAGCGCTCGGCCAAGGCTTGTCGAGTCCTCGAGCCGGCGTATTTTCCCGTAGCCGATGCTGATGCTGACGCGGAGGATGACCAGGACTAGCTTGCGTCTGGCTTTCCTGGCCCGCGTCGACCGACCGGCGGCCGGCTATAGCGCCGGTGGCGCGGCTTTGCCAGCCAGTGCTTGCGGCCAAGCCTGCGCCGAGCGATGGTCATCACGAATGCGCGGCAAAACGAGAGAGAATGCAGAACTTCCCGCTCTGGAGCCTCGACCATGCTGATCAACTGCGTTGCCTACCGTGAGGGCAGCAAGCTCGCCGATCTCGACATCGAGCAGATCAGCGACTACCTGACCGATCCCGACTGCTTCGTCTGGGTCGCCCTGCGCGACGCGACAGCGGAGGAGCTGGAGACGATGCGCCGGCAGTTCGACCTTCACCCACTCGCCATTGAGGACGCCAATCACGGTCACCAGCGGCCGAAGGTCGAGGAATATGGCGACGGCCTGTTCGCCGCGATTCACCAGCTGTCGTTCGAGGATGGCGAGATTGCCGTCAGCGAGCTGAGCATCTTCGTCGGCTGCAACTTCATCCTCTCGGTACGCAACCGTGGCAGCCAGCACCTGCTGCGAGTGCGCGAGCGCTGCGAACGCGAGCCCGAGGTGCTGCAGCAGGGTTCCGGTTTCGTCCTCTATGCCTTGATCGACGATGTGGTGGACCACTACTTTCCGGTCGTCGATGCGGTTGAATCGCAACTTGACGACATCGAGGAGCATATCTTCGACAAGGGGGCGGCCCGGCACAACATCGAGCAACTGTACGAGCTGAAGGGTCGCCTGGCGGTGATCAAACACGCCGTGGCGCCGTTGATGGAAGCCGTTGGCAAGCTCACCAGCGGCCGCGTGCCGCCGGTCTGTGCCAATAGCCGCGAGTACTTCCGGGACGTTTATGACCACCTGACCCGCATCAACGCCCAGCTCGAGACGCTCCGCGACACCCTTGGCACGGCCATTCAGGTCAGCCTCTCGTCGGTGTCCATCGAACAGAACGATGTCTCCAAGCGCCTCGCCGCCTGGGCCGGCGTATTTGCCGTCGCCACCGCCTTTGCCGGCATCTGGGGCATGAACTTCAGGAACATGCCGGAACTGCAGTGGGAGTATGGCTACCCGATGGCGCTGGCGATCATCGTCAGCGCCTGCGGATTGCTGCTCTGGCGTCTCCGCCGCATCGGCTGGCTATGAGCAAGCCATGAGCGAGCAGCGGGCTCGCGCTTGCCGCGTCCTCAGGCTTGCTTCTTGAGCGGGCAGGTGTTGGCGCCGAGCAGGCCGTAGGCCGGGCAGAAGCCGGTCAGGCCGGTCAGTAGCGGTACCACCCCGATCCAGCCCCAGACACCAACGACACCGAGCGCGGCCAGGGTGATGAGCGCGATGCCGACCGCGATACGCAGGATTTTGTCGATGCCACCGACGTTGGTTTTCATGATGTGCTCCGTGAGATGTGGTGAATGACGGAGCCAGATTACGCAGTCGCACTGCGTCTGTATGTAACCGCGGTCACATAGCGCCGCGGCGCGTCCCGTCAGTGCGGGCTTGCCGCCAGCTCCTGCAGTCCGACGCGGTCGGTGACGACGATCTGCTCGCGGCCGAGCTTGACCAGCCCCTGCACGGCGAAGCCCTTGAGCAGGCGGCTGACGATCTCGCGCACGCTGCCGAGTTCTTCGGCCAGCGCCTGGTGCGTGCTACGGATGGCGTCGCCCTTGGCCAGCAGCAGCCGGGCCAGGCGCTGGTCGAGGCGGTGGAAAGCGACTTCCTCGACCAGTTGCATCAGTTCGGCGATGCGTTCGGCGAAGAGGTGAAAGACGAAATCGCGAAACATCGCATTGCCGCCGACCAGTCTCCCGAACAGGGTGGTCGGCAACACCAGCAGCGATAGTTGCGTCTCGGCGATGCCGCGCGCGGTGTACGGCGTGTGGCCGAGCAGGCAGCTCGAGCTGATGATGCACGAGCCGCCCGGCTCGACGCGGTAGAGCACCATTTCGCGACCGTTGGCGGTGCTTTTCACCACCTTGATCGTGCCGGCGAGCAGCAGCGGGAAACCCAGACAGTCCTGGCGTTCGCTGAACAGCTGCGCGCCTGCCGGTACGCTGCGCACGGCGTTTGCCGGGCAGAGATCCGCCAGCTGGTCGGCGGGCAGCGAACGCAGCGCCGGGTAGAGTGTCAGCAGCGACTGCGGCAGATCGGCGGGGGATGTGTGCATATCAGTCGGCCAGCTCGGCAGTCACCGGCGCATGATCCGAGGGTCGTTCCAGCTTGCGCAGGGCGCGGTCGATGCCGGCTGCCGCGCAGCGCCCGGCGAGCGCTTCGGAGAGCAGGATGTGGTCGATACGCAGGCCGCGGTTCTTCTGGAAGCCGAGCATCCGGTAGTCCCACCACGAGAAGGTCTTTTCGGGCTGTTCGAAGAGGCGAAAACTGTCTTGCAGGCCAAGGCCCAGCAGGCGCTGGAAAGCCTCACGTTCCGGCGCCGAACAGAGGATTTGCCCGGCCCACGCCGCCGGGTCATGCACGTCGCGGTCATCCGGCGCGATGTTGAAATCGCCGGCCAGGACCAGCTGCGGATTGACTGTCAGTTGCTCGCCGAGCCACCTGATCAGCGCGTCCAGCCATTCCAGCTTGTAGGCGTACTTGTCGCTGCCCACCGCCTGGCCGTTCGGCACGTAGGCACAGACCACGCAAATCCCGCTGACCGTGGACGCCAGCAGCCGTTGTTGCGCATCCGGGTAAAGCGGATTGCCGGCGACCACATCGGTCGGCTGTTCGCGTGCCAACAGAGCGACGCCGTTGTACGTCTTTTGGCCGGCGAAAGCGACGTGATAGCCGGCCGCCTCGATTTCCTGCCGCGGAAAGAAGGGGTCGTCGAGTTTGGTTTCCTGCAGGCAGACGACGTCGGGTTGTTGCGCCGCCAGCCAGTCGAGCAGCTGCGGTAGACGGACCTTCAGGGAGTTGACGTTCCAGCTGGCGATTTTCATGTGCTTCTGCAATCCGGTGGCGAGGAGGTTGGTTGGGCCGGCCTGGTCGCGCAGCTTCCTTCTGGCCTGCGCGACCACCCGTTCCTGCAGGCCCATTGTGCCAGTCGGCGTCGAAACAGGAAACCGCGCTTCTCGTCGGTGTGTTCAGTGCGGCGTTCGCCAACGCCGGAACAGGGACGCAAGGGCCGACGACCGGCGTTCGCGCATGAAGGCGAGATAGAGCAGTGGCACGGCGAACAGGGTCAGCGCCGTCGAAAACGTCAGGCCCCAGACGATGCTCGACGCCACCGGCCCCCACAGCAGGCTCTTGCCACCGAGACCGAAGGCCAGCGAGAAGAGGCCGCCGATGGTCGTGGTGGTGGTGATCAGGATTGGCACGACGCGCCGGCGCGCGGCCAGGATCAGCGCGTGCATGGTGCTCATGCCACGCTTTCGCCGGTCGTTGGCCGCGTCGATCAGGACGATCGCCGAGTTCACGCCGATGCCGGTCAGGGCGATCACCCCGTAGAGGGTGTACAGCGACAGCGGATTGCCCGACAGCGCCAGTCCGAAAGCGACACCGGTGAAGGCCAGCGGCACGGTCACCAGGATCATCAGTGGCTGCCAGTAGCTGGCGAACTGGGCGGCGAGAATCAGGTAGATCAGGCCGACGCCGAGCAGGAACAGTATCTTCATCGCTTCCAGGCTCTCCTCGATGTCCTCCAACTCGCCGGAGAAATCGAGGCTGACGCCGGCATGCTCGGCGCGGATCTTCTCCCACTCGCCGGCGATTATCGCGTTGGCGGCGGCGGTGTCGGTAAGCGCCTTGTCGAGACTGGCTTCGACGGTGATCGTGCGGCGCAGGTTGTAATGGCGGATGAAGCCGCGACCGGGCGTGATCTCCTGCTCGACCAGCGCGCCGAGACGGGTGATCTTGCCGTCCGGCAGGGCGATCGGCTCGTTCAGGAAAGTGGCCGGGTCGAGGCGCGAGGTGCGCTCCGAGCGCACCCGGACCTCGAGCTTGTCACCCTCGTCGCGGGTGAAGGCGACCACCTCGCCATCGATGGCGATACGCACCTGGCGGGCCAGCTGCGCCGCGTTCAAGCCGGCCTTGCGCAGCGCGTCGCGGTCGAGCCGCAGGCTCAGTTGCGGGCGGCCGGGAATGTTGTCGTCCTGCACGTCGCGAACGCCCGGGATGCGGGCGGCGATCACCTTCAGTGCGTCGGCGGCGGCCTGCAGGCTGGCGAAGTCGTCGCCGCGCACCTTGACGCTGATCGCCTTGCCGGCCGGCGGTCCGCCCGAGAGCACGGTAAAGCTCTTGCGCCCCAAGCCCGGCACCGCTTCGACGCTGGCACGCATGGCCTCGACCGCGTCGCCCACCTCGCGCGACTCCTTGCCGAGCGGGTTGAGTGAGACGATGACCTGACCGTAGGGGTCGCCAAAGAGCGGTTCGGTGTCGGTGAACTTGACGCCGGCGTTGGCGTAGACCGAGCGTGCTTCGGCGCCCGCTCCGATTCCCTTGAGCTGGCTGCGGACCACCTGCTCGACGGCGCGCGTTTCGGCCAGCGTGTCTTCGAGCGTCGCCGTCGCCGGCATGTCGACGTTCACGTAGATGATCCGGATCGGATCGAAGGCGAAGAACTGGACGCGGATGACGCCGCTGGCAACCAGCGCGACCGCCGCGATCACCGCTGCCACCGTCAGCAGCGCAAAGCGCTTCGGCCGGCGCAGCGCGTAGGCCAGCGCCTGCCCGTAGCGCAGACGGATGCGGCGATTGAAGCGCTTGCGCCAGAGTTGCAGCCGTGACGGCTGATCGAGACGTAGCCTGGTGGCGACGACGTGCACCGGCATCATCCAGAACGCCTCAAGCAGCGAGATGAGCAGGGCAATGGTGACCACGAAGGGAATGATGAACATGAACTTGCCGACGATTCCCGGCAGCAGCATCAGTGGCAGGAAGGCCGCCATGGTCGTCGCCACCGACGCCAGCACCGGCGCCCAGACTTCGCCGATGGCGTCGAGGCTGGCCTGCAGCGCCTGCTGTCCGCGTTCGATGCGATAGTAGGTGGCCTCGACGATCACCACCGCGTCGTCGACCAGCAGGCCGAGCGATATGACCACCCCGAGCAGCACCGAGACATTGACCGTGTGGCCCATCGCATTGAGCAGGGCGAAGGTGCCGAGCAGCGAAAACGGGATGCCGAGCGAGACCAGCACGCCGATCTTGGCGCCGAGGAACAGCCAGCACACCGCGAGCACCATCACCACCCCGTAGAGGGCGTTGGTCTGCATGACGCTGATCGCTTCGCGCGTCGGGACCGTCTGGTCATCGGCGAGCGTCAGTTGCAGGCCACTGGCAGCGAGCACGGTGTTCTCCTGCGCAATGAAGCCGCGCAGGCCGTCGACCAGTTCGAGCGTATTGCTGCCCGCCTTCTTGTTGATCGCCAGCGAGATCGCTTCGCGGCCATCGGTGGACGAGTATTGCGTCGCCGGGGCGCGGGCGCGCTCGATGCGCGCGACGTCTTCGAGCCGCGCCGAAACTTCGGGGCGTGACGCCGAGCGCACCGGCAGCGTCGCCAGCGAATCGGGGTCGGTGACCACCCCCTTGACGCCGACCGACCAGGCGCTGCCTTGCCCCTTCAACGTGCCGCCGGAAACGTCGCGGTACCAGGACTGCACGCTGTCGGCGATGTCGGTAGTGGTCAGCCCGCGCGCTGCCAGCGCCTGCGGGTCGGCGCTGATCAGCAGCTCGGGGTCGCGCAGGCCCGAGGCAATGACCGTATCGACGCCGCTCATTCGTTCCAGATCGGTCTTGATGCGCCGCGCATTGAGCCGCAGCGTCTCGTCGTCGGCCTGGCCGATCAACAGCAGCGAAGCGGTGGGAAAGCCGTTCGAGGTGGTGATCTCCATCACCAGCGGGTCCTTGGCCTCCGGTGGCAGCTCGGACTTGGCCTTGTTCTGGATTTCCCGGCGCAGGTCGTTCATCCGCTTGTCGAAGTTGCGCTCGGAAATCTCGCGGAAACGAACCAGGATGGTCGAGATGTTCTCGCGCGAGGTCGAAATCACGAAACGGATGTCGGCAACGCCCTTGATCCCGTCTTCCAGCGGATTGGTCACCAGGCGCTCGACTTCTTCGGCACTCGATCCCGGCAGGACGGTGCTGATGTTCACCCAGTTGAAATTGATCTCCGGATCCTGCTCGCGCGGCATCGTCAGGTAGCTGAGCAAGCCGAGCAAGAGCACCACCGCGAAGGCGACATTGGCCAGCGGGTGGTTGGAGATCAGTGCGCGCAACAGTTTCATGGTTCGCGCCGCAGCCTACCGGATCGTCGCGCCGTCTTGCAGCGTCGCCTGGCCGCGCACCACCACGCGAGTGTCCGCCGCCAGGCTGACCGGCGCCGCCCGGCCTTCCTGCGCCCCGGGCAGGGCGACGAAACGGGCCACGTCTCCCTGCCGGACGAAGACGCCGATCGCGCTTCCGCGCCGCACCAGCAGTTGCGCCGGCAGGTGTGGCTGCGGCGCGCGCCAGAGCAGGCGGCCGTCACTCCCCGTAGGAACTGGCGATGCCTTGTCGGCGGCGAAACGCAGGCGGACTTCCTGCGTGCGTGCCGGCGCCGACACCGTGCTGCCGATGCGCAGCAGGCGCAGCGGGTAGCTTTGCCCGCGCATCTCGAAGATGACGTCGGTCGCGCGCCGCAGGCCGGCGACATCGGCCGGCGCGATGCTCGCGCTGACTTCCGCGGCGCCGGTGTCGGCGAGAACGTAAAGAACCGTCCCCGGTGCCACCACCTCGCCGGTCTGCGCCAGACGCTCCATGACGCTGGCCGCAAACGGCGCGCGCAGGGTCGCTTTCGCCAGTTGGCGCTTGGCGACCGCCAGCTGCGCGCGATTCGAAGCCAGCTCGCTGCGCTTCAGCGCCACTTCCGTGTCGCGGCCAACCAGCGCTTCCTGCGAGAAAAAGCCCTGCGTCACCAGCACCCTGGAGCGCGCTTGCTGCGACTCCGCCTGCTTCAGGCGGGCGGCCGAGCCGTCCACCGCCGCCTGTGCCTGTTGCACCGCCAGCCGGAAGTCGGTCGGGTCGATCTCCACCAGCACATCGCCCTTCTTGACCGTGCTTCCGGCTTCGGCCGTCCAGCGCAGCAGAACACCGCTGACCTCGGCCGAGAGCTTGGATTCGTTGCGCGGGATGACGCTGGCCGCCAGTTCGCGTTGCGGGTAGACGGCCACCGCGCTGAGCGCTTGCGCCTCGATCGTCACCGGTGCTGCCTTCGCGGCGGTCGTCGTTGTCTCCGCTTGCGCGAGGGGCGCGATGGCAAGCGCGGAGAGAGCGAGCAACGCCGCTGCCGTCCGCCGCCGCAGACTTGCCGGGCGCGCGGGCCGGGCCGTCAGTCTCTGCAAATCAAGGGGTTTCATCGATGTGCTGTCGCCATACCGGCGCCGGGAAAGATCAGGTGGGTGGCGACCAGGCCGCCAGCGCAAGGAGTGAAGTATCCGCAGCAATGACGCCGCGGTCAAACCGGCTCTTGAATGCCGCAAGCGTACGTCATGCGCTCTTGCTTCATCAGACGGTAGCGCCTTTCCGGCTCATGGCTGGCCCATGCGCACGGCGCGCAGCGGCTACGCGCCGTGGCGCGTGTGCTCGACCCAGATGAGCTCGTCGACCGCCAGTCCGAGCGCCCTGGCTTGCGCGAGCAGGCGGTCGCGGACGTTGGCTGGGAGTTGCCTGTCTCTGGCCAGAATCCACAGGTAGTCACGACTCGGCCCGACCACCATCGCCCATTGGTAGTCCCGCTGGTCGAGCGCAACGACGTGATAGCCACCGTAGAACGGTCCGAAGAACGATACCTTGAGCGAGGCACGATGCGGATCGCCGGTGAACGTCGCCCTGCCGACTGCCTGCCGCCAGTCGCCGCGCGCGACATCGTAGCCACGGTTGATGACCTCGACACTGCCATCAGCCTGGGCGCGGTAGGTGGCGCTGACATCGCTGAGGCCACGCTCGAAGGAGTGGTCCAGTCGCGCCAACTCGTACCACTTCCCCTCGTAACGCGATAAATCGAAGGGGGTGACCGGCGCCATTCCCTCGGGTGGCGCAGTTGAACAGCCACTGAGCGCGAGCAGGCCGACGAAGAGCAGGGCGAGCCAGCGATCAAGGCGAGATGCAAGGGGCGGCAGATTGTTCATGGGCGGATTCTCCTGAGATAGGACTTCTCGTTTGTCCTGGACAATCATACGCTACCGTTGCATAATTGGCCATAACTACAGTTCATACCTATTTTTACATGTTATTTGTCTTGCACAAAATAGGCCTCTCGGGCGCCTGCGCGGGGCGCCGACCGGGCGCGCAGCCTAAGCTCAGGCGATGCCGTGACGATAGCGGCAGGCCGTCGTTTCGCTGCCGCCACGCCTTGTTCGAGATCCGATGAACATTCCCCTTGTGCGTCTCGACACACCTGATTCGCCGGGGCTTTGGTACGCCATCGGCGACACGGTGATGGGCGGCATTTCCTCCGCCCGGATGAGCTACGATCCGGCGGCACACTGCGTCTTTTCGGGTGTCGTCTCTCTCGCCCATGGTGGCGGCTTCGCCTCTGTCCGTTCGCCGGTGACAGCCGCCGTTGGCAGTAGCGGCGAGACCTTCCTGTTGACCGTTCGCGGCGACGGCAAGCGCTACAAGTTCAGCGTGCGCACGCATGCCGACGGCGACGGCCTCAGCTATCAAGCGGCATTCGAGCCGCCAGCTGGCGAGTGGGCTCTTGTCCGGCTGGCCGCAGCGGATTTCGTGCCGACCTGGCGCGGGCGGATCGTCGCCAATGCAGCCGCACTCGCACCATCAGCTGTGCGACAACTCGGTCTGCTGATCGCCGATCGCCAGGCGGGAGCCTTCCGCCTGGAAATACGTGCCATCGAACTCGCTCTCTGACCCTGGCGGCGACTGATGATTTTCAACTTTCCGTGGCTCGCGATGATCGCCTTTGCGCTGGTTTCGCCCGTACTCGCCGATGAACTGGAGAAGACGGTGCCGCTGCGCGAGATTCTCCAGCCCGGCAGGGTGCTCATGCTGCGCCACGCCAAGGCTCCCGGTTTTGGTGACCCGCCGGATTTCGTGGTCGACGATTGTGCCAGCCAGCGCAACCTCGACGCCGCCGGTCGGGCACAGGCGCGGCAGTTGGGTCACCGGCTGCGCCTGCTCGGTGTGCGCAGCGCCAGTATCTACTCGAGTCAGTGGTGCCGCGCCCGCGAAACGGCAGAGCTGCTCGACCTTGGGCCCGTCCAGCCGCTGCCGGCGCTGAACTCCTTCTTCGACCGGCCGCGCGACCGCGAGTCGATTCTCGGCCGCCTGCGAAGCTTCCTCGCCACCCTTCCCGCTGACGGCGGACCGACAATACTGGTCACCCACCAGGTCGTCATCAACGCTTTTACCGACGCCTGGCCAGCCTCCGGCGGCGGCAGCATCTTTCAGCTCGACGGCAGCGGAGCGCCAACCTGGATCGGTGCCATAGCAACGCCCTGAATGCCCTGTCACCGTATCACTATCGCGGGCCGCGCTGCTTGCAATCAGCGCCCGGCTCGGCGTCCGGTGCTGCCGTCTGGTGTGGGCGCCCGCGCCAGCGCGAGCGCGAGAACTATCGTGCTGACTGGCGCCCATGGCCTGTCATGTTTCTTTTTTTCTTGATCGGAGTCCCCCACAATGCCGTATCTCCCCTTCACCCATGTCGTCAGTCTGGCCGCGCTGCTTGCCGCGTCGCTCCTGGCCCCGGCCTTCGCCCAGGGCCTCAAGCCCGGCGATGTGACGACCTCCGCGGCGATCACCGGAATCAATCAGTTCGACACCGACCTCGATCACGGTGGCGGCTTTCGCTGGGCGGGCGTGCAGGTCGGCGCCAATGTCAGCCGTCAGTTCACGCCGCAGGTCGCAGCCGGATTCAGCCTGCGCTACGACACGCAGGACTGGCGCTGGGACAAGCCGCCGGCCTTCGCCGGGCGCGCACCGTGGTCGCGAATCAACGCCCCGCTGGTCGGCTTGAATCTCTCCTACGCAATCGCGCCCGACTGGCGGCTGGGCCTCAGCCCGAGCGTCGAATGGAGTGGTGAAAGCGGCGCCCGTGCCGGTGACTCGCTGAACTACGGTGCGCTGCTGACAGCAACCAGGACCTTTTCCCCCGATCTCGTTGTCGGCTTCGGCGTCGGCGTCTTTCGCCAGATCGATGAAAACAAGGCCTTTCCCTTCGTCATCGTCAAATGGCAGATCAGCGACCGCCTTCGCCTCGGCAACCCACTGCCGGCTGGCCCGGCCGGCGGCGCCGGTCTCGAACTCTCCTACGCGCTTACCGACCGCTGGGAAGTCGGCGGCGGCGGCTCGTACCGCTCCTACCGCTTCCGCCTGAAGGACGACGGCGCGGTGCCCGGAGGAATCGGGGAAAACCGCTTCATTCCCCTGTTTGCGCGCCTCTCATACAGCTTCGACAAGGCGACACGCGCCGATTTTTATGCCGCAGGCTTCGTTAACGGCAAGCTCACCGCAAGTAGCGCTGGCGGCCACAAGGTCTACAGCGACGAGTACGGGAGCGCACCGGCGATCGGACTGACGCTGTCACACCGCTTCTGAGCTTTCGGCACGCGGGCCTGACCCTGGCCCGCCGCAGCGCCTGCCTTCTGTGTTGGCGGGGCGGACACCAATGGGGAGGCGCACGCCTGCCCGGGGGATAGTCGTTGATGGGGTGCGCTGACTACTGCCGAGACAGCTCTCCGATCCCGCCAAAGCCTTGGCACCAGACCGCCATCATTTACAATCCCGCTCACCACTGCCTTCCCCGCGCTCCAGACCAGGTGCATTGTCAGTTGCAGCAACGCAGCGGCTGGGCCAGGCGCTTCCCGGGCAGCAGGTCAATGCCAGTCGTCAGATTCTCCCCCCGAAGCGGAGCCACTCATGAACCAGTTCGAACGCGCTTCCCGATTCAAAGCGTTGCATACCAGCGATGCTGTTTTCCTGATGCCCAACGCCTGGGATGCGGGTAGCGCGATGATGCTTGCCGCGCTTGGTTTTCCCGCTGTCGCGACGACCAGTGCAGGCATCTGCTACTCGCTTGGCTACCCGGACAATGAAGCGGCCGTCGGCAGAGAGGTGATGCTCGATTGTGTCGGATCGATTGCCGCCGCCGTCCACCTGCCGGTCAGTGCCGACCTTCAAGCGGGCTATGGCTCAGGCCCGGACGAGGTTGGCGCGACCATTCAACGCGCCATACTGGCTGGCGTCGTTGGTGCGAATATCGAGGACAGCCGTGGTGATCCTGAACAGTCTCTGTTTTCGATGGAGCACGCCAGCGCACGCGTCCAGGCGGCACGCAAGGCGGCCGACATCGCCGGCATTCCTTTCGTCCTGACGGCACGCACCGACGCTTATCTGCGCGGCGTGAGCGACCCTTTCCGGGAGGCGGTTTCGCGCTGCAACGCCTACCGCGAAGCCGGTGCGGACTGTCTCTTTGTGCCCGGCCCTGCGGACCCGAAAACCATTGCCGCACTGGTTCGAGAAATCGACGGACCGCTGACCGTGGTGATGGGCCTGGGCGGCTCGGTGATGAGCGTCGCTCAACTTGGCACGCTTGGCGTGCGGCGGGTCACCATCGGCGGCAGCCTGGCACGCGCCGCCATGGGCTTCATTCGCCGGGCGGCAACCGAGATGATCCAGAGCGGGACATTTTCGTATGCCACCCAGCAGATCCCTGACGGCGAGTTGTCCAGATTCTTCGCCGGCCAACGTGAACGTTGACCGGGAACGCGCGCTTCCAGGTCATGTCTTTGCTCGTGCTGTCGCGGTCGTGCGAGCGGGCTGCGGTGCGCCGCGCGAGCGATGCTGTTCATATCGTTGCCGAGAACTTCTTCAGCGCCATCACGAATTGTCGCGCGCTGCCGGGTAGGTGGCCCCGCGCGGCTGGCAGCGGCACCTGGCAACCGCCGGCTTTTTGCACGGTTCCTAGTTCATGTTGATGACGCGCATGCCGAACAGTTTGCCGCCGAGGCGATCGAGCACGCGGATGGTCACCTGGCGCGGGACGAACCCGTCGCGCATGGGCATGCTGCCGTGAGCGATCTCGTATTGGCCGACCTTGACATCGGCTGGCTCCAGCGCAATCGTCGTCTCGGTGCCGCCGGCAGTCTTGCCGGCGACGACCAATTGCAGCACGCCGGCAAAAGGGGGCCCTTGCGCCCCGGCGCGCGAGAACACGACGTCATAACCAAGCGTGTCGCCGCCGACCTTGAATCGCGCTGCACGAATCTCGACAATACCGCCGCGCGGGTCAGGCGGCAGCGCCGCGAGCAAACCCTCGACGTTGTCGCGCTGCCTGGCAAGATCGCGATGGCTGGCCGTGAGTTCCGCGGACAAGCGGTCGTGCTTGGCAAGCGCCTCGTCGAGCTTGTGGTTCGCCTGTGCCAGTTCAGCGGTGAGACGAGAACTTTCCTGCCTGGCCGAATCGAAGTCCTTGCGCAGCTGACTTGATTCTTCGGCCGACAGCCGCGGCGGCATGAGTTTCTGCTGCACGTAGAACAAGGCGCCAGCGCCGATTGTTGCACCGAAGAGTAGCAGCCACAGCCAGTTCGGAATTAACCGGCGTGAGGCACGTGATCCGTAGGGATCGAAGACAACGGGTTTGGATCTTCCGAACATTATCTTGGAGTTCTTGCATGGCGAAGCGCTAAGCCTACTACGGACTACTGCGGGCGCATATAGCGCCGGTACCCTCGGAATACAGGATAGGGATGATTTTCCGCACGGGTTGAATGGGTGTTGTCGCGGGCTTTTCACAAGTGGTTGAAGAAAGCGGCATGATAGGCAGTGTCAGAACCCGGCCGGAGGACAAGAACATGACTGACGA
>NZ_JAVTWB010000010.1:12511-20611 GCF_032229525.1 Accumulibacter sp. | reverse complement strand
GCTCGCCTCGAAGCCGAACGTAAAGCCGCCGAGGAAGCGGCTCGTCTCGACGCAGAACGCCAGGCCGCCAAGGAAGCCGCTCGCCTCGAAGCCGAACGCCAAGCCGTCGAGGAAGCACTACGCCTCGAAGAGGAGGAGCGTGCAGCCGTTGAGGAGGCGATCGTTCGCGAGCGCGAACGCCAAGCCGCGGAAGCAGCAGCCCGCCTTGAGGCGGCACGTAAAGCCGCCGAGGAAGCGGCTCGTCTCGAAGTGCAACGCAAGGCCGAGGAGGAAGCGCAGCGTCGATCCCTCGCCGAAAGCCAGCCGCCGGTTGCGGTCGCGACAGCCAAGACTCCGGAGCAAACGGTGGTAATGATCGCCGACGATTCACGCGTGGTACGCGTCAAGACCGGGCGCTTGCTCAGTGCCCATCAATACCAGGTGTTGACGGCCGAAGACGGACTGGACGCAGCGCAGCAGATCGGCAATTCCCTGCCCGATGTGCTGGTGACCGACGTGGACATGCCTGGCCTGAACGGTCTGGAACTGGCGCGCCAGTTACGTGGCGATCCACGTAGTGCACATCTGCCGATCATCATGGTGACCTCGGATAGTGACCAGTTGCGCAGCGAAGCAGACGCGGCCGGCGTCGACGTGCTGCTCGGCAAACCCTACCCCGAGGACGAGCTGATTGCCCACATCCAACGCCTGGTGGCCGCACGGAACGGCGCTTGACAAGACGATGAATGCCGCGGGTCATCATCAATCCCTGCGCCATGCGGAAGCGCCTTCTGATCTGGGGGAACTTCTGGTCGTCTGCCTGTGCGCCGAATGGTGTGGCGTGTGCCGCGAATACAGAGAGGGCTTCCAGCAAATCGCCAGACAATTCCCGGCGGCCTGTTTTCACTGGCTGGATATCGAGGAGCACGCCGACGACCTGGGCGACCTGGATGTGGACAATTTCCCGACGCTGGTGATCAAGCGTCGGGATTGCGTCCTGTTCTACGGCACGATGCTGCCCACACCGAGTCACCTGCGACGCACGCTGGAGGCCTTCCTGGAACAAACCCCGGAAGAGAGTCTGGAATACGCCTTCTCCAGCGTCGAACGGCGCTGCTGGCAGGAAGATGAGGATCTGCTACGGCTGGGCGCGGACGAGTTGAGCCGAATCTGCACGCCGGAGTAGCAGTCGCTTGTTGGCCGTTTACAAGGCGACCAGCAATCCCTGCTCGTCGCGCAGCGTGCCGACGCGAATCAGGTCTCGGGCCAGCCACTGCGCCAATTCGTCGTTACTCATATTCAGATAGCGCGCGTTAACACTCTGGCAGAAACTGAGGCCGGCAAGGAACTCGGGAAGATCGGCGCGCGGCAGTTGCCGCCTTTCGAGCAAGGCGAAGGCAAGGATCACCTTGAGCGCGTGTCGCACGAGCAGGTCGATGTCCTGCTCGAAGGCGCTCAGCCGGCGATAGGCGCGCTCGAAGGCATCTTCGACCTCGACGAAAGGTGCCCCGTGACCGGGAATCACCACATCGACCGGCAGGCGGGAGAGCACGTCGAGCGTCTCGCGCGCCGCCTTCAGGCCGCCGGCCTCCTCGGGATGGCCCAGGATTTCCGAGAAAATGACCCCGAAACCGTTTCGCCACAAGGCATCACCGGAGATCAGGATGCGCCGCTCCTGGTTGTGGAAGGCGAGCGCGTCCATATCGTGGCCAGGGACCGCGATCGCTTGCCAGTTGAGGCCGCCGAGTTCGGTTTCATCGCCGGCGGCAATCGTCGCATGGTGACGGAAACGCGCCGCCGACTGGCCGAGCGGCGAAAGCAGCAGCGCTTCTTCGTCCCACTCGGCGATCGTCGCGTCAATGCCATCGGGAACGATCACCTGACAGCCGAAGGCCGCGGCGACCGCCGCGTTGCCGCCAATATGGTCGGAATGCGAATGCGTGTTCAATAGACGGGTCAGTCGTCGACCGGCCAGCGCGTGTTCGAGCAAGGCCACCGTCTGGCTGGCATGGGTGACGTAGCCGCTGTCGATCAGCGCTGCCTGCTCGCCTTCGAGGAAGACAATGTTGTTCGACGATAACCAGCCGCGTTCAAGAACCAGGAGATTATCGGGCAGCATCAGGCCTTGTCCGGCGAGTCGCCGTCAAGCCCCTCATCGATGATCCGCAGTGGCCGCAACTCCTCGACCACGATCCCCTGGGTAGCCTCAGATACCGGTGCCGGCGGCCGACCGCAACCCAGGCAATAACCGGAATCCGGGTCGAACATGCAGACCCCGACGCAGGGGTAATCGTCTTCAGGAGTACTCATCTCAGCGCTCGCAGTCGCCGCGGAACTCGCCGCCCGATGCGCAGCCGGCGGGGTCGTGTTCGAGACGGCGACGCTCGACCGCGAGCAGGATCTGCAAACGTTGCTCGTCGAAAGCGCGGCTCCAGACGGCGATTTCGTCGAGCGTCCGGAAGCAACCGAGACAGAAGCCGCCAACGCCATCCATCTTGCAGATATTGACACAAGGCGAAACGATTCTTTGCGTCGCGACTCGGGTCGTCACCGGTTTACTCCAGTTGAAAGCCATTTCCCCCCCACGTTAACCACTAAGCAACGCGCTGCCGCGAGAGCAGCGCTCGCGCAGCTTTCGACGCCGGCGCACGGCCCAGGTGGCGCGAGATGAACTGCCCGGCGGCGACCAGCTTGTCGAGGTCGACGCCGCTTTCGATGGCCAGGCCATTGAGCAGGTAGACCACGTCCTCGGTCGCCACGTTGCCGCTGGCACCAGGCGCGTAAGGGCAGCCACCGAGTCCGGCGATCGAGCTGTCGAATACCGCCATGCCCATTTCCAGCGAGGCGTAAATGTTGGCAATCGCCATGCCGTAGGTATCGTGGTAGTGACCGGCCAGCCGCTTGATCGGCACCACCACCGCACAGGCCTCGATCATGCGCTTGACCGATGCCGGTGTGCCCGCGCCGATGGTATCGCCGAGTGAGACCTCGTAGCAACCCATGTCGACCAGTTGCCGGGCGACCCAGGCGGCTCTCTGCGGATCGACCGCGCCCTCGTAGGGGCACGCAACCACACAGGAAACGTAACCACGCACGCGGATATCCAGCGCGCTGGCGGCATCGACCACCGCGGCGAAGCGCTTCAGGCTCTCGGCAATGCTGCAGTTGATATTCTTTTGCGAGAAGGCCTCCGAAGCGGCACCAAAGATGGCGACTTCCTGCGCCCCGGCCTCGACCGCCGCATCGAACCCCTTGAGGTTGGGCGTCAACACCGGGTACGACACCTGCGCGCCGTGCAGCGGACTCGCCAGCACGGCGCGCAAGACTTCGGCGTTGTCGGCCATTTGCGGCACCCACCGCGGCGACACGAAGGAGGTCGCCTCGATGGTCGACAGCCCGGCCCCGGCGAGGCGTTCGATGAGTTCGATCTTGATCGCCGCCGGAACCATCTGCTGCTCGTTCTGCAAACCATCGCGCGGGCCAACCTCGACCAGCTTCACTCGTTTCGGCAGCGCCATGTCACTTCTCCGCTTCGAACTCGACCAGTTCGGCGCCGTCGGCGACCTGATCGCCGACGGTGTAACAGAAGGCCTTGACGGTGCCGTTCTTCGGCGCCGTGATGGTGTGTTCCATCTTCATCGCTTCAAGGATCAGCAGTGGTGCGCCCTTGTCAACCTGCTGCCCGACAGCGGCCAGCAAGGCGATGACCTTACCCGGCATCGGCGCCGTCAGACCACCCCCCTGCGTCCCCCCGGCTTCGACCAGATGCAGCGGGTCATCGCGCAGGATGACGTAGTTGAACCCGTTAAGGAAGACGTGGCGTTTCTGTTCCTGCTTTTCGTTGACGGCGATGACGCTGGCGACCAGGCGGCGATCGTCGAGTTCGACCGCCAGCTGGCCGGCAAATCGCCCGCTATCGAGAAAACGGCCGCGCGCCAGCACTGACTCGCTGCCCAAGGTCAAACGCCAGCCATCCGCCTCATAAGCGACGATGACCTCGTGCACGGTATCGCCATTACGATAGGTAAGCGTGCGGCGCGCCTGGATATTCAGCCGCCAGCCATCGTGCGAACTCCATGGCGACCACGGGTCGCCCGAGTGCCTGGCCTTGGCGATGGCAGCGGCCTGATCGCGCAGCAGGCCGGCGACGGCGGCGATGAAGAAGACGTTCCTGGGCGGCTCGCTGTGCGCCGGGAAAAGGAAGTCGCGGCTGCGCTCGATCAGGCTGGTGTCGAGATCGGCGTTGGCGAAAGCCGGACAAACGACCAGGCGCGACAGGAAGTCGACGTTGGTATTGACACCAACGATGCGGTAGTCGGCCAGCGCCTGCCGCATGCGCGCCAACGCCGCATCGCGGTCAACGTCCCAGACGACCAGTTTGGCAATCATCGGGTCATAGTAGGGCGTGATCTCGTCACCCTCTTCGATACCCGTGTCAACGCGAACGTTGAGAGTCTGCGCCGGCGGCGAGAGATGCACCAGGCGCCCGGTCGAGGGCAGAAAATCCTGCTCGGGGTTCTCGGCGTAGATGCGCGCCTCCAGCGCATGGCCGCGAATGTCGAGTTGATCCTGACGCAAGGGCAGCGGCTCGCCGCTGGCGACGCGCAACTGCCACTCCACCAGATCCTGCCCAGTGATCATTTCGGTCACCGGATGTTCGACCTGCAGACGGGTGTTCATCTCCATGAAATAGAAGCTGCCGTCCTGCGCAAAGGTGTCGCTGGCGATGAACTCGACGGTGCCGGCCCCGACGTAGCCAACCGCTCTGGCGGCATCCACCGCTGCCTGGCCCATCGCCGCACGGCGCGCTGCCGTCATCCCCGGTGCCGGAGCTTCCTCGAGCACTTTCTGGTGCCGGCGTTGTACCGAGCAGTCGCGTTCGAAAAGGAAGACGCAATTGCCCTGTGTATCGGCAAAGATCTGAAACTCGATATGTCGCGAACGGTTGAGATACTTCTCGATCAGCACCTTGTCCGAACCGAACGACGATACCGCCTCGCGCTGGCACGAAGCCAGCGCGGCGACAAAATCCTCGCTGCGCTCGACCAGACGCATTCCTTTGCCGCCGCCACCGGCCGCCGCCTTGATCAGCACCGGATAGCCGATGGCGTCGGCCCGTTGCTGCAACAGTGCGGGCTCCTGGTCGTCGCCGTGGTAACCGGGCGTTACCGGCACGCCGGCCGCACTCATGATCGCCTTGGCCGCGGACTTCGAGCCCATCGAACGAATCGCGTCTGCCGGCGGGCCGATGAAAACGATTCCCGCGTTGGCGCAGGCGTCGGCGAAGTGGTCGTTCTCGGACAGGAAACCGTAGCCCGGATGAATAGCCTGAGCGCCGGTCCGCCTGGCGGCGTCAAGTATCCGTTCGCCGACCAGATACGATTCGCGGGCGGCGGCCGGGCCGATGCATACCGCCTCGTCAGCCAGGCGTACGTGGCGAGCGTTGGCGTCGGCCTCCGAATAGACGGCGACGGTACGCACACCCATGCGGCGCGCGGTCTTGATCACGCGACAGGCGATCTCGCCACGATTGGCAATCAGAATCTTTGTAAACATCGAAACACCTTTCGCCTGCACGCCGCCAGGGTGGCGTGAATGATGGGTCACGGGTCAACAGCGGTAAGCCGCGCGGAGAAGCGTCGTCAATGCGGGGCGTTGCACCCCGGCCAATCGGTGCCTCACTCGACGGTCCAGCTCGGCGGTCGCTTCTCGAGAAAAGCGGCCAGACCTTCCCGGCCCTCGGGGCTGGCGCGGACGCGGGTGATGCGCTGCGCGGTCTCGGCGATGGTCTGCTCGTCGATCGGCTGCCCGGAGACGACACGAATCAGCGCCTTGCACTCGGCCTTCGCCTGCGGACCATTGGCCAGCAGGGCGTCGAGAATCTCGCCAATCGCCTCGTCCAGTTGCTCGTCGCCGGGAACGATCTCGTGCAGCAGCCCGATGCGATAGGCCTCGGCGGCGGAGAAGCGTTCCGCGGTAAGCATGTAACGGCGGCTGTAACGCTCGCCGATCGCCGCCAGCACGTAGGGGCTGATCACCGCCGGGATGATTCCGAGCTTCACTTCGCTGAGCGAGAAGACGGCATCGTAAGTGCCGACGGCGATATCGCAGGCGGCGATCAGGCCGACGCCACCGCCGTAAGCCGGCCCCTGGACGCGAGCAATCGTCGGCTTTGGCAGTTCGTTGAGCATCGACAACAGCTCGGCGAGCCGGTTCGCGTCGCGCAGGTTTTCCTCCGCGTTGTAGCCGGCAGCTCGCCGCATCCAGTTGAGGTCGGCACCGGCGCAGAAACTCTTGCCGGTGGATGACAGCACGACCGCGCGAACGCCATCATCCGCTGCGAACTGCTGCAGACCATCGGTGATCTCGGCGATCAACTGCTCGTCGAAAGCGTTGTGACGCTGCGGCTTGTTCAAAGTCAGAATGCCGACGCCGCCGTCGACCTCGGTAACTATCGATTGGTACTCGCTCATCAACGCCCCTTACATCCGGAAAATGCCGAACTTCGTCGCTTCGGCTGCAGCGTTCATCGCCGCTGAAAGGCCAAGGCCGAGGACGCGGCGGGTGTCGGCGGGGTCGATCACCCCATCGTCCCACAGTCGCGCACTGGCGTAGTAAGGATGACCTTGCGCCTCGTATTGCTCGCGAATCGGCGCCTTGAAGGCCTCTTCGTCCACGGCGCTCCAGGACTTCCCGGCAGCCTCGAGGCCATCGCGCCGGACCGTCGCCAGAACCGCTGCCGCCTGTTCGCCGCCCATCACCGAGATACGTGCATTCGGCCACATCCACAGGAAGCGTGGTGAATAGGCGCGGCCGCACATGCCGTAATTGCCGGCGCCAAAGGAACCCCCGATGACGACGGTGAACTTCGGCACCTTCGCACAGGCCACGGCGGTGACCATCTTGGCGCCGTCACGGGCGATGCCGCCGTTCTCGTACTTGCGACCGACCATGAAGCCGGTGATGTTCTGCAGGAACAGGAGCGGGATGCCACGTTGCGCACACAGTTCGATGAAATGGGCCGCCTTCAGCGAAGACTCGGAGAACAGGATGCCGTTGTTGGCGACGATGCCGATCGGGTAGCCCCAGACACGCGCAAAACCGCAGACGATGGTCGTCCCGTAGCGCGCCTTGAACTCGTCGAAATCCGAGCCATCGACGATGCGGGCGATGATCTCGCGCACGTCGAAGGGCTTCTTGGTGTCGCACGGGATCACCCCGTACAGTTCATCGGCCGGGTACAGCGGTGGACGCGGTTCGCTCAGGCTGAGCGACGGGCGTTTGCGCCAGTTGAGGTTGCCGACGATGCGGCGGGCGATGGCCAGCGCGTGCGCATCGTTCTCGGCGTAGTGATCGGCGACGCCGGAGATACGGGTATGGACATCGGCGCCACCGAGATCCTCGGCGGTGACTATCTCACCGGTCGCCGCCTTGACCAGCGGCGGCCCGCCGAGAAAGATCGTTCCCTGATCCTTGACGATGATCGACTCATCCGACATCGCCGGCACGTAGGCGCCACCGGCGGTGCACGAGCCCATCACGGCGGCGATCTGCGGGATGCCGGCCGCCGACAGGTTGGCCTGATTGTAGAAAATGCGGCCAAAGTGCTCCTTGTCGGGGAACACCTCTTCCTGCATCGGCAGGAAAGCGCCACCCGAATCAACCAGATAGATGCATGGCAGGCGGTTCTCGCCGGCGATCTCCTGCGCCCGCAGGTGCTTCTTCACCGTCAAGGGATAATAGGTGCCGCCCTTTACCGTCGCATCGTTGGCGACGATCATGCACTCGACGCCGTTCACCCGGCCGATGCCGGTGATCAGCGACGCCGCCGGGACCTCGAAGGGATGCGCCGCGTTGCCACCATACATGCCGTAAGCGGCAAGCTGTGACAGCTCGACGAAAGGCGAACCGGGATCGATCAGCGCGTTGACCCGCTCGCGCGGCAGCAGCTTGCCGCGCGCCAGGTGCTTCTGGCGCGCGCTTTCGGGACCGCCGAGGGCGATCCGGGCCACCGTCGCGCGCAGGTCGGAAACGACGAAGCGCATCGCCTCGGCGTTGGCCTTGAAATCGGCGCTGCGCGCGTTGAGCTGAGTATTGTAGACGGGCATCAGAAACCTCCAC
>NZ_JAVTWB010000010.1:0-12411 GCF_032229525.1 Accumulibacter sp. | reverse complement strand
AGCGGGAAGTTCGCCGGATGCCGGTAAGGCAGGTCGAGGAAACGCGCCGACCGCGAGAAGTCGTGCACCGAGTACTCACCCTTCAGAGGCACCAGGGTCAAGGGTGCGGCGCCAGTGTGCTTGAACACCACGCCCAGCAAAATTGGTCGCCAGCGAACCTTGCGCCCGTGGTGCGCGGCCAGCTCGTCGATTTTCTCGGAGGCTAGGTAGCCATAGGGTGACGAGAAGTCGAAGTAGAAATCGAAGGGGTCCGCCATGGTTCAATTCTTTCGATGAGTAGCTGCCTATCCTGCAGTTCAAGGGCGTGACTCTGGAGGTGATTCCCGATCAAGCGCTTCGCCGGGTGAACTCGTCGATGCCAACGGCTGCATTTCAGCAAGCAAGGTTTCCGGGGCGATGTCCTGCTCGTTCGGCCAGGTTACTGCACCCAGCACAATCCCCACCTGGTTGAAATAGTGCAGCTCCTTTAGCTCGCGGAAGACGCCGTGATCGAGATACGGCTTCATGTCGAAGACACCCTTACGCCCGTCCTGGATTTCGACGTAGATACGGTAACGTGCAAGTGGCTTGACGATCATGGCATCCCAATACATGGTGTGGCCTCACAGGGGAGCGATTTTGTAGGGATTCTCGCCGCTGACTGCCAATTCCCAATCGGCCATCAGTTCATCGCGGCGCAGTTCTATCCACGCCTGAACGAGACGTAGCTGTTTTCGTGGCAGCTCTCCGGAAAGTATTTCGCCGTCAACGATGCCAATCGACGCCTCGAACTCGGCGTACTTCGCATGGATATGCGGCAGATTGTGATGCTTGTTGTCGAGGAGGTACAGTCGGATGATGATCCCGTAAAACATGGAAATAATCGGCATGATCGAGGTCCTTCATAGATGGCAGCTTCAGGAAAGGTAATCGTGCTCTGCCGCCAGATAGTCTGGATGGTTCCCGTCGAGTGGTCGTTGTGCTCTTGGGAATAATCGTAGCCTGTCTCGCATCGTCGCCCCATGTGAAGGACATCGGCACAGCTGGTAGGCTGAGAACGAGGTGACTGTAAAAGTACCCAAGGGCGTTCCAAGGCGCTTGCCACTGAGTCGCTCCGTCCGCAATCCTCGTGCCCCTATGGAACGTGACCGGACGAACGTCTAAGCTCAGGCATTCTGTCGCAGCCAGAGCAAGACCTCTTCGGCGTTGCGATCCGGAGGAAACACCGGATAGAACACCTTGGCGACTCGCCCATCGTCAACGATCAGTGTCAGCCGCTTGAACAAGTGCATCCCCGCCACGTCAAAGGTAGGCAGACCGACCGCCGCTTCCAGCTGCAAGGTGACGTCGCTGAGCAGCTCGAACGGCAGGTGCAGCCGGTCACGCAGTTCGCGCTGATAGTCGGTGGTTTGCGAGCTGAGTCCGAAGACGCCGGCGCCCAGCGCGGCCAGTTCGGCGAAGTGGTCGCGAAAACCGCAGGACTGTGGTGTGCAGCCACGCGCGCCCGGCATGGCGTCCCAGCCTTCCGGCAAGTCGACGCCCGGCAAGCCGGTCCTGGGATAGACGTAGATTACCCAGCGCCCCGGCAAGCCCCCCAGGTTCACCGACGAACCATCGGTACTCGGGAGGACGATCTCCGGCAAAGCCAGGCCGGTCAGGTGTGCCGCCGCGCCATCGTCGAGTGGCACGGGTAAGTCGGTTGGCAGCGGAAAGAACTCTTTGGCCATGCAGGTCCCCTTTCAGCGAAGGTCTCGTACGTGCTTCATCGACATCAAACCGCGGCCGGTAGCGGCGCGAGCTTGGGCCACAACACCATCTGTGTACAGCGGAACAGCGCCAGCCGGCGGCCATCATCGCTGCTCACCTCGGCATCCCAGACCTGCGTCGTGCGACCGCAGTGCGCGGCGCTCGCTTCGCAAAACAACCAGCCTTCGGTCAGCGTGCCGAAAAAGTTGGTTTTCAGCTCGATGGTCGTGAAGCCGTCGGCGCCTGGTGGCAGGTGTGCGAAAGTCGCGTAGCCAGCAGCCGTGTCGGCCAATGCGACGACCGTCGCCGCGTGCAGAAAACCGTTCGGTGCCAGCATCTCGGGCCGGATCAGCAGGCTGGCGCGCAAGCTACCGGCGGTGATGCTCAGGACCTGCATGCCCAGCCAGCCCGGTAGATGGCCAGGCGAACGCGCATTGAGCGAATCGGTGCTGGCCTCGGGCCGCAGCGGGTACTGGCTCATCTCAGGCGTCGGCGACGGCGCGGCCGATGACCAGCCGCTGGATGTCGTTGGCGCCCTCGTAAATCTGACAGACGCGCACGTCACGGTAGATGCGCTCGACCGGGAAGTCGCTGACGTAACCGTAGCCACCGAGAATCTGGATGGCGTCGGAACAGACTTTTTCGGCCATTTCGGAGGCGAACATCTTGGCCATCGACGCTTCCTTGAGGCAGGGCTTTCCGGCGTCCTTGAAGGTTGCGGCGCGCCAGACCATCAGCCGCGCGGCGTCGATCTGGGTGGCCATGTCGGCGAGGCGGAAGCTGACCGCCTGGTGCTCGATGATCGGCTTGCCGAAAGTCTCGCGATCCTTGGCGTATTGAACGGCGCAGTCGAAAGCGGCACGCGCCATGCCGACCGACTGTGCGGCGATGCCGATGCGACCGGCCTCGAGGTTCGACAGGGCGATGCGGTAGCCGTCGCCTTCCTTGCCGAGCAGGTTGGCGGCCGGAACGCGGCAGTTCTCGAAGAGGATCTGCGCGGTGTCTGAAGCGTGCTGGCCCATCTTCTCTTCAATGCGGGCGACGATGTAGCCGGGCGTATCGGTCGGCACCAGGAAACAAGAGATGCCCTTCTTGCCGGCCGCCTTGTCGGTGACCGCAAAGACGATTGCCACCTGCCCGTACTTGCCGGTGGTGATGAACTGCTTGACGCCGTTGAGAACGAAATGGTCCCCATCGCGGTCGGCGCGGGTGGTGATCGCTGCCGCGTCGGAACCGGTGTGGGGTTCGGTGAGGCAGAAGCAGCCGAGCTTCTCGCCGCGCGCCAGCGGCTTCAGCCAGGTTTCCTTTTGCTCGTCGGTGCCGTATTTCATGGTGATGCCGCAGGCCAGCGAGTTCTGGACACTGACGATGGTCGAGGTAGCGCCGTCGCCAGCGGCGATTTCTTCGATCACCAGCACCAGCGACATGTAGTCCATGCCGGCACCATCCCATTCTTCAGGGACGACCATCCCGAGCGCGCCGAGCTCGCCGAGTTCGCGTAGCGCATCGGCCGGGAAGGTGTGATTGCGGTCCCATTCGCCGGCGAAAGGCGCCAGACGCTCCTGTGCGAACTCGCGCAACGAGTCGCGGATCATTTCCTGTTCCGGGGTCAAGATCATGCAGTCTTCTCCTTGAGGGTTGCCGCGCCGGCAAGTTTTGCGCCGGCGCGATTGGTGATGTAGACGCCGCTGATCACCAGCGCACCACCGCTGAGCACCGCTACCCCAAGCCGCTCGCCGAGGATGAGAGCGCCGAGGATGACGGCACTGACCGGCACCAGATTGATGAACGCGGCCGAACGTGTGGCGCCGATACGTTGCACGGCTTCGGCGTACCAGGTGAAGGCCAGCGCGGTGCCGAATAAACCGAGGAAGACAATCGCGCTCCAGCCCCGCCACGTGGTTCCCGCCAGCGAGAATAGCGAACCCTGCAATAGCGCGGCGAAGGTCAACATCAGCCAGCCGGTGACACTGGCGCCGAAAGTCATCGCCAGCGGTGACAGCGAACGGGTGCCGCGCCGACCGACGAAAGTATAGATCGCCCACAGGGCGGCACAGGCGATGATCAACCACTCGCCGAGACCGACTTCGCCGGCCAGGAGCAACAGGGGGTGGCCATTGGTAACCACCAGCAAACATCCGAATGCCGCGAGGCTAATGCCCGCGGCCTTTGTCGGTGACATGGGCGCGCCGAACAACAGCCAATCGGCAGTGGCGATCAGTGCCGGTGTCAGCGCGACCACCAAGGCACCCCGGCCGGCCTGGATCATGGTCATGCCGTAGAGAAAACAGACGTTGTAGAGAAAGATGCCGCTGGCACCCAGCGCGAAAAGCGTCAGCCATTCCTGGCGCGACCAGCGCGGCAAGCCTTCGCGAAAAACCAGTAGCGTCCCGAGAACCAGCGCGGCAAGGAGAAATCGCCAGCTGGCAATCGCCAACGGCGACGCCTCGGTAACGGCGATGCGACCGGCGATCCAGGTCGCTCCCCAGAGCAGCGCCGTGGCGATCAGCTTGAAATAGGTCGCCGGCGACGCGGCCACTCGCTCGAGGGCGCTTGGCAAGGAAGCAGCCATTCAGCCCCGGAGCGCTTCGAGCGCTGTCAGGTAAGTGGGCAGCAGGTCTTCCTGGCGATGCACGGTAAATCCGAGGTCACGCATCAGGCCGTCCTTGAGGCCGTAGATCCAGCCATGCACCGTTAGCGCTTGACCGCGCTGCCAGGCATCCTGAACGACAAAGGTCTGGCAAACGTTGGCGACTTGTTCGAGGACGTTGAGTTCGCAAAGACGATCGTGCTGCTGCTCGGGTGGTAGTGCATCGACCCGCGCCAGGTGTTTGTCGTGTACGTCCCTGACATGCCGTAGCCAGATGTCAACCAGGCCGACGCGGTCGCGATTGAGTGCCGCCTTGACGCCGCCGCAGCCATAGTGTCCGACCACCATCACGTGTCGCACCTTGAGCGCATCGACGGCGAACTGGATGACCGAGAGGCAGTTGAGATCGGTGTGCACGACGACATTGGCAACGTTGCGATGAACGAAGATCTCGCCCGGCAAAAGACCGACGATCTCATTCGCCGGCACCCGCGAATCGGAACAGCCGATCCACAGGTACTCCGGTGTCTGCAGCCGCGATAGCCGCTGAAAATACTCGGCATCACTTTCCTGCATGCGATTCGACCAGGCACGGTTGAAGTCGAAGAGGTGAAAGAGGTTTTCGTTGGCGACCTCCTCCTCGGTCCAGTTCTGCAGGTCAAGGGCGAGAAACATCGTTCCTTCGACCGGCGTTTGGTAGTACGCCGGCGCTTCGTGAAACCCCAACTCACGATACAGGCGCACGGCCACGCGCATCGCCGGCAGGGTGTCGAGAAGCAAGCGCTTGTAGCCGATTTCCTTGGCTGCCTTGATCGCCGCCAGAGCCAGCTCGAGGCCGACACCAACGCCGCGCTGGCTCGGCTCGACGTAGAGCCGCTTCATTTCGCACAGACCCGCTGACAAGGGGCGGATTCCCACGCAACCGGCCGGCTGCCCGTCGCGCTCGGCGTAGAAGAGGCGGCCAGCGGGTGCCGTATAGGCGCCCGGCAGTGAAGCCATTTCCTCCTCGAAACCCTGGAACGACAGATCGACCCCCAGCCACGCGGCATAATTGCGAAAGAACTGACGAACGTTTTCGACGGCAGCAGTATCGTCAGCGGTGAGAGTGCGCAGTGTGGTGGTCATGATCTTTTCAAAAAGTTGAAACGGCGTGGCGTGGATTGAGAGGGAAGGTGCATCAACGGCGGCAGGCGAGTCGGCGACACCGTGCCGACCAGATGCGCAGTGTATGGCGCTCTACAGCGTGTCGGCAAACAACTCGCGTCCGATCAGCATGCGGCGTATCTCCGAGGTGCCCGCGCCGATCTCGTAGAGCTTTGCATCGCGCCACAGCCTGCCAGCCGGATACTCATTGATGTAACCATTGCCACCGAGCGCCTGAATCGCTTCGCCGGCCATCCAGGTTGCCTTTTCGGCAGCGTAGAGGATTGCGCCGGCAGCATCCTTGCGCGTCGTTTCGCCACGATCGCAGGCCTGCCCGACGGCATAAACGTAGGATCGGCAGACGTTGAAAGTGGTGTACATGTCGGCGATCTTGGCCTGCATCAACTGGAATTCGCCGATCGGCTGACCGAATTGCTGGCGGTCATGCAGGTAGGGCAGCACCAGGTCCATCGCTGCGGCCATGATGCCCAGTGGCCCGCCGGCGAGTACCGCACGCTCGTAGTCGAGACCGCTCATCAGCACGCGAACGCCCCCATTGAGCTGACCGAGAACGTTTTCCACCGGCACTTCACAGTCGTCGAAGAACATCGGATAGGTGTTCGAACCGCGCATACCCAGCTTGTCGAGCTTGGAGCCGCAGGAAAAGCCCTTCATCCCCTTCTCGACGATCAGCGCGGTGATCCCTTTCGGACCGGCGTTGATGTCGGTCTTCGCGTAAACGACCAGCGTATCGGCGTCGCCGCCGTTGGTGATCCACATCTTGCCACCGTTGAGCACGAAGTGGTCGCCCCTGGCGTCGGCGCGCAGCTTCATGCTGACCACGTCCGAACCGGCGTTGGCCTCGGACATCGCCAGCGCGCCGACGTGCTCGCCGGAAATCAGCTTCGGCAGGTATTTCGCTTTCTGGGCGGCGTTGCCATTGCGACCGATCTGATTGACGCAGAGGTTGGAGTGCGCCCCGTAGGAGAGGGCGACGCTGGCGGACGCGCGCGAAATTTCTTCCATGGCCACAATGTGCGCCAGATAGCCGAGCCCGGTCCCCCCGTATTCCTCGTCGGCGGTCATGCCGAGCAAGCCCATGTCGCCGAGCTTTCGCCACAGATCGGCGGGAAACAGGTTGTCGCGATCGATGGCTTCGGCACGCGGTGCTATTTCGTCGGCGGCGAAGCTGCGAATGCTCGCGCGCAGCATGTCGATGGTCTCGCCGTGGGCAAAATTGAGGC
Source organism: Accumulibacter sp. (assembly GCF_032229525.1). GTDB lineage: Bacteria > Pseudomonadota > Gammaproteobacteria > Burkholderiales > Rhodocyclaceae > Accumulibacter. The sequence goes on along the minus strand of NZ_JAVTWB010000010.1, from coordinate 5,709 downwards.
TCGGATACTCCATGTCTCGCACTCCTTGGGTGGGTTCTAACGCGGGTGTTCCTTCTTGCCATGCAGGGTCATGATCGTCTGCTGCATCAAGGCGCACATGGTCTTGCGACCGTGCACAACAGCAAACACTTCGGCGCGGGTGACGATCAGCGTCCGTCCGTAGCGAACCACCGACCCCTCGGCAATCAGCAGATCGCCTTCGGCCGGCGCCAGCAGGTTGAGTTTGTATTCGACCGTCACTACGCCGGTCTCGTTCGTGGTCAGGGTGCTGGCCGCGTAACCCGCCGCCGAATCGGCGATCATGCCAACCACACCGCCATGAATGTAGCCATGCTGCTGCGTGATCTCCGCCTTGTGCGGCAGATGGATCTCGGTGTAGCCGGGCTCGATCACCGGCATGCTGGCGCCGATCAGCCGCATCGCCTGCTGGCGATCGAAGCTGGTGCGGACACGCTCGGCGAAATCGCGATCCTGGATCTTGTGCATGGCCGCCATTTAAAGTGACGTTGACGTAAACGTCAACTACTTTCGCCAAACGTGATCACGCGACCTTGTTGGCTTTCGCCGCTTCGCGTGCCGCCTCGGTCGCTGACTTGCTCGCCGCCCTCGCCAGCAACAACTGCCGGCATTGCTCTTCGAAGTTGCAGACTTCCTGCAGCACCACCTCGATGTCCTCGCGTTGCTGCAACAGCGCTGCCTTGCGCTGTTCGAGACCATTGAGGAACTCGGTCAGCTGCGTGTTCTTGTCCCGCGCCGTGTCGTACATGCCGATCAGGTAGGCGATCTCGGCCAGGCTGAAGCCGAGCCGCTTGCCACGCAAGGCGAGCTTCAGACGAGTGCGGTCGCGACGCGTGAAGACGCGGGTTCGCCCTTCGCGCCGCGGCGCAAGCAAGCCCTGGTCCTCGTAGAAACGGATCGTTCGCGGCGTGATGTGGAACTCACGCGCCAGATCCGAAATGCTGAAGGTTGTAGTTTGCTGTTCCACGGGGGGCTGTCCGGCGTCGGATGAGGTGTATCCGTGTAGAATGCTTCGCTGCAGAGGCCTCCAGAAGCCAGCCTCCGAGCCGCTGAGTTTATAGATTTCAAACGTTTTTACAATCCATCGACGAATGCTGCCCGACTACCCTTTCGCCACCCCGCCGGCCGCCGGCGAAACCTTCGAGGTAGCTCCCGGCATCCACTGGCTGCGCATGCCTCTGCCCTTTGCGCTGAATCACATCAATCTCTGGCTGCTCGAGGATGACGACGGCTGGACCATCGTCGATACCGGTTTCGCGCTAGATACGGTCAAGGAGTGCTGGCAGAAGATTCTCTCCCGGCTGGCGACGACCGTGCGTGGCGGGCGCGTTTCGCGGATCATCGTCACCCACTTCCACCCCGATCATCTAGGCCTTGCCGCGTGGCTGCAGGAACAGACCGGCGCCCCGGTGCACATGACCCTGGGCGAGTACCTGACCGCCCATGCCGTGTGGCACGAGGTCGGCGGCCACGGCAATCAGCCGATGCTCCGCCAGTTTCGCGCGCACGGACTCGATGGCGAGCGCTGTGCGGCACTCGAGCGCCGCACTGGCGGCTACAACCGTGGCGTACCGACCCTGCCGACCGACTACCGCCGTCTGCTCGCCGGCGACGAACTGACCATCGGCGCACAGCGCTGGCATGTCCGTGTCGGTTTCGGTCACTCCCCCGAACACGCTGCCTTGTACAGCCCCGATCTCGGCGTGCTGATTTCCGGCGATATGCTGCTGCCCAAGATTTCGACCAACGTCAGCGTCTTTGCCGTGACGCCGATGGCCGACTCGCTGGCCGATTTTCTGCGTTCGATCGACCGTTACCGCGAGCTACCGCCCGAGACGCTGGTGCTCCCCTCACACGGATTGCCGTTCCACGGCATCGAGAACCGGGTCAATGCCCTGCACGCCCATCACCAAGAACGCTTGCTGGTTCTCGAGGAAGCATGCGCCGACCCGCGCAGCGCGGCCGAATTGTTGACTACCCTGTTCCCCAGGGATCTGGACACCCATCAGACGATGTTCGCCATGGGCGAGGCCATTGCCCATCTCAACCGGCTCGAACACGCGGGGCGGCTGCAGCGCCTCGAAAACGAGCAGGGCCTGATCCGTTTTGTCAGACATCCGGGCGCCTCCAGGAGGCGTGAGACCGAAGGGCATTGACCATGCCGCCGCCAGCAGATGGGGCAAACGTGCCTCTACCCACAGCTGCCGAAGTCGCCACCAGCTACCTCGAAGTAGCCCAACGAGCGTCGCGACTGCTGCGCCGCCACATGAAGCGAACGGCCAGACGGGGCATCTGGTTTCCCAGCGAAGATCTCGAAGTCGCCAAGGCCTTCATGGATATCTCGGCGCGCCTGCTGGCCAGCCCCTACCGGATAGCGCAGACGCAAATGGCCATGCTGCGCGACCATATCCGCTTGTGCCAGCAGTCCACCCTGCGCACCATGGGCCTGCCTGCTCAGCCGGTCGCCACCCCGGACCGCGGCGACCCGCGCTTCGACGACAAGGCCTGGGAGGACAACTTTCTCTTCGACTTCATCAAACAATCCTACCTGATCACCGCGCGCCACCTGCACACGGCGGTGGCCAGAACGGAAGGACTCGACGAAGCAAGCCAGCACAAGCTGAATGCGCTCACCCGGCAATACGTCGACGCAATGTCGCCGACCAACTTCGCATTGACCAACCCCGAAGTGCTTCGCGAAACGGTGAACAGCAAGGGGAAAAACCTGGTCAAGGGACTCAAGCATCTGCTCAAGGACCTCGAAGCAGGCGACCGACCGCTGCATCAGCTGACTAGCGACGACAGCACCTACCGCCTCGGCCATGACCTGGCCACCACGCCAGGCAAGGTGATCTTCCAGAACGACCTGCTGCAGCTTATCCACACCCAACCGGCAGGCACCCACCAGTGCCAGAAGCCCTTGCTGATCGTTCCACCCTGGATCAACCAGTACTGCGTCCTCGACTTGCGCGCGAGCAATTCGTACGTCAAGTGGGCCACCGAACAGGGTTTGACGACCTTCGTCATTAGCTGGGCCAGCGCCGATCAGCGACTGTCCGGCAAGAGCTTCGACGACTATGTCGTTGACGGGGTGCTGGCCGCGATCGCGGCGATCGAGCTGGCGACTGGCGAGCAGCGGATCGATCTCGTCGGCCACTGCCTCGGTGGCACGCTGCTGATGACCACCCTCGCCTACATGGCTGCCCGGCGAGACCCGCGGGCGGCTTCCGCGACCTTTCTCGGCACCTTGATCGACTTTTCGGAAGCAGGAGAACCCGGCGCACCTGCCAGCGCCGAGCGTACCGCCGGTGCCGGGACGAAGGCCGCGCAAGACGGCGCTCCGGCACACCCGAAAATGGCCGCCATGCTCAAGATGGCCCACACCAACGACCTGATCTGGTCTTACGTGGTCGATAACTACCTGCTCGGCAAGAATTCCTTCCCGGTCGAGCTGCTAGCCTGGCACGCCGACGCCACGCGCCTGCCATCGGCGTTGCACGATTTTTTCCTGGAGACCTGCTACCACGCCAACGGCTTGGCGAAGGCGGGAGGCATCTCGGTGGCCGGCGTCGACATCGACATTTCCAGCGTCAAAGTGCCCTGCTATTTCCTGGCCACCATCGAAGACGCCATTTCACCGTGGAAGAGCAGCTACATCGGCGCTCACCTGCCATCGGGCCCGGTCAGGTTCGTTCTCGGTGAATCCGGGCACGTCGCCGGCGTGATCAATCCACCGGCAGCGAAGCGTTACGGTTACTGGACCAACGAGGCGTTCCCCGAGCAGGCCGACGAATTCCTCGGTGGCGCCAGCAGGCACCCGGGGTCATGGTGGACCGACTGGCAGCAATGGCTGCTCGCGCATCCCGACGGCAACACCCTGGTGGCCGCGCGCCAGCCCGGCGAAGGGGCGCTCAAGCCCATTGAGGATGCCCCCGGCAGCTACGCGACCGGCGGCCTCGGCCAACGCGACTCTCCCTAGTCTGGTTGGCGGGAGAGTGGGGCCTCGCTCGCCTGGCGTAGAATGGCTACATCATGAGTTCGACCCTTCTCCCCGACTACAACGGCGGCGGCATTGTCAATCTGATGCAGAGCATCGCCACCGCCTGTGGCGGCACCGATGCTCACTACCCGCAGCTGGCAGCGCTGTCGTCGATGCAGCTGGCCCGGGCGCGCCATGTGGTACTGATGGTGATCGATGGACTCGGCCATCGCACACTGGCCAGGCACCCTGCCCACCTCCACCTGCAAACCCACCAGATCGGCAGCATGACCTCTGTCTTCCCGTCGACGACGGCCAGCGCGATCACCACCTTCATGACCGGCCTCGCCCCGGCACAGCACGGCCTGACGGGCTGGCACATGCACCTGGACGAGATCGACCAGACCCTGGCCATCCTGCCGCTGACGCCGCGGGCCGGGCCAGCAAGAGCACTGCCTGGGCAGCTGCCGCCGCGCTTGTTTGACCATCGCTCGCTGTTTCAGACGCTTGACCGCGAATCCTGGGTGGTCGCGCCGCAAAGTATCGCCGGCAGCCCTTTCAACGCCTGGCACTCGCGCGGCGCACAGGGCATGGCCTATGGCTCGCTGGCCGGCATGTTCACCGGCGTCGTCGACCTGGTGCAGGAAAACACCAGCCCACGCTATATCTATGCCTACTATCCCGATGTCGACGCCTGTTCGCACCAGTTCGGGACCGACAGCCGGCAGGCCCAGCGCGCCCTGGCCGAGTTCGACAGGCATTTCGGCGAGCTCCTGCGCCAGCTGCGCGGCAGCAATACCTGGCTGCTGGTCACCGCCGATCACGGTTTCATTGACTCCCCCGGGCGGCGGGTGATCGATCTTGAAGATCATCCGCAACTCGCGGCACTGCTTCTGCGGCCCCTATGTGGCGAACGGCGGGTCGCCTACTGCTATGTCGCGCCGGGGAATCGGCCGGCTTTCGAAGCCTACGTGCGCAGCCATTTCGGCCGCGCTTGCCACCTCTACCCGAGCCAACAACTAATCGCCGACGGCTGGTTCGGCCCGCCGCCCTACCATCCCCGCCTGTCATCGAGAGTTGGCGACTACACGCTGGTGCTCAAGGACAACTGGACGATCAAGGACTGGCTGCCCGGCGAAAAGCGCTACACCATGCTCGGTGTCCATGGCGGCACCAGCAGCAACGAAATGCGCGTACCGTTGATCGCGCTGCGGGTGTAACACGCCCGCCAGCCACCCGCCGCCCTGCACAACATTTTTTCTCTCACGGAGTCCACAATGGCCAACGACAAGAGCGCCCACACCGATCGAATGATCGCCGAGGCGATCCGCAACCGCCAGACTCGCGAGGCCGGCTATCGCGAAAAGGCGCTGAAGATTTACCCGTGGATATGTGGTCGCTGCAGCCGCGAGTTCACCCATCACAACCTGCGCGAGCTGACGGTCCATCACCGGGACCACAACCACGACAATAACCCGGGCGACGGCAGCAACTGGGAGTTGCTCTGTCTCTACTGCCACGATAACGAACACTCTCGGCAACTCGACGCCGACGCTGCACGCCAGGCCGGTATCAGATCATCCGGGCCGACCACCCAGGCGGCGACGGCACAGCCCTTCGCCAACCTGAAGAGCCTCTTGAAGCGCGACGAGCACTGACCAAGGCGCACCGGCACTACCGCGCCGTACCGGGATGCAGCGCCGACGAATATT
>NZ_JAVTWB010000009.1:2968-20667 GCF_032229525.1 Accumulibacter sp. | reverse complement strand
TCCCTTATAATGCGCGGGTTAAGCTGATTCGAACCACAGCTGCAAACCCAGCCAATTTTAGTTACGGGAGAAGTCATGGGATTCCTCGCCGACAAGCGCATTCTGATTACCGGCGTGCTGTCGAAACACTCCATCGCCTACGGCATCGCCAAGGCCTGCCACCGTGAAGGGGCGCAACTTGCCTTCACCTACCAGAACGAACGCTTCCAGGATCGTGTCGCCAAGTTCGCCAAGGAATTCGACAGCACGCTGATCTACAAGTGTGACGTCGCCGAGGACGCCGAGATCGATCAGGTATTCGCCGACCTTGGCACGCAGTGGGACGGCCTCGATGGTCTGGTGCACTCGATCGCCTACGCGCCCGGCGAAGCGATCGAAGGCGACTTCCTGGAGGGCATCTCGCGCGACGCTTTCCGCATCGCCCACGACGTCTCTTCGTACAGCTACGCGGCGCTGGCCAAGGCCGCCCGGCCGATGCTCCTGAAAGGTCGTAAACCGGCCTTGCTGGCGCTCTCCTACCTCGGCGCCGAGCGCACCCTGCCCAACTACAACACCATGGGCCTGGCCAAGGCCAGCCTCGAGGCGGCCACCCGCTACCTCGCCTTCTGTCTTGGCCCGCAGGGCATCCGCGCCAACGCCATTTCAGCCGGCCCGATCAAGACCCTGGCCGCTTCCGGCATCGGCAATTTCTCGCGCTTGCTCGCTTACAACGCGCACAACGCGCCACTGCGTCGCAACATCACCATCGACGAAGTCGGCAACGCCGCCGCCTTCATGCTCTCCGACCTGGCCAGCGCGATCACCGCCGAGATCATGTACGTTGATGGCGGGCTGAACACCACCGCCCTCGGCAACGCAGACCCGCTACCGCTCTGAATCTTCGGCGGCACTTCGCCGCCCGCTAAACTTCATCGCGGGCGGTGTCGCGCAGGGATCGGGCAGCCAGCCCGTAGCGCGCTCACGACGGGAAATCACGCGCCCTCGGCTCGCCGGCTTGAGCCGCCCGCCGTAACTGAGGAAACCCTTGTCATGAAATTCCCCCGCACGCGAACCGATCAGTCGGGTTTCGCCACCATGGCGCGTAACGCCGCCCCAGCAGCCTTGCTCGCCCTCGCCCTCGCCGGTTGCGCCGGCCCACCCATGCTCGAGCGCCAGGTGCTGGGCTACGATGAAGTCACCAGCAACCTCGACCAGAAGCTCCTCTTGCTGAACATCGCCCGCACCGACACCGGCAGGCCGGTCCACTTCACGTCGACCTCGACCATCGCCGCGACTTTCAACTGGACGACCACGCTCGGCGCTGGCGCCGAACTACACCGCAACGCGAGTGCCAACATCCTCGGCCTGAGCGCTGGCGCTGGCGCGTCGGAAAACCCGACTTTCAGCATTCACCCGCTTTCCGGGCAGGCGTTCACCGAACGTGTGCTGACGCCGTTCAAGGATCAGGCCTTCGAGTTCCTGGTCTTTCAGGGCGGCGCCATTGACCGGGTGACACGGCTGCTCGCTTCCGGGATCGAAGTGCAAAACAGCGACGGCAGCTTCGCCCGCTTCATCGCCAACGACCCGGCGCTAGCCCAGGAGTACACCGAGTTCCGGCGCATCGCGACGCACCTGCGCTGGCTGAACGACAACCGCAAGCTATTCGTCCGGACGCTGGTCTTCGAGGAACCGATAGCGCCGGCGTTGAAGGCCGCACCGAGCGCGGCGGACGTCATCAACGCCGACAAGGAGGGTCTGCAGTGGCGACGGACCGCCGACGGCAGCTACCAGCTGGCGCGCTTTCAGGCAGGGCGCGTAGTGGTGATGAACGTCGATCCGATGTCGCTCAGCAATCAGGCGCGTTTCGAGCTCAACGAGCGCATCAAGCGCAACCCACGCGGCTTCGTCTTCCTCGATGTCCGACCAGACGGCCCCGGCGGCGATTTCGCCATCCGCGGGGCAATCAAGCTGCGCAGCATGCTGCAGATGCTGGCCTTCGTCGCCAACGGCGCGCGTGCGGTTCCGGAGTTCGACGTCGCTCCCGACCCGCGCACCGGGCCGACCGCGGAGAATCCCCGCTCGTCACTGCACATCGAGATCTCCGATTCGCCCCCACCAGGAACGATCGCCTCGGTCGACTTCGAGGGACGCAGCTACAGCGTCGGCAACACGCAGTGGGACCGCGCGACATTCGCCATGCTCGGCGACCTCTTCCAGACCGCCGTCGGCGAGGTCAAGGGGGTCGATCTTCCGATCACCATCTCGAAGTGAGCCGCTCCGCTCGACAAGATCGGCAATGCCGCGGCCGTCGCCAGGGCGGCACTGCGACCTGACGGCGCGGCCAAGGCAAGGCCCGTACGTCGGCAGGCAAGAAACACGGTCAGCACTGCCAGCGCTTTGCGCCACCCTGCCCTTCAGGCGATCTCGCAGGCTTCCTCGAAACTCAGCCGCGGGCCGCGTGGATGGAGCTTGCCGGGATCGCCGACGCCGAGATTGCAGAGAAAATTGGCCTGATAACGCCCGTCTGGGAAAAACGCCGCGTTCAGTTTGCCGGCATCGAAACCGGACATCGGCCCACAGTCCAGGCCAATGGCGCGAGCAGCCAGGATCAGGTAGGCACCCTGCAGCGTACCGTTGCGCAACGCTGTGCTGGTCGCCAGCTCGGCGTTGCCCTCGAACATCGGTCTGGCGTCGTAAGCCGCAAACATCGTCGGCAGGTGCTCATAGAAGCGCGTATCGGTGGCGATGATGACCGTCGCCGGGGCCAGCAGCGTCTTGTCCAGGTTACCGGGTGACAGGGCTGGCGCGAGCTTTTCCTTGCCTTCCGCGCTGGTCACGAAAACCAGCCGCGCCGGCTGGCAATTCATCGACGTCGGACCCCACTTCATCAGGTTGTAGAGGCGGCGCAGCGTGGCCTCGGGGATCGCTTCCGGCGCGAAGCCGTTGTGCGTTCTCGCCTCGATGAAGAGCTGATCGAGAGCTTCGGTGGTGAGGGCTGACATGGTGTCTCCTTGGCAGGTTGAGGCAGTAGCTGTCCGGTTGGCAGCTGGCGATTCCTACAGCTGCTTGTGGCTACCGTCGCACAGCGGCGCCTTGGCGCTGTGTTTGCAGCCGCAGAAATAGACCGTTGCCGATTTTTCCGCCTGGTACTCGCGGGGCGTAAATGCACCGCCTTTGTGGCTGCCGTCGCAGAAGGGTTGAGTCTTGCTGTTGCCGCAGGCGCACCACCAGTAACTCTTGCCGGCCTCGACGTCGATGGCGTAAGGGGACTTCTGGGCAATATTGGGGCTGCTCTCGTTCATCGTTGTCTCCAGTTTGTTCCGGTTCACCGATGGTGGTGTTCCGGGTTGGGGCTCCGTGGCCCCCGCTTCTTTGCCAGCAGTCTACTGCTTCAGCGCTTCGACGGCGATGCTCAGGGTCATCTCGTCGCTGACGTAGGGAGCGTTCTTGCCGGCGTTGAAGTCGGAACGCTTGATTCTGGTGACGGCATTGGCACCGATGGCATCCACCTTGACCATCGGATGCGGCATGGCATGGAACGAGGTGACGGTCAGGGTCACCGGTTTGGTAACGCCCTTGATCGTCAAATTGCCTTCGACCGCCACCGGCTTGTCGCCATCGAATCTGACGGCGGTGGACTTGTAGGTGATCGTCGGATACCTGGCGGTATCCAGGTAGTCTTCGCCCTGGATGTGCTCGTTGAACAGCGGGTAACCCGTGTCCACCGATTTGGCGTCGATCGTGATATCCACCGAAGCGGTCTTCGCGGCGCGGTCGACGACGATCGTGCCGGCGGTCTTGTTGAAGCGTTGGAGCTGCGTCGAGTAGCCGAAATGGCTGTATTCGAAGCGCGGGTAGGTATGGTTCGGATCGATTGCATAGGTCTCGGGCGCGGCGAATGCGGGCGCCGCGACGATGCTGGCAAGAGAGATCAGGGCGAGTACAGCGAAAGGCTTGTTCATGCGAGGGCTCCTTGAGGTGATATGAGGTGTAACAGCTGCAGGTCTTGCTGGTGGGTGCTTACTTGCCACCCGCGGCCGGGGCGGCAACGATGTGAAACTTGATCTGCACTTCGTTGGCGACCGCGCTGACGTCGGACCAGATACCATCACCGACCGCGAAATCAAGGCGTTTGAGGACGAACGCACCGTCGAAAACGCCGTTTCCGCCAGCCTGACGGAAAGTGAACGGTGCCGTGAGCTCCTGCGTCTGGCCCTTGATCGTCAGCTTGCCGACAAGTTCGAAATTGTCGCCACCGAGCGGCCGGATGGCCGAGGAAACGAAAGTCGCGGTGGGAAATTCATTGAGGTTGAACCAGGGCTTGCGGACTACCTCGTCATCGGCGTCCGCTGAGCCAGCGTCCACGCTGGCCAGGTCAAGTTCGAATCTGGCTGTGGCGGCGGTCGGTTTCGCCGGGTCGAAGGCCAGCTTCACGTTGAACTTCCTGAACTGGCCGTCGACCGGCACCCCCATCTGCCGCGAGACGAACTGCAGGCTACTCTGGTCGGCCAGAAACTGCTTGAATTCGACCGCCTGTGCGCTACCACTGGCGAACAACAGCGCGGCGAAGGCAAGGCGAAAGGTATTCATGAGTCTCTCCTATTCTGCGAAGGTGTTCAGCGATTTCGACCGACGACCGGCAGGATTCGCGACAGCACGTCGTCGCGGTCGCGCAGGTGATGCTTGAGTGCCGCCGCGACGTGGGCGACGACCAGCGCCGCCAGGGCGTAATTGAGCGTCCAGTGCACCGTCTCCAGTAGCTCGCCGAGTTCCTTGTCCTTGGCCAGCAGATCCGGCAGCGGCAGGACGCCGAAATAGACGGTCTGGAATCCCTTGGCCGAACTCATCAACCAGCCGGACAGCGGAATGGCAAACATCAGCAAGTACAAGAGATGGTGCGCTCCATGCGAAGCCGTCTTCTGCCAGGCCGGCATCGCCATCGGCAAGGGCGGCGGCCGGTGGCCGATGCGCCAGCCCAGGCGCAGCAGCACCAGCAGGAACGCGGTGACACCGGCCCATTTGTGCCAGGAATAGAGCTTCAGCTTGTCCGGTGACAGCGGCAAATCGCTCATGTAGAGCCCCAGACCGAACAAGCCGATCAGCAGCACGGCCATCAACCAGTGCAGGGCGATGGCAGGGTGGGTGTAGCGGGTTTCAGGCATTCGATTCTCCTGGTTGTCAAATGGCTTCGGCAGGCCAGAAAGCGTAACTATCCATCGCCAGAGCGCCCGAATCGATCCCCGCATACAGCCGTTCGGGGCGGTAATCGACACCGGCAGCGCCGAGTGCAACGTAAAGCGGCAACAGATGTTCCTCGGTGGGATGGGCACGAACCGCGTGCGGGGCGTGCTGGCGATAGCCGAGGAGTAACTGCTGCTCGCCGGCGGCAATGCGCTGCCACATCCACTCGGCGAACTCACTCACGTAAGCCAGCGCTCCGCCGCCAGCGACGACCGACCGTCGAAAGTCGCCGAGGTTGTGGGTGATATTGCCCGAAGCCAGCAGCAGCACGCCGTCGGCGAGTAATGGCCGGAGCGCACGCCCGAGCCGGAAATGCTGCTCCGGGCCAAATCCCCCCTGCAGCGACACCGGCACGACGGGAACGTCGGCCGCCGGGTACATCAGGCTCAACGGTGTCCAGGCGCCGTGATCAAGACCACGGCGGTGGTCAACCTGCAGGTCGAAACCGTCCGCAAGCAGCAAGCGGCGAACAGCATCGGCGACGCCCGGGTCCGACCTGGCCGGGTAACGAACGGCATACAGCGCCGCCGGGAAGCCGTGGAAATCGTGGATGGTCTCGAATTCCGACGCCACGCCGATGGTCGGTCTCTCGCTCTGCCAGTGCGCACTGACCACGACGATCGCCCGCGGTGTGGGTAGAGCGGCGGCGGTGCGGGCCAGCACGGCACCAGCCGCAGCGGGGTCGAGCACCATGGTCGGCGCGCCGTGGCCAACGAAGAGCGCGGGAAAAGACTTGGCGTTCATGCGAATCGTCCTCCGACTTCAGCGCGAGCCGAAGAGTTCCTGCGCCAGGCAGGGGAGCGGGCGCGGCGGGTGCCCGACCAGCGCGGCAAAATCATTGCTTACCCGGTCGAACTTGCCCGCCGCCACCGCCGAGTACATGTTGGCCATCGCCCGCGCCAACCAACGCGGCAGGCTGGACGCTTCGAGTGCTGCCGCGTAGGCATCCTCGCTAACCGGCTGGTAGCGCACGGACTTGCCGCTCGCTCGGGCGATGGCAGCCGCCACGTCGTGGTAGTCGTGCGTCGCCTGACCGCTTAGTTCATAGACCTGACGCGCCAGCGCCGGCGCCAGAGCGGCCGCCGCCATGGCGTCTGCCAGTTCGGTGCGGCTGATGAAGCTGGCGCGGCCACTGCCGGCGGGCAACTGGAAGCTCCCGGTTTCGCGGGCCGCAGCCACTGTCATCGGCAAGAAGTCCGCATAAAGCGGGTTGCGCAGCGCCGTGAACGGCAGGCCGCTAGCCGCCAGATCGGCCTCGGTCGCCCGATGAACGGCGGCGAAGTCGGCGGGCGAATCGGCGGCAACGTCGATGAAGCTGGTGTACAGGATATGCCCGACTCCCGCCGCGACGGCTGCAGCTATCGCCCGCCGGTGCTGGGCGATGCGGACATCGTTGGGGCCATCGGTGGACACCAGAACCAGTTTGTCGACCCCGGCGAAGGCGTCAGCCAGCGTCTCCGGCTGGTCGAAGTCGCCCTGACGAACGACGATGCCGCGCCCGATCAGGTCGGCGGCCCGCGCCGGGTCGCGCACACTGGCGGCGATGCCGGCAACGCCGCCGCGACGGGCGACGAGTTGATCAACAATGCGGCGGCCGAGCTGGCCGTTGGCGCCGGTAACGAGGATCATGCGGTTCTCCTTTTCTGCTCCGCAAGGCTTGTTCCTTGCGATGGGCGAACTTTAGCCGAGCAATTGACCAACAAATAGGCCACAATCTGCAATTGGTCGTTGCTATTTCGACAACAAAAGGAGGCCAGGCAATGGATCGTCTCGACAGCATGCGGATCTTCATGCGCGTCGCCGAGCTCGGCAGTTTTGCCGCGGTGGCGCGGCAGATGGACGTCGCCCGCTCGGTGATCACCCGCCAGGTCGCCGCACTCGAGGCGCATCTCGACGTCAAGCTGATCGCGCGCAGTACGCGCAGCCTCAGCCTCACCTCGGCCGGCGCTGCCTATCTCGAGCGCTGTCGCGAGATACTCAAACTGGTCGAAGCCGCCGAAACCGACCTCGGCGGCGAGCGCCAGGATCCCCGCGGCCTGATCCGCATCAGCGTACCGCTGAGTTTCGGGCTGCGTCACCTGGCGCCACTGCTGATCGACTTCCACATCACCTACCCCGAGGTGAGCACCGAGATAGACTTCACCGATCGCCGCGTCAACCTGGTCGAGGAAGGCCTGGATCTGGCGATCCGCATCAGCGCGCGCCTCGACCCGCTGGACGTCGCCCGCCGCATCGGCAGCACCCGCCTGCTGGCCACCGCCTCACCGGCCTACCTGCATCGTCACGGCGAACCGACCCACCCTCGCGAACTCACCGGGCGCGAATGTCTGCTCTACCTGCCCGCCCACCTGGAAGGCTGGCCGTTCCTGGTCGACGGCGTCATGGAAACTTTCCCGGTGCACGGCCGCATGCGCGCCAACAACGGCGATGCGCTACTCGAGGCGACGATTCGCGGCCTGGGCATTTCCGTACAGCCAACGTTCATCACCGCCGCCGCGATCGAGGCCGGCTCGGTACGGCAAATCCTCACCGACTATCCGATGCCCGAACTCGGCATCTACGCCCTGCTCCCCGGCAATCGCTACGTGCCGCAGCGGGTGCGGATGCTGGTCGACTACCTGGCCGGAAGGATCGGCGAGCGGCCGTACTGGGAAACCACCAAGGTGGCACGGCAACCGCCTGCTGCCCAAGACCCGCGCCAGCGCCAGCACTGACACACGGTCAGTTGCAGATCGTGCATACCTTGTGCGATTATTTGCTCGCGATACGCTCCCGTATGCGCAACGCCAATTAAAACAATTCACTGGAGGAGAAGAAATGATCCAAAAGCCCGTATGGGACGAATCGATCTTGACCAAGGATGGCCTCTTCCCGACCGTCCTGGCAATCGGTGATTCCTGGTTCTGGTACCCGAAAAACAATCTTCTCAACGAACTGCACAAGCGCCTGAACCGCAAGAAGCACCACATCATCCTGGTACGTGGCCATAACGGCGCCGAAGCAATCGAGTACGAGTCCGGCCCGATCCGCGCGCAGATCGAACGCGACCTCGACCGCAAAACAGGCTATGGCCGGACGCTCAAAGCGGTGTTTCTGTCCGGCGGCGGCAACGATTTCGCGGGCCGGGACGATCTCGGGGCTCTGCTCCTCGAAGACTGCTCGGACGCCACATCAGCCGTCGCCTGCCTGCGCAGCGGCCAGCCAAAGCAGCTGTTCGACACGGTCATCAAAGCGCTGCTCAGCGTCGTCGCGCTGGTCGAGAAGAAGATCCCGGGCACGCCGGTATTCGTACACGGCTATGACTATCCACCGCCAAACGGCAAGGGCTTCCTCGGTCTAGGCCAGTGGCTGCAATTTCCGATGGATCAAGCCAGCATCGACCGCGATCTGCAAGCGGAGGTGGCCAAACTGCTCATTGACCAGTTCTGGCTGTGCCTTGAAGAGGCGCAGGCGAAGGCACCAACGCTGCAACTGGTGGATGGGCGCCATACCCTGAAGTCCGAGAGCGATTGGGCCAACGAGCTGCACCCGACCCGGCGCGGCTTCAATCGCCTCGCGAAATGCTGGCGGCCGGCACTCGAACGCACGGGAATTGCCTGAGCCGCTTGCTTGCCCGCGTCGTAATCCGCTTTGACTCCGTCGGCTCGACCGCGCTGACCTGACCACCGTCGTTGATGGCAAGCTGGCGCAGCGCCGGCTTGCTCATCGACCCGGCCGCCGGCAAAGCTTCAGGCGGCCGCCTGCCGGGTGACGCCGCCGACCCGCAGCGCGGTCAGGATCGACAGGCTCCACAGCGCGGCGATGCCGACCAGCACCGCGGCGAAGCGTCCGCCGTCCATCAAGCCACCAAAGACCAGCGGCGCCAAGGCCAGTCCCGTGTCGAGGCCGGAGTACACGAAACCGTAAACCCGACCGTAGGCCGCCTGGCCGAAACGCGAGGTCGCCGCCCGGCGCACCAGCAGGTCGCGCGACGGTCCGGCGATGCCGGTGCAGTAGCCGATGCCGATCATCAGCGGCAGCACGCTCCACGCCGGCAGCGGCAGCAGCGCCAGCACAAGGGTGAGCACCGCTGCCGCGCTGAGCGCGCCGGCGATCAGCCGTTCCTGGTCACCCCTCTGCGCCAGAAAACCGCCGGTCAAGATGCCGCCCGCGCCACCGACCAGATACGCCGACAGCGCCGTCGCCCCGGCAGCCAGAGTCAGGCCGTGCAGGTTCTGCAGGATCGGCGTCACGAAGTTCTGGATACCGCCGAACGCCGTCGTAATCAGCAGAAAGAAGAGAAAACACATCCATACCGCCGGCGAGCGCAGGAAGCCGAAAGCCGACATCACGGGCGCGCCGACCGGGCCGGCGTCAGCCGCGCTGCCCGGCGGATCGGCCAGCGTCTGCTGCCGCCAGAAAACCAACCCCAAGGCCAGCGCAGCTATCCCGGCGGCAGCCAGCGCGGCAACCCGCCAGCCAGCGGCAGCCGCGATGCCGGTCATGAACACCGGCGCCAGCGCCCAGCCGAGGTTGCCGGACAGCCCATGCATCGAAAAGGCGTGCCCCAACCGTGGCTGCGACACGTGCCGGTTGAGCACCGTGAAGTCGGCCGGGTGGAAAACGCTGTTGCCCAGCCCGGCCAGCGCGGCGACCAGCGTCAAGCCGAGGTAGCCGTCGACCACCGACAGCAGGAGGGCCGCGACCAGAAAGCAACCGATGCCGCCGATCAGCACCCTGGCCGCGCCAAAGCGATCGACCAGGAAACCGGCCAGCGCCTGGCCGATCGCCGAAACGACGAAGAAGATGGTCATCGTCGCCCCGATGCCGGTGAAGCTCAGCCCAAAATCGTGCATCAGCCACGGGAACAGCGGCGGCAGCAGCAGATGGAAAAAATGCGACACGCCGTGCGCGAAACCGATCAGCGAAATCACTTCGAGATCGTGGTTCTTTTCGGGCAGGAACTCGACGGCGCTGGTCATGGGAAGGCTCCGGGACTGTTGGCTCGAGTCTAGCCGCTTCCAGTGCGATTGGCACGCGAGAAGCCGACAAAAATTGTCGGGATTCGAACCGGCGATCTGCGCACGAACTGCGCCGGCGCCGCTCACACCAGCCGCATGATGCCCATCGGGTGGACGTCCGGAGCATCCCGTTCGATACTACGGCCCTAGCCTGAAGGAAAATCTCTTGGAAGCTTCCGTACCTCACCGGCCACGTTCAATGTCGTGCACCGCACTGCACGCCGTCAGCGCCCATGACTGGCCACGATCCGTCGGGAGTCCGCTTCGATGAACCGCCGGCAGGTGTTTTTCGCGCTGGTCGTGATGACCTTCGCCGCACTGGTCCACGCCCAGTCATTGCTTCCCAAGCAACTGTCCGGATCTCCCAAGGCGGCCCCCACGCCGGCGGCCGAGCCAGCTGAAAACCCGCGCGCACAGGCGGAAGCAATGCTCGCCGAGGCACGCCGTCAGCAGCAGGAGCAACGGCTCACAGACCGGGGAGCGACCGAGAACGGATTGCCGACCAGCGAGCGTCAGCGCCTGCTCGATCGACTGGTGCTGCTCTACGGCGAGCGCGTGAAACTGCTCGACGAACTCGAAATGCTGAAAGACTCGCCGCGCGAAACGGCCAATCAGCGAACCCTGATGGCCGAGCTCGCCGGCCCGCCACCCTACTCTGCCTTGCGGGTCGATGCCCTGCGCGATGAGTACGACGCCCTCAAGGCGCACGAGAAGAACCTGGCCGCGGCGGAACGCGCACTGGAGGTACAGCAGGCCGGCCTGGTTGATGCGCGGAAGCGCGCCAATGCGGCCGTTCGCCTGGCGGAGGATCGGCTGGCGCGCGCCGCCGGGCAGGATCAAGTCGAAAAGGATCGCGAGAGCAGCGAACTCGCTGCCACGCGTCGCCAGCAGGCCGAAGCAGAACTTTCCGCGGTCGCGCTCGGGCTCGATCTGATCGGGATGAAACGGAAGCAACTGCAACCCCTTGGTGAACAAATGCAGCGCCTGCTTGCCCGTGTCCTGCCCGAACAGCAACTGAGCAAGGAAGAATTCGCGCAGCAACAGGCCAGGTTGAGCGGGTTGCTGGTCAAGCTGAACACCGACGTTGATCGGGTGGTCGCCGACAACAGCAAGCTTGCCGCCGAGCATGAGCGACTGGCGAAACTGCTGCCGGGTGCCGATCCCAACGGCCCGATCGCTCAGCGCTTGCAGGTTCTCGACGTACAGATGGAGACCGAGCGCCTGAAACTGATGACCCTGACCTGGCTGAACGATATGACGCAGGTCGCCAACGACTCCTGGAGGCAGCGTTTCGTTGGTTTCAGCTCCGACGATGCCACCACCCGCCAGGAGGTCCTTGCGGCCCTGAAACGGACCACTGAAGACCTCGCCAGCCGCCGGGACCTGTTTCGCGAACTGCACGAAGGGGCGCGCACGGCAGCCACGCAACAGGCGCTACGGCTCGATAATGCCTCGCTCAGTTCCAGTGCGCGGGCACAGGAGTCGGCGATTCTCGAGGCCCTGCAGCAGCGCGCGCTGGCCTATCAGCGAGTGGAAGTCGCGGGCAACCGCCTGGATCGTCAGGTCAAGCGCTGGTTGGAAGATTTCGGATTCAGCGGCGAAACCGGCCACAGCGACAACTGGAAACTCGGCGCGCTGCAGGTGACGCAAGCGCTCAAGCGCGTCTGGGACTTCGAGATGTTCGCGGTCGAGGATTCGACCGTCATCGACGGCAGGACAGTGACCGTCGCCTACGGGGTCACCGTCGGCAAGAGCATCGGCGCGCTCCTACTGTTCCTGTTGGGCTACTGGTTGTTCTCGCTGCTCTCCGCGCGACTGCAACGGCTGATGGTCGATCACTTCAAGGTCGATGAGCAGATCGCCAGCGTCATTCGTCGTTGGGCGATGATCGCGCTGGCGGTGGTGCTGATCATCTTCATCCTCAACCTGGCGCGCATCCCGCTCACCGTTTTCGCCTTCATGGGTGGCGCGCTGGCCATCGGCGTCGGTTTCGGCACCCAGACGATCATCAAGAACGTGATCAGCGGCATCATCATCCTCTTCGAACGCAAGGTTCGCGTCGGCGATATCGTTGCCATCGAGGGGATGACCGGCTACGTCACCCAGGTCGACCTGCGCGCATCGACGATTCGCGCTTTCGACGGCGTTGAGGCGCTGGTGCCCAACTCCAGCTTTCTCGAACAACAGGTCGTCAACTGGACCTATTCCAACCCGAAGGTCAGACGCGAGATCAATGTCGGTGTCGCCTACGGGGCGCCCCTGCGCGAAGCAAGCGAGATCATTTGCGGCAGCGCCGACGATCACGGTCTGGTACTGGACGATCCGAAGCCGGAGGTCTTCTTCGAGGATTTCGGCGACAATGCCCTGCTGCTGGTGCTGGTCTTCTGGGTCGAGCTGGGTCCGAATGTGTCGGCACGCAAGGTCGCCAGCGATCTTCGCTATGCGATCGAAAAACGCCTGGCCGCAGCCGGGATCACCATTGCGTTCCCGCAGCGCGATGTGCACCTCGATGTGTCACAACCGCTGCCAGTACGTATCACGCCGGCGCCCGACCTCGGCGCTTGACGCCGGCCGACACCAGATTGCTGCCACCCGCCACGGACGAAACAACGACGAAAGAAAGGGAAGCGCCATGAACCAGAAGCTCCTCGAGCGCATCGACAGCCCCGGCCCGAAGAAGATCCTCGCCTGCGACGGTGGCGGCATCCTCGGCCTGATCAGCGTGGAAATCCTGGCCAAGCTCGAAAGCAACTTGCGCAGCCGCTTCGGCAGGCCCGACATGCTGCTCGCCGACTACTTCGATTTCACTTGCGGTACCAGCACCGGTGCGATGGTTGCGGCGTGCATTGCAGCCGGCATGTCCACCGACCAGATCCGCAAGTTCTACGTCGATAGCGGCCGCCAGATGTTCGACAAGGCCTCGCTGCTCAACCGCCTGAAGTACAGCTACAACGACGAGCCGCTGGCCCGCAAGCTGCGCGTCGAATTCGACGCCGCTCTGGTGCACGAGGCGTCGCGCGCCGAGCCCAACGCCACCCTGGGTGACGGCAATCTGCAAACCATGCTGATGATGGTCATGCGCAACGCCACCACCGATTCGCCGTGGCCGGTTTCCAATAACCCACGGGCAAAGTACAACCAGCTCGAACGCAAGGACTGCAACCTGCGCCTGCCACTGTGGCAACTGCTGCGAGCGAGCACCGCGGCGCCGACCTTCTTCCCGCCCGAGGTGGTCACCTTTGCCCCGGAGACGCCCGCCGAATACCAGTTCGTCTTCGTCGATGGCGGCGTCACCACCTACAACAACCCGGCCTTCCTGGCCTTCGAGATGGTCACCGCAGCGCCCTACCGGGTCGGCTGGAAAACCGGGACCGGGAATCTGCTGATCGTCTCTGTCGGCACCGGCAACGCCGCCAACGCCCGGCCCGACCTGAAGGCTGACGACCTGTGGCTGCTCGACAACGCCAAGAACCTGCCTGGCGCCCTGATGAACGCCGCCTCGGCAGGCTGGGACATGGCCTGCCGCACCCTTGGCGAATGCCGCTTCGGCCCGGCCATTGACCGCGAATTCGGCGACATGGTGATGGCTCCAGGCGACCCGTCCACCTCTAGCGCCGGCAAACAGTTCGCTTACGTGCGCTACGACCCGGACGTCAGCCAGGCCGGTATCGACGCCCTCGGCCTGAGCGGGGTTGACGCCAGGAAGGTGCAGGTGATGGACTCGGTGCAGAACATCGAACAGATCCAGCGGGTCGGTAAGACGTATGCCGCGAGCAACGTTTCGATCGACCATCTGCGGGGCTTCGCGTGAGCGAGGCGAGTGAAAAGCTCTGCTTCGTCGTCCAGGGCTTCGGCAAGAAAACCGACTACACGGACGGCCGGGTGCTCGACCTGGACGCCTCCTACGCAATCATCAAGGAGGCGGTGGAAGCCGCCGGCCTGAAGTGCATCCGCGCCGACGAAATCCCGCACACCGGCACCATCGATCTGCCGATGTACGAGATGCTCCTGCAAGCCGACCTGGTGATCGCCGACCTCTCCACCTACAACGTCAATGCCGCTTTCGAACTCGGCGTGCGCTACGGTCTGCGCCCGGGAACGACGATCATCGTCGCCGAATCGCAGTTCAAATATCCCTTCGATGTCGGCCACATCGTCATCCAGACCTACAAGCATCTCGGCGAGGACGTCGGCGCGCAGGAGGCCAGACGCTTCCGCGACGCGCTGGCCGAAGCCATCCGCAATGCGATGAGCAAGCCGGCCACCGACAGCCCGGTCTACACCTTTCTGCAGGATCTGCAGCCACCACAACGCGGCATGACGCGCGTGGCGCCGTCAGCGGTCGGTGCGCGCACGAGTGCACCTCGAGCTGCGCCGCCAGTTCGTGCGACGCGCAATTCGGGGCTGGCCGGCTCACCATCGGATGCGGCCGCGAGGGGTTTCTCGCCGGCTCTATCGGGGACGGCCACTGGCGGCGCAGTCCCTTTCGCAACGCCCTCAGGGCGGCGCGGCACGAGCTCAAGCTCGACCCCTGCAAGCGACTTTGCTGGCAGCGGGGCGGAAATCCCTGACGCAGAAACCGGGTCGGGAACCGGCGACAGCAATGCTCCCCAGCCCCCGACCAGCAAGGCGCTGCTGGACCAGGCCCTGTCCGCCATCAATCCTCGAGACGGTCGCCCGAGCAATTTCCCGCGGGCCATGGCCTTGCTGCGTGAAGTGCGCAAGCAACGCCCCAACGACCCCTTTGTCGTCCAGCAGTTGGCTCTGGCCACCTACAAGTCGAAGCTGCCCACCGCCGAAGCGGCACTGCTCGAAGCCTGCGGGATCCTGGAGGTGCTCGGGCCTGCGACAACCAACGATCCCGAAACCCTGGGCCTCTGGGGCGCTATCCACAAGCGGCTATGGGAACAGCGCTCGCACCTGGAAGATCTGGAAGAAACGATCGCCAGTTACCGGCGCGGCTTCCACCTCAAGCAGGACTGGTACAACGGAATCAATCTGGCCTTCCTCCTCGACCTCAGGGCAGGCGAATCGCTGCGCGCCGGAGAGCTCGACGAGGCCATCGCCGATTCGGTCCAGGCCAAGCGCATCCGACGCGAGGTCGTTCGTCTGGCCACGCCCGTGGCCGAAAGCGAGAGCGACGATCCGCAAAAGCATTTCTGGGTGGTCGCCACCCTCTGGGAAGCGGCGCTGGGGCTCGGCGACGCGGCGGCCATGACTCACTGGGAGGCTGCAGCGAATGCGCTGTCCGTTCCTCAATGGATGCAGGACACCCGCCAGGAGCAGGGTCGCAAGCTACATGATCTGCTGGCCAGCAATGCCGCGTTGCGTTCCGGCTAGCGGCTTCGACACGGGTAGACCGGATAACAAAATCAGGAGGAAACAGCTGTGCAAAATCATGACTACGATCTGTTCGTCATCGGCGCTGGCTCGGGCGGCGTGCGCGCGGCGCGCATGGCGGCCGGCTTTGGCGCCAGGGTGGCGGTTGCCGAAGACCGCTACATGGGCGGCACCTGCGTGAACGTCGGCTGCGTGCCGAAAAAACTCTACGTCTACGCTTCCGAATTCGGTAAAGCCTTCAAGGATGCGCGAAATTTCGGCTGGAACAGCGGCAACCCGCCTTTCGACTGGGCCACCCTGCGCGACAACAAGAAGACCGAAATATCCCGCCTCAACGCCATCTACGACAAGCTGCTGGCCGGCGTGCAGGCCGACGTGATCAATGGCCGTGCGCGCATCGTCGATGCCCACACGGTAGCCGTCGGCGAGCAGCGCTATACGGCGGGAAAGATCCTCATCGCCACCGGCGGCTGGCCGCACATTCCGGAGTTTCCCGGTAGCGAGCATGCCATCAGCTCGAACGAGGTTTTCGACCTGGAGCGTTTTCCCCAGCGTCTGGCCATCGTCGGCGGCGGTTACATCGCGGTGGAATTTGCCGGCATCTTCAATGGCCTCGGTGCCCAGGTCACGCAGCTCTACCGCGGGCCGCTCTTCCTGCGCGGCTTCGATGCCGATATCCGGGCGCATGCTGCCCAGGAAATCCGCAAGACCGGCGTGGACCTGCGCTTCGAGGTCAATGTGGAGTCCATCGCCACGGCTTCCGGTGGCCTGCAGGTAGAGCTGACGGACGGCACCGCCATCGAAGTCGATACGGTGCTCTACGCCACGGGGCGCAAAGCCAACCTGCAAGGCCTGGGGCTGGAGAGTGTGAACGTGAAGCTCCGCGAAGACGGCACCATCGACGTCGACGACGACTACCGAACCTCAGAACCCAGCATTTTCGCTCTGGGAGACGTCACCGGCGGCATGGAGCTGACCCCGGTCGCGCTGGCCGAAGGGATGTCCTTCGCCCGGCGCCAGTTCGGCGGGCTGGAAAACACGGTGGACTACGACTTCATCCCGACGGCGGTATTCTGCCAGCCGAATATCGGCACGGTCGGTTTCACCGAGGAGGAAGCGCGAGCCAGGTTCGGTCGTATCCGCCTGTTCAAATCCACCTTCAAACCGATGAAACACACCATCAGCGGGCGCGACGAAAAGACCTTCATGAAACTGATCGTGGACCAGGCCAGTGACCGCGTGGTCGGCGTGCACATGATGGGACCGGATGCCGGCGAGATCATGCAGGGTATCGCCATCGCCATGCGCGCGGGAGCCACCAAAGCCGCCTTCGATAGCACCATCGGCATACACCCCACCGCCGCCGAGGAATTCGTCACCATGCGTGAGCCGTGGAGCGAAGATTGAGCCTGGCCGTGGCCTGGCCGGCCTGGTTGGCCTGGGGTGAGGCGGCCGGCTGACGGCGAATCGCCGCTGATCAGGGAAGGCCTTAGCGGCCTCCCTGAGTCAAACCCTGGTGATCAGCGGCTCTTCAGATACTTCAGCATGGTATCGGCGTCGGATACTTCGAAGGGGTCGGTCGGGCAGTTATCCTCGAAGCCTTTTTCCGAAAAGACCTGCTTGATTTCGCCGTCTTCAACGTACATCGAATAGCGCCAGCTACGCTGACCGAAGCCGAGGTTGTGCTTGTCGACCAGCATGCCCATCTTGCGAGTGAACTCGCCGTTGCCATCCGGCAGCAGGAAAACGTTCTTGGCGTTCTGGCTCTTGCCCCACTGGTACATGACGAAAGCGTCGTTGACCGAAACGCAGACGACGGCATCGACGCCCTGCCCTTTGAATTCCTCGTAGAGTTCTTCATAGCGCGGCAGATGGGAAGTCGAGCAGGTCGGGGTAAAGGCGCCGGGCAGCGAAAACACGACGACGTTCTTGCCCTTGAAAAGCTCGTCGCTGTTCAGGTCCTTCCACTCGAAGGGGTTCGCCCCGCCCAGGGCATCATTGCGGACGCGGGTCTTGAAAGTTACGTTCGGGACACGATTGCGCATCTTGGTTCTCCTTCGTTGAGTTAAGAAATCATGAACTCTTGAGGTTCCATGGGCCATTATGGCACGGGCCACCGGAGTGCGACAGCCGAGGCGG
>NZ_JAVTWB010000009.1:0-2868 GCF_032229525.1 Accumulibacter sp. | reverse complement strand
TGAGGTTCCATGGGCCATTATGGCACGGGCCACCGGAGTGCGACAGCCGAGGCGGGAAGCGGTGGCCGACCCGGCGTTCGCGTCAGCAATTCGGGCAGCAGAAGCGCGTCGTTGAGCAGGTTCGCAGTGTGAGCGTCTCGAACGCTGCCTTGAGGCGCTGCAGGGTGCAGAGGTGGGACGCCGAGTGCGACACGTGGTCGGCAATCAGCTCACATCGGCTACCATTCGCCTTCGCCAATTCAACGAGAAAGCGACTGATGAACAGCCTGTTTACCCCGCTCCAGCTGGGCGCCGTCAAGGCCCCGAACCGCATCCTGATGGCACCGCTGACGCGTTGCCGAGCGGACGCCGAACATGTCCCGACGGCGCTGATGGCGGAATACTATGCGCAACGCGCCAGCGCCGGACTGATCGTTGCTGAAGCGACGATGGCGATGGCGGGCCACTCGGCCTTCTGGATGGAGCCCGGCATCTACTCGGCGGCCCACGCCGCTGGCTGGAGGCTCGTGACCGATGCCGTCCACGCCGCCGGCGGCCGGATCTTCCTGCAGATCTGGCACGGTGGGCGAGCCTGTCATCCGCTGCTCAACGGCGGCAAGCAACCTGTCGCCCCCAGCGCCATTGAGATCACCGGCGACGAAGTGCAAACGCCCGCGGGCAAGAAGCCCTACGTCACGCCACGTGAACTGCGCGACGACGAACTCCCCGGCATCGTCGATGGATTCAGAAAGGCGGCCGAATACGCCAAGGCCGCCGGTTTTGACGGCGTCGAAGTGCACGGCGCCAACGGCTACCTGCTCGACGAATTCCTGCGCGACGGGGCAAACCAGCGCAGTGGCCCCTACGGCGGCTCCCTGGAAAATCGTGCGCGGCTGTTGCTCGAAGTCATCGGGGCGGTCAGCGCGGTGTGGGGCAGCGATCGGGTCGGACTGCGCATCTCGCCCCTGAACAGCTACAACAGCATGATCGACAGCGATCCGGTCGCACTGGCGACATGGCTTGCGCGGCGGCTCAACGACTTCGACCTGGCCTATCTGCACCTGATGCGCGCCGATTTCTTCCGTCAGCAAACCGGTGATGTCATGACCCCAGTGCGGATGAACTACAAGGGTACGCTGATCGGCAATATGGGCTACACGGCGGACGAGGCAGAACAGGCGATTGCCGCCGGCAAACTCGACGCCGTTGCCTTCGGCACCAGTTTCCTGGCCAATCCGGATCTTCCCGCCCGCATCAAGCTGGACGCCCCGCTCAACAAACCCAACCCGGCCACCTTCTACACGCCGGGAGCCGCCGGCTATACGGATTACCCGGCCTTGAACGCCTGATCAGGCTTTCAGTCACGCCAAAGTGGATTCGCTCGCCGCCCTGCTGTGCCCTCGCAGCGGGGCCATCACGCACTACCGCCGCTGGACCGCTTCGAGGCCGGCTGGCAGCCAAATGGGCCGGATGCTAGCCCGACGCCTGTGCCCACTGGGCCACGGCATAAGCAAGGCCGGCGAAGTACAGGCTACCGAAGATCAGCTTGTTGTGCCTGGCCAGCCATAGCGGGAGGTAGATGTCGAAGTTCTCGCGGCGATCGTCGGTGTATCGCGACGCCACAGAGGTCAACGGACAGCGCCAGCCATTGACCGCCAGTACCGCGACCTCGACCAGGACAATTGCCGCCAGCCATGCCGCAACCCGGTGCTCGCCATGCCAGGAAGCGATCGGCATGGCGATGACGCAAGTAGCGAAGAAAGCCCAAACGATCGTGTGCGCGACCTTCACGGCCCGCAGGGTGGTACGGCTGACTTCGGTGGAAAGGTCTTCTTGCATGGCACGTGAACCAGCTAACGATCAAGCCCGACGGCGGTAAAGTTGTGCCGTTCGGGCGCCGTGTCAATAGCCTCTGGGAACATCACAAAACAAACCTTTGCAAGGTCTGATTGTTCTCCCGTCGGCCCAACGGCTGCTTTCGGCTCAACCTCTGGATGAGTACAATCGGCCACGAACGGAGGCTGGAAAGTGTGCGAAAAGCAGCCACTGACGCTAGCCGGGGGCAGGCTATCGTCCTACATTGCAATGTGCCGCCTTACACGATTGTTTTGGTACTGTATAGCATCAACACGCACCGGAGTGATGGCGCAACAGCGGTCGCTCTAGAACAAGGTTCGGTGGAGGAATACGATGAAGACTCAAGTAGCGTTTCGATCAAAGAACTTCCCTCCGTACGATGACGAAGAAGAGCAGCTCAACCCAGGACTCTGGGGCAAGCGGCTGGCTGAGTATCTCGTCGATAAACTAAGGCCGCATGGCATCGAGACGGAAGAAATCAGTGCGGAAGATTGGGGATGGTACATTCCTATCAAGAACGATGGATTCCGACTGGCCATTTGTTGTGGGCATCAAGATGGCGATGACGATGAGTTCTTGTGCTTCACCGAGCCAGCAACACCGATCATCCGAAAACTCTTCAAAAAGATCGATGCGACACATGAACTCACGCGCGTTGTGACCGCCATGGGTAATGTACTTTCATCGGATCCAGAGATAACAGATATCGAATGGATAGAAGTCGAAAAATGACTCGGCAATAGAGCAATAGGGGACAGACCATTCGGACCAAACCTCCCTTAATTGAACGAAACCCCGTTCGCACAAAAACTCGGGCACAGCCGCTCTCACATGTACTTTGGCATCGAAACCTTACTGATCACTCTTCATGAGATTCTCGATAGACGTCCGGCGGGTTTGTCGGAACACGATCTGCTGAAAGAGCTGGCGGCGCGCAAGGTTAGCTTTTTCGACGAGCATTATTTCAACAGTCCCCGCGGGTTGTTCCAGCGCCATTTCCTGCTCTTTCATTGCCTTTACCTGCTCCGCGAC
>NZ_JAVTWB010000008.1:0-20714 GCF_032229525.1 Accumulibacter sp. | reverse complement strand
ATCTACGTCGCCGGCCATCGCGGCATGGTCGGTTCCGCCATCGTGCGTCAACTCACCGGTGATCGCCAGCGCAGCCCGGCAGGCGAAAAAGAATCGACCGCACCGCAGATCATCACCCGCACGCACGCCGAACTCGACCTCACCAACCAGCAGGCAGTCAATGCCTTCTTTGCCGAAGAGCGGCCCGACCAGGTCTACCTGGCCGCCGCCAAGGTCGGCGGCATCCACGCCAACAACACCTATCCGGCCGAATTCATCTACCAGAACCTGATGATCGAATCCAACATCATCCACGCCGCCCACACCTACGGCGTGCAGAAGCTTCTCTTCCTCGGCTCCAGTTGCATCTCTACCCACGGCTCGCGCCACAACCGATGCGCGAAGATGCCCTGCTCACTGGCACCCTTGAACCGACCAACGAGCCGTACGCGATTGCCAAGATCGCCGGCATCAAGCTCTGCGAAAGCTACAACCGCCAATATGGGCGGGACTACCGCAACGTCATGCCCACCAACCTCTATGGCCCCGGCGATAATTATGACCTGCAGAATAGTCACGTCATCCCGGCGATGATCCGCAAGTTCCACCTCGCGAAGTTCGCTGCCGAACACGACTGGGTAGCCATAGAAGAGGACGAAGCAAAGCACGGTGCGATTCCCAACGACCTGAAGCGTCAGCTCCACGACACGTGTAACGGAAGTCTTCAGCCCTGCCTAACGCTCTGGGGTACTGGTACCCCAAGGCGAGAATTCCTCTACGTCGACGATACAGCCGCAGCCAGTACGCACGTCATGAATCTCGATAACGATACCTACGTTGCCCTCACCAAGGCGATGCTGTCCCACATTAACGTCGGCACCGGTGAAGACCTTAGCATCGGTGATCTCGCCCAATCCGTTGCCAAAGTCGTCGGCTACAGCGGTAGCGTCGAGTTTGATCTTGGCAGACCCGATGGTGCACCGCGCAAGTTGATGGATAGCTCTCGCCTCAACCGGCTAGGTTGGCGTGCCGAAGTGGGCCTGGATGACGGACTTGCCCGCGCTTATGCGAACTATTGCATCAGGAATGCTCGTGTCTGAAGTCGGAAGTCTATCGGCCTTACATGGTAGGACTTTCCGAAAAAGCACTCCCGGTGCAAAAACCCAGGCTTAAGAGGAATACATGATCCAAAGAAGCCGCATAGATAATGCGCCGCGCATTTTTTTATTTGCGTAATTCGCCAAGCTGTCAGCTTGACGCATGAACTATTCTCTTCGTCCATTCCCAGACTTGCCTCTCCGCCACCTATGAAAAAACCACTCTTTGTCACGCAGCCATACCTTCCTCCATTGGAGGAATTCATTCCCTATCTGGAAAAAATATGGGACAGCAAAGTACTGACCAATGGTGGTCCAATGCACCAGCAACTGGAGCAGGCGCTTTGCGATTATCTGGGTGTTGAGCACCTCGCGCTGTTCGCCAACGGTACCATCGCTCTGGTGACCGCCCTGCAGGCGCTGCGCATCACGGGCGAGGTCATTACCACGCCGTATTCTTTCGTGGCTACGGCCCATTCCTTGCTATGGAACGGCGTGAAGCCGGTTTTCGTCGATGTGGATCCCAATACGCTCAACATGGATCCGGCCCGTATCGAAGCGGCCATCACCCCGCACACGACGGCCATTATGCCCGTGCACTGCTACGGGCATCCGTGTGACGTGGAAGCGATCCAGAAGATCGCTGAAACCTACAATCTGAAGGTGATCTACGATGCCGCCCATGCTTTTGGCGTGCAGGACGAGCGCGGCAGCGTGCTCAATCATGGCGATCTGTCGGTGTTGAGTTTTCACGCCACCAAGGTCTTCAACACCTTCGAAGGTGGCGCCATTATTTGTCCCGACGCCCGGACAAAAAAGCGTATCGACCATTTGAAAAACTTCGGATTTGTGGACGAAGTGACTGTAGTGGCCCCGGGCATTAACGGTAAGATGTGCGAGTTCAACGCCGCTCTTGGTCTTCTGCAGCTCCAACACATTGACAAGGCACTAGGGTGCCGGAAGGTAATCGACGCTTTCTACCGTGAGCAATTAGCCGGCGTGCAAGGAATCCACTGCTTGAACGACGCGGGTGAAAGAGTCGCCAACTACGCCTATTTTCCTATCCTGGTGCAGGCGGATTATCCGCTGAGCCGCGACGAGCTTTTCCAGAAGCTGAAGGATGGCAACATCCACACGCGCCGTTACTTCTACCCACTGATTTCGGACTTCCCGATGTACCGCGGCATGCCCTCGGCCCAGAGAGGAAACCTGTCCGTGGCGGCCAGTGCGGCGGCCATGGTGCTGTGCCTACCGATCTACCCCGCGTTGCAACCGCTGGAGCAGCAACGCGTAATCGACATTATTCAAGGAACCTAAGATGGCGCTCCTTAGCCGCCAAGCGGTCGAAGAAATGGGCTTTGAATCCGTCGGTGATGACGTGCGGATTTCGGATCGCGCATCGTTCTACGGAATAGCACGAATCGCCTTGCGAGATCATATTCGTATAGATGATTTCTGCGTGCTCTCTGCAGGGGCTGGCGGTATTCTTGTCGGTAGACACACGCATATTGCCGTCTTCTCATCCCTAATCGGCGCTGGAAGGATTGTCCTGGAAGATTTTTGCAATATTTCCTCACGAGTCGCGATCTATTCAAGTAGCGACGATTATTCAGGTGCCGCCATGACCAACCCCACCGTGCCTAGCGAATATACGAACGTCACCCATGCAGATGTCTTTCTTGGCAAGCACGTCATTGTGGGGAGCGGTAGCGTCATCCTGCCAGGTGTCACGCTGGAGGAGGGTGTGGCAATTGGCGCGCTGAGCCTGGTAAACAAGCGTTGCGACGCCTTTGGTATCTATGCTGGGAAGCCGGTTCGGCGCGTCAAGGAGCGCAGACGTGACATTCTTGAGCTGGAGCGGCGCTTAATGGCGAACAAAGCGGGTTAAGTCGTCGGATGTCACGCAAGTTGAAGCTCTTTGCCCATTACGCGCCGGGGTGGGAGGATTTCCTCTTCCTTGGCACGCGCGGTGTCCTTCGTGATTGTGGACGTGCTCGCGACCGCAGCGAGCTGCGGTGGGTGGCGCTCCAGCAGGACTTTCTAGGTGGGTTCGTTATTCTCACCGCAACGGTGTCCGCCTTAAAGTTAATCCGGATAATGCAGGCTACTAATGAGGCAGCATCCGTCGCGCCATACGCGGACATGGGGGATAATTTAATAGAAAAGCGACACATGCGGAATCCAACCGCTCTATGAGACGGATAATTGGTCGGCAGAATATTTTTTAAAATAGCGCAAAAAACACTTGACATGAGTTTAGCAAAATGCTCGCAATTTGTGCTGTATAAACAACAGCGTATTGGAGTGTCTTGTGGATACCGAACGATTAACTGCGGTCATGGATAGCATCACGAATCAGACTGTCTTGGGGGAATTGTTGGCGCCGGTGGCTCGTGCTCTAGCGAAAGTCCGCGATACCGCCGCGGTGTCGCGCGTGTTGAGCATGGCGGATTTTGTCGGCTTGGGGGTACTGCGCCATCTGCAAGGCATGCGCACGGTGCGCGAGCAGGTGCAGACGCTGCTGCATCTGGAGCCGGGAACGGCACTGCGTCTCCCGCTGGCACGTTCCACCTGGTCGGACGCGCTGTCCTCGCCACGCCGCCGCGCGGTCTTGCAGGCGGCGATGCCGCCGTTGCTCACCGAGGCCCGGGCGCTGCTGCCGGATCGTCTGGCGCAATTCCCGACACTGAAAGGACGACCGGTGTATGCGATGGATGGCACTTATCAGCGCGAAAGCGCCCACTACGGGCGGTGTACGCCTCGCCAGGGCGGAGAGGACAATCCCAAGGGGCACGCGCTGTTGAGCTTCTACGACGTGCGCCTGGGTTGTCCGACCGACGTTTACGTCGAGACCCGCAGTCGCCACGAGACGGCGCTGTTGCGCGACTACGATCAATCCGCACAGGCCATGACCCGTCACAAGGGCGCCCTGTGGCTGGTCGACCGCGCTTTCATCGACGCGCCATTTTGGGATGCCCGGAAAAAGCGCTTGGGCGTGACCCTGATCACCCGCATGAAAAAGAACCTGTGCATCGATTCCACCGAGGGCTTGCCGGTGGCTGACGTCTCGGTCAACGAAGGGGTGCTCAAGGATCTGCGCATTACCCTGCGCAGTTCCCACCAATGCTGGCGCCTGATCACCTTCCGCTCCCGGCGGGGGCATCTCGTGGAGTTTCTGACCAACGACTTCGACCTCGAACCCGGCCTCATCGCCTTCCTTTACTCCCGCCGCTGGGAGGAGGAGAAATGCTTCGACACTTGGAAGAACGACTTCAGCTTGGCCAAGGCATGGGGCGCCAGTGTGGCGGCCATCGAAAATCAGGTTCTCCTCGCCATTGTCACCAGCCTCTCGTTGGCCATGCTGTTGCACCGCAAAATGGGTCAGCGCGGTATCGAGGACAAGAAGGCATTGCGCAAGCAGGACCGGCGACAGACCTCCAAGACAGACGGGACCGATCGCCCCGACTGGACCACTCCGATATTCCGCTACACCTCCAAGATGAGCCGCCAAGTGCTGCGCTTCTTCAAGTGCTGTTTCCACAAACCCGCCTCTCAGGCGCTCTATGAGGCCCAGCTGCGACCAATGTTCTTGGCGTACCTATGAAGAAACCGGACACCGTTGCATTATAAATAGTTCTGACTCAAAAATTTTCGATATGCAAAATGAGCATTAAATTTTTACATCTCTGTCATGACGATAAGTTTATTCAGTTCGTCCAGGATTCATTCGAGTCTGTGTTTCCAGGTCGTAATCGCTATATTGTGTGGGGCGATGAAGATGCCCCGAGGCCTGCTGGCTACGCAAAAGCCGGGTACCATACCCGTTTCGTAGGGTATAGCTATTTGTTGTCACGCGATCTCACTGAAGATCTTGCTTGGTGCGACGCGGCAATAGTTCATTGCATGACACCGTGGGCGGCTTTTGTCGCTTTGCGAAGTTCTTCAAATGTGCTTGTTGTATGGAGTGGTTGGGGTTTCGATTACTATGATTTAATCAGGCTTCCAAACGGTGGAGTTCTAAAAGAAACGCATCATTTGAACAGTTATACTAAAAAAAGCAAAGGGGCTAAGAGATCAATTAATGCCATCGTTCGAGGTCTTGAAAGACGAGGGTGGAACTGGGTGTACCGAAGGTTTATGGAGAAAAAAATACTACCGCGAGTGAAATTGTTTTCCTCCCCGATTCCCGAGGACTGGGGGCTTCTTAGAAATGCATGCCATGATTTTAAGGCTGAATACGTCCAGCTAAATTATGGGAGCGTGGATTCAATGTTTCGTGTCGGACCTGATCGAGTCAGCGGTAGAGACATATTAATCGGCAATTCCGCGTCAGCAACCAACAATCACGCCGAAGCATTCGAAACTATTCGCAGGCTAGATCTTGAAGGAAGGTGCATCCTTGTTCCGTTAAGCTACGGCGACATAAACTATGCCGCCAAGGTGATTGCGTTGGGAGAGCGGATGTTCGGAGATAAATTTCATCCTCTAGTCGACTTCATTCCTATAAATAAATATAACGAAATCATCGCATCTTGTTCAATAGTATTGATGAATCATTTGCGGCAACAAGGTCTAGGTAATATAAATATCATGTTGTACAAGGGGGCAAAAGTATTTCTGAACAAAGAAAATCCAATATATGGGTTTTTCAAAGCGAAAAATACAGCTATATTTCGCATTGATGAAATAGACAGCATGGGAATTTCCGTCTTCGAACCATTGGCTCGAGATGCTATCGCTCTAAATAAATCGATTATTGATAGATATTGGAGTGCTGATGCTGTTAGTGAAAACATTCACCAGTTGGGGAAACGCGTTTGCGATTTAAAAAGTAATGTCGTTTCGCTTTAAATGAGTCTAATCAAGCAATCTCTTCGTGGTATTAAGTGGACTTCTTTATCAACGGTCGTTGTGGCATTGTCCGGCCTGTTACAGTTGTCAGTGCTTGCTCGCTTGCTTTCAAAAGAAGATTTTGGTCTCTTTGCCAGTCTTTCCGTAGTCCTTGGATTGGGCACTTATTTCGTTGAGGCTGGCATGGGGGGGGCTGCTATTCATCTGCAGAATGCCACCAAAAAACAATTGGGAACTGCTTACGCAATAAATCTGGTATTTGGTTTTTCTGCGTTCTGGATCGTATATTTTTTTGCGGCGTCAATCTCAGTCTTTTATCAGGAGCCACGGCTCGAAGCATTGATTAAGCTCGGTGCGACCATTCTTTTTATTCAACCATTTGGTATGCAATATTTTTCATTGCTTCAGCGAGATATGCGATTCTCAGCGATCGCCAAGGTCGATATACTGGCTTCAGTAGTGGGCCTTTCGACCTCAATTGCTCTGGCTATGCAGATGGGGGGGGCGGAAAGCCTCGTCGGAGCTCAGATAGCATCTGCGGTTGTTCGCACCTCTGTACTCCTCATGCTCGGGGTTAGGGAATATGGTTTTCGGCTTTCTTTTGCCAAGTCAGAGGCGAAATATTTTCTCCGCTTTGGCGCATTTCAAATCGGGGAGGGATTTGTCAATTATGCCAATACCCAGCTTGATGTGGTGCTAATCGGAAAGTTATTAGGGCAAGATGTCTTGGGTGTATTTTTTGTTGCCAAGCAACTCGTTTTCAGGCCTATCTTAATAGTAAATCCTATCGTAACGAGGGTTGCATTACCTGTATTTGCAAAGTTACAGGATAGCTTGGAGTCGCTAAAAAACGGCTATATCAAGCTCATTTATATGCTCGCAATTGTGCATGTGGCTATATATTTTGCTCTTGCCGCATTCGCTGACTTTGGCGTAAGACTATTCTTCGGGGGAGGCTGGATTAGTGCGACACTTCTAGTTCAAGTTCTTTGTATATATGCGTTCTTTCGTGCGTTAACTAATCCGGTTGGAAGTCTGCAGCTCGCGCTCGGCCGTGTTGATCTTGGCTTCTATTGGAACCTGGGTTTGCTAGCATTTATTCCTGTTGTTATTTTCCTTGGCGCGAGAGGCGGCGCCCTTGGAATAGCAACTGCTCTCGCTAGTGCAATGTTCGCATTGCAACTACCTGCCTGGTATTTTCTTATTCGACCCTTGAGCGGCGCATCTTTCATTGAGTATTTTAGCCCAATATTAAAAGTGGCTGTAATGGGTGTCGTTTGTTTTATATGGACGTTTTTTGTTACCAATATTTACTTACGTACGCTGACATATCTAGTCGGCCTTGCCTTTTATCTTGTATGGGCGCGTAAGCCCGTAATGTCTATACTGCGCGAAAAAAGTGAATGAGCTATGATGAATAATTGGCCCGAAAAGCGAAAATATACGTGACTCCATATTTCGTATTTTTCGCAGTGGAGTTTGCGCTAATTATGATGTGTGCTTCAATTAAAGCGCCGCAGCAACGTCAGATTGCTATTTTCTCTGCTATATTTTTAATGACCTTTTTCTCTGGTTTGCGCGATCTTGTGGGATTCGATACGGGGGGTTACCACGCAATATTCAGAGGTTTAGATCTTACGAGTTTCTCGCTCGACGATTGGTTGCCGTTCGAGCCCTTGTTCTCAATAAATATGTGGATCATTAAATTTATTTTTGACGATCCCAATATTTTAATGTTGTATGTCTCAATCATTCAAGGCTGGATTTTATATTTGATATGTCGAAGACAGACTAGAGCGTGGATTTTTCTACTGATTTACCTAAGCGGATTTTACTTACAAAACCAGTTTAATATTGTTAGAGCAGGCGTGGCTGGGCTTTTGTTGGTTTATGCATATATTTTGCGCAAGGAAGAGAAAGACAATACTATAATTTTGATAGGCGCGTTTCTATTTCACTACTCTGCGCTTTTTGTTTGCTTTTTTCTTATCAGAGGAAAGCGCAGTTTCAATACTGTTCTGTTCGTTGGCTCAGTTTTAATTGCCATCTTTTTGTTAAAGGGAGGGGATAGGGTCGTTGAGAAGCTCGCTTACTATTTTCTAGAATCTGACTATTATTCAAGTGGTTCTATTTTTATTGGGCCTTATTTTGTTGTGACTACATCGCTGATGATGCTGACACATTTCATGGTTTTTCGGCGAGATGGGGTGCTTCCGCACGCGATTCTTTTTGTTGTGTTGGCATTAAAGCTTTTGCAGATGCTATTTCCTGTTCTTTGGCGTGTTTATGATTTGTATTATTTTATTTGGTTTGCAGCTATCGGATATGCTGTCAGCAATCGTTACACCAATCCAAAGGCTCTTGCAATTGTCGCCCTTTCAGTTGTCAATTTTTGGTTTTTGACCCTCGCTTCACTTGTTTATGAGGAGGAGTCGCTTGCTGGCAGGGTTAATCAGACTGGAGAGTTTGCTTTGTTCGATAATGAGTCTCCGCTTGTGCCTTATAAGACGTTTGTTGGTAAATGATGAGAGGCGAAGATATGTGTTGTTTTCCCGAATTATCGAAATGGTCGTCTTGTCGTGTTTTTGTATGGGCTGGATGGGAGCAGTTTGATTCGAGCACAAGAGGTGGGTTTTGCTAGTTGTTTTAAAATGGTAGGATCTAGAATATTGTTTTTTTGAAAATGTTTAGCGATAGTAGTTGGTGTGTGCTTGTAACTCGCAGAGATTTAGGGTTTTTAGGTTGTAATAAAGAATGATTTCGTCGGTACGCGAGTTGTCGCACAGGGGAAGTTGAGTGACTGTTGTGTTAATAGATATTGAGCGCTATGAAAATACTTTACCTTGCCGAATGGGATGCCTACTCCAGCAATGGCGTAATCAGGAAGATAAAAGCGCAGTTTGATACATGGTTGCGCATGGGGGTTGACGCTCGGCTGGTTATCGTGTCACCGCGAGGATTAGGCCGAGCCCCGGCTCCGCAGATACAGGGGGAAAGGGTGCATGTCGTGCCGTACCCGGTTGCCGAATACGGCTTCGGAAAATTCTATAAGGCACTGGCCTTGCGCAAAACCAAGCGTCTGATTCGTGAGTTTTCGCCAGACGTTATTTATTACCGGCAGTCCTCCTGGACACCGGGAATTCTTGGCGTGTTGGCCCTGGCGCGCGCTGTAGTGACTGAGGTTAATTCCAATGATGTATATGAGGCTCATCAGTATGGGTGGCTGAAAGCGCACTATCATCTGGCGACCCGTAACTGGGTTATTGATCGTGTGCGCGGCTTCGTCTGTGTCGGCCGCGAGGTTGGAGCGTACTACCAACGCTACGGCAAACCCGTTGCGGTGGTCGGGAATGGATTCGACACTAGGAGCGTTCAGCCTCGCACGCCTTTGGCAAATGCCAGGCCGCAACTGGTCTTTGTTGGTTCTGCGGGACAGGCTTGGCACGGGGTCGATAAGCTGCTGGCCGTGGCGGACCAGTTGGCCGACATGGATTTCCATATCGTTGGCGCGCATATTGATTCATGCCCGTCCAATCTCAAGAGTTACGGCTACATGACGTGGGAACAGTTGAGTGAGATGTACCGTCGCATGGATATCGGCTTTGCTTCTCTAGCGCTTCACAGGTTAAACATCGAAGAAATTAGCCCACTAAAAACTCGTGAATATCTCGCCTACGGAATCCCAGTAATTGGCGCTTATGACGATACCGACCTTGGTGGATGTGAGTGCTTTTTGAGGCTGCCGAATACCGAAACGGGGGTCGTCGATTCGGTGGATTTGATACGCGATTTTGTTTTCAAGTGGAAGGGTAAGGCAATTGATATGAATTATGTCAGAGCCCGAATAGATTCTTCGGTAAAAGAATCTGAGCGTATCGGATTCATGCGGCAAGTATTAGGTCAGGCCGGGACCTGAGTATGTTGCGTACCAAGAAGGTTGTCCTTAATGCGGCAGGCCTCCATGCCGGTGGAGGGGTGCAGGTTGCTACTTCGTTTATTGACGAATTGACTAAAATTGGCCTTGGCGATCTTTCGGTTTCCGTGCTGGCGTCCACCGAAGTTCATCGGAATCTTGTGGATTTAGGCAGCGATACGTCGGTTTTTTTCGACTATCGAGTCTTGGATGTCTTCGGGGTTGGGGCTTTTTTTTCCGGGATTTCGCGGTGCTTTCGCGGGGCAGATGTGGTATTTACCATTTTTGGTCCAACTTATTGCATCAATCCGGCTCGGGTAAAAATTTCGGGTTTTGCACAGCCCTGTATTATTTATCCCGATAACGATGTCTATCCGCGCCTGGATTTTCGTCAGCGCGTGTTGCTGAGGCTGAAGTTCGCGCTGCAAAAGACTATGTTCCGCTATGCGGACATCCATGTCGTCGAACTTGAGCATGTGAAAACGCGACTCGTTTCAATGCGTTTGGCGCAGCCAGCCGATATTTACGTCGTGCATAATACCTTGCCCAATATTTTTTTTAACCCCCAACAATGGCGGCCGTTGAAAGCGATATTACCAAACAGGCTCGGAGTGCGACGAATCGGGTTCTTGACCCGTGATTATCCGCACAAGAATCTCGGCATATTGCCAGCCGTAAAGCGCGAATTGCTGCTATCCCACGGTTTTGATATAGATTTCCTGGTGACCCTAAATGAGGTGGAATGGTCAGCGCGAGACGACGAGTTCAGGTCATCGATGATTAATATCGGTTCGCTGGGCATGGCAGAAGTTCCTGCGTTTTATCAAGCGGTTGATGCTGTAGTTTTTCCGAGCCTGTTGGAGTGTTTTTCGGTCACGCCGCTGGAGTCAATGGCTATGGGCAAGGCTTTGTTTGCTTCGGACCGGCCGTTTGTAAGGGATGTCTGCAAAGATTTTGCATTCTATTTCGATCCGCTTGACGCCAAGAGTATTGCGGCGTCAATCGCTGGTTATTTTGGCAATCGGAATAGCTATATTGATCACTTGGTAGCAGCGGAAGCCTATTCGCGCAATTTTTCGACAGCGCGAATTCGTGCGCAAAGTTATCTAGAAATTATTCGTGGTTGTATTTAAGGAGTCATTGATTTAGTCGCGGCATATTTCTATGGTGGAATTTTGCTATTAGTCCTGCGCGAGACTGCTGATGAAGCAGACCAGCTTTTCAAAATCTGAGTTTGAGCGTAAGAGGCGGCTGATTCGATGCGAAGAGAGGTGTTGCCTGCGGAGATGGAGCGGATAATTCTGCGAGAGGAATTGCTCGCGGTGGCCGATCCGTGCTACCCGAATGGCAAGTGAGACGCCCGCAGGTTTGGTTGCAGTGGGTGTACTTCTTACAGCATGGAATAGTCTATCGATGAAGGCGTCGAGGACGACATTACCGACAGCCAAGCACTACGGGTCCTCCTCGGAATGGACCTGTCCCGAGAGGCCGCGCCGGATGCGATGAAGCGTGGCAAGCTCAAGGCCGTCTCTGAAGAGGGCCGGTTTGGTCAGTTGCTGGGCAAACTGGAGTCGCTGATAACCGGCATCCGATTCAAAGTCGAGCAACCCTTCCATATCGTGAAGAACCTGTTCCGCCACAAGAAAGTGCATTATAAGGGGCAGGACAAGAACACGGAATACTGCACATGCTGTTCGCTTTCCTAATCTGATGCTTGCCAAGGGACGACTATTGGCGCTCGACAGCCAAGTTGCGTCTGGAAGAGAAAGAACGGCACGCAAATGAGCCGAAAGAGGTAGAAAGCCGCGGATATTTGTGGCCGGTTTGGTAAAAATACCGGCTGGCTGCCAAATCCGCTGCCACGCGGTAGGTAACGTATCGGAGGTTAATGAATCTGCGGTTCCTTGGCTGTGCCAAAGCGAGGTTTTGTTAATCTTTATGGATTGGTTTTTATAGGGCATCTCGAATCGATGAACAAAATACGAAAAGTCATCCGCTTCGGCCAGATCTACGGCGTGCGCAAGACCCTGTTCAAGGTGTTAGGACGCCTCCGGTCAGTCCGGCTAGGACTAAGGCCGAGACGTGGGGCCAATGTTGGCGTTGTCGGCACCGGACAATACGCTTTTGCGACGATAGGTTTTGCATTGTGGAAGAGTTTCGGTAACAGATTTGTAGCCGCCTATGATATTGACGAGTCGAATGCGAAAAGTTTTTGCGCGTTCTATGGATTGGGCGCACCCATGAAATCGGCGGCAGACCTGATTTCCTGCCCAGACGTGGAGTATATATATATTGCTTCGAACCACGCTTCGCATACTGATTACGCACTTCAAGTTCTGTCCGCCGGAAAGATACCGTATATTGAAAAACCAATTAGTGTTGACTATGAGCAATTTCGCCGCTTGCTAGATGGCGTGCGGCAATCAGGCCTGCCGGTATTCGCGGGATACAACCGACCATTCTCTGAAGCAATACGTTTGCTTAAAGGCTATAGCGGTTTAAGTTGTTTGCCAATCACGCTGTGTTGTTTTATTACGGGGCATTGTCTGGAATCTGATCACTGGTATCGCAAAGCGGAGGAGGGGACCCGAATTTGTGGCAACGTCGGTCATTGGCTTGATCTTGCCGTGAATATTTTGAGCTGGGGAGTTCTGGCTGATTCGTGGCGTATTTCTTTGGCGTTTGGCAACAGCAAGATGCGGGACGAAGATATAGCGATTTCTCTGACTAGTGACCGTGGTGACCTTGTTAATATCGTTCTGACGGCGCGGAGTGAGCCTTTTGAGGGTATTAATGAAACGATTAACTTCCAGCAGGGTAGTGTTATCGCGAAAATTGATGACTTTCGCTCGATGACTGTTTGGCGAGGCGAAAAGGTCAAGCGGCATCGGTTTTATCCAAAGGATGTAGGGCACAATCTTGGAATTATTCAACCGTTTTCTGGTGTGCACCGCAACTGGCAAGAGGTTGAGTTTTCGACGTTGTTGATGCTGTTCATTAAGGATATGGTGATCGCCGGCGAGAGCGTGGGCGAATTTTCTTTTTCGGCCGCTTGGGATGATCTGTGGTTGGAGTCTTTAGAGGCTAGGTCATCTACCGCTTGAGCGTGTAAACCAACGGCTGGTGGCTCTTCACATCAATGGCGGGCGGCCGCTCCGTGTGGTTTGCGTTTTGTTGTGCATAAAATCATCGATTTCTGGTGGCTACTCGCAGGATCAATTTCGTCGGGTCGCCTGAAAATTGGTGCCTAACTGGTCGCAAAAAATTACTATGGGCAGCGACATGAAGCAAATTCTTCAAAACCTGAAAACCGGTGCGACGCAAGTGGCCGAAGTGCCTTGCCCACGCGCAAGTAGCGGTCAGTTGTTAATCCGCACGACCCGTTCGCTGATTTCCGCTGGCACCGAGCGC
The DNA here is from genome assembly GCF_032229525.1 of Accumulibacter sp. Lineage (GTDB taxonomy): Bacteria > Pseudomonadota > Gammaproteobacteria > Burkholderiales > Rhodocyclaceae > Accumulibacter. Next base: position 7,463 of record NZ_JAVTWB010000008.1, on the reverse strand, counting down.
ATGATGGTCGACTTCGGCAAGGCGAATCCGATTGAAAAAGCCCGGCAGCAGCCCGACAAGGTGCGCATGGTGCTGGACAAGGTCAGGACCGATGGGCTGATGCCGACGCTGGATGCGGTGCGCAACAAGTTGGAGCAACCCATGCCTTTGGGCTACTGCAACGTTGGCCAAGTGCTGGCGGTGGGTAAAGGCGTCGAGGGTTTTGCCGTGGGCGACCGGGTGGCGTCCAACGGCAAGCACGCCGAGGTGGTGAGCGTGCCGCTGAACTTGTGTGCGCGCATTCCCGATGCTGTGAGCGACGAGGCGGCGGCGTTTACGGTGATCGGCGCAATCGCTTTGCAAGGAATCCGTCTGGTGCAGCCGACTCTCGGTGAGGCGGTGGTAGTCACGGGTCTGGGTTTGATCGGTCAGATCGCCGTGCAGTTGTTGCGTGCCAACGGCTGCCGGGTACTGGGGATTGATTTCGATCCGGCCAAGCTGGCGATGGCGCGGTCCTTCGGTGCGGAGGTGGTGAACCTGGGCGCCGGGGAAGATCCGGTACAGGTGGCCGAGCGCTTTTCGCGTGGGCGCGGCGTCGATGCAGTGCTGGTGACCGCGGCCACCAAAAGCAGTGAGCCAATGCACCAGGCGGCGCTGATGTGCCGCAAGCGTGGTCGTATTGTGTTGGTGGGGGTCACCGGGCTGGAACTGTCGCGCGACGATTTCTTCAAGAAGGAGCTGACTTTCCAGGTTTCCGCTTCCTATGGCCCTGGCCGCTACGACCCTGACTATGAAGAGAGGGGCCAGGATTATCCAGTGGGGTTTGTGCGCTGGACCGAGCAGCGCAACTTCGAAGCGGTACTGGACATGCTGGCCGATGGCCGGCTCGACGTACAAGCGCTGATTTCGCATCGTTTCAGCTTGGAGCAGACCGAAGCGGCTTACGCCGTGGTGGGGGGCAGCGAGCCTTCCATGGGGATCTTGCTGGAGTACCCGACGCGTCCGGACAAGGCCGACTCGCTGCTGCGGGAGTCTACGGTACGTTTGGCCCCACAATCCGTCTCGCGGGCGGGGGTGGCCGACCCGGCGGTGGCGTTCGTGGGCTCCGGGAACTACGCGACGGGGGTATTGATTCCGGCGTTCAAGGCGGCGGGGGCGCATTTGGCTTCGGTGGCTTCGAGCGCCGGGGTGAGCGGGGTGCATGCCGCCAAGAAGTACGGCTTTGCTGAAACCACTACCGATACTGACAGCCTGTTTGCCGACCCCAAGGTCGATGCGCTGGTAATCACCACCCGGCACGACAGCCATGGGGGCTTTGTGCTGCAGGCGCTGGCGGCGGGCAAGCATGTCTTTGTGGAGAAGCCGATATGCCTGACGCTGGCGGAGCTGGAGGAAATCGAAGCGGCGCATGCGCGTCTGGAAGAGCAGGGCAAGGCGCCTCTGGTGATGGTCGGTTTCAACCGTCGCTTTGCGCCGCAAGTGCAGAAGATCAAGTCGCTGCTGGCCGGGGTGAATGGGCCGAAGTCGTTCGTGATGACGGTGAATGCGGGGGCCATCCCTGCGGATCACTGGACCCAGGACCTCGAGATTGGCGGGGGACGTATCGTTGGCGAGGGATGCCACTTCATCGACTTGCTACGCTTCTTGGCGGGTAGCCCGATTGTTGCGCATTCCCGGGTGGCGATGGATTCGGCGACCGGCGATACCGTAAGCCTTCAACTGGGTTTCGCCGATGGTTCTATCGGTACCGTGCACTACTTCGCCAATGGTTGTAAGGCATTCCCGAAAGAGCGCCTGGAGGTGTTCGCTGCCGGGCGAGTGCTGCAGCTCGATAACTTCCGAAAGTTGAAGGGCTACGCTTGGCCAGGGTTCAAAGGGATGAATCTGTGGAGCCAGGATAAGGGGCAGAAAGCGTGTGCTGCGGCTTTTGTGAAAGCGATTGCCGATGGCGGCGTAGCGCCGATTCCGTTTGCGGAGATTGTCGAGGCCAGCCGGGTTTCGATCTTGTTGGCGTCGTAGTGGCAATGCTGCTTCTGGCCGGAAGGCGACGCTACACCTGCCCGCAGGTCATTGCGAGGAGGCGAAGCCGACGCGGCAATCCAGAGGTTTGGCTTTTCGCGTTGTCACCATGTCAATGCGGCGGGAAATAGTGAGAGGATGGAACTGGATTGCCACGTCGGCTGCGCCTCCTCGCAATGACGGTGGGGGGGGTGGATGGTTGCGGAAAGTCTCATCAAGAATGCAAAACTACACTAGCCGGATGCGTCTCGAGCTCTATTTCCATACCTTGCGTCATCTGCGCCCAGTTCAGATTACCGGGCGGCTGTGGCACAGATTGAATCCGGCCAAGCCTGACTTGAAGCCAGCGCCTTCGCTCCGGCAAGCGTCGGGGCGGTGGGCCATTCCTGCTCTACGACCAGCTTCGATGCTGGCTGCTGATTCATTCCGCTTTCTCAACGTGGCGGGCTGGGTGCGGAATGCTGCGGACTGGAACGACCCGGCGCAGGAAAAGCTCTGGCTCTACAACCTCCATTACTTCGATGATCTGAACGCGCTGGGCGCGGCGGACCGGGTTGGCTGGCAGCGCGCGTTGATCGAGCGCTGGGTGGCTGAGAACCCGCCGGGCGCTGGTAACGGCTGGGAGCCGTATCCTAGTTCCCTGCGACTGGTGAACTGGATCAAGTGGGCGCTGGCCGGGAATGTGCTGCAGCCTGTTTGGGTTGAGAGCCTGGCCGTGCAGGCGCGATGGCTGCGACGGCACATCGAGTGGCATTTGCTGGGTAACCATTTGTTTGTGAACGCCAAGGCGCTGGTGTTTGCAGGGCTTTTTTTCGAGGGCGCGGAAGCGGCGGAATGGTTGGCGCAGGGGCTGAAGATACTGCGCCGCGAAGTGCCGGAACAGGTGCTTGCGGATGGCGGGCACTTCGAGCTGAGCCCGATGTACCACGCGATCATTCTTGAGGATTTGCTTGATCTGGTAAATGCGGTCGGCGCCTTGCCCGAGCAGGTGTCTGAGGTGGTGGTCGCGCAGTGGCGCGAAGTTGCGGGAAGGATGCTTGCCTGGCTGGAGGGAATGATTCATCCCGATGGCGGTATCACCTTCTTCAACGATGCGGCATTCAGTATTGCGCCGGACCATGCGGCTCTAGCTGCGTATGCGGAGAGACTGGGCGTTAAGGCTGCCGCGAGCGCGGAAAGCGAATGGCGGACGACGTCACCCACTGTCATTGCGAGTGCAGCGAAGCAATCCAGTTCGTTGGCAGAAGCAGAACGACCTGGATCGCCGCGTCGCTTCGCTCCTCGCGATGACGGCCTGGGACGTGATCTGCTCTCCTCGGCAGGCTGCATGCACTTTGTCGATTCCGGTTACGTGCGGTTGGAACAGGGCGAGGCGGTGGCGTTTCTGGATGTGGCCAAAGTCGGGCCCGATTACCTGCCTGGGCATGCGCATGCCGATACCTTGTCGTTTGAGCTTTCGCTGTTTGGTCAGCGTGTGGTGGTGAATTCGGGAACGTCACAGTATGGGCTGGGTGCAGAGCGCCTGCGCCAACGCGGGACAGCAGCGCATAGCACCGTCGAGGTTGATGGTGCCGATTCGAGTGAAGTGTGGGGCGGCTTCCGCGTGGCGCGACGTGCCCGCCCTTTCGGCCTGACGATTGAGCAGGACGATAAGGCAGTGACCGTGACTTGTGCTCACGATGGTTACCGCAGGTTGCCGGGCAAGCCGGTTCATCGTCGGCGCTGGTGTTTGGGTGAGCATGCTTTGCAGGTCGCCGACTTCATCGAGAACGACTTCCGCAAGGCGGTGGCCCGCTACTACCTGCATCCGTCGGTGGTGGTGTCCGGGGAAGGGCTGGCGGGGCAGATGGAGTTGCCCGGGGGTCGTGCTGTGCGTTGGAGCGTTGTCGGTGGCACCGCTCGCCTGGCCGCAGGCACCTGGCACCCTGAATTCGGCTTGTCGATCCCGTGCAAGTGCCTCGAAGTGGTGTTCGACGGGCAGCAAGCCCATGTTGATTTTGCCTGGGATTGAAATGCACATCCTGTTCTTGACCGACAACTTTCCGCCCGAAGTAAATGCCCCGGCAAGCCGTACGTTCGAACATTGCCGTGAGTGGGTTAGAGCTGGCCATCAGGTTACGGTGATCACCTGCGCGCCCAACTTCCCAAAGGGGCGGGTGTTTGAGGGCTACCGCAATCGCTTGTGGCAACACGAGGAGATGAGCGGCATTCGAGTCATTCGGGTGTGGTCCTACATCACGGCGAATGAAGGTTTCGTGAAGCGCATTCTCGATTACCAGAGCTTCATGGTGACGGCCACCCTGGCGGCTTTGTTCGTGCGCCGGGTGGACGTGGTGCTGGGAACCTCGCCCCAGTTCTTTACGGTGTGTGCAGCGTATGTGCTGAGCGTCTTGAAGCGGATTCCGTTTGTGTTCGAGTTGCGCGATCTGTGGCCGGAGTCGATCAAGGCGGTGGGGGCGATGAAGGAATCGGCCGCGATCCGCGCCCTGGAGCGCTTGGAGCTGTTCCTTTATCGCAAGGCGGCACGTATCGTTTCGGTGACACATTCGTTCAAGAGAACCTTGATGGCGCGTGGCGTGGATGGCGAGAAGATCGCGGTGGTGACCAATGGTGTGGATATGTCGCGCTTCAAGCCCATGCCCAAGGACGCGGCTTTGGTGCGGGAACTGGGTCTCGAAGGGAAGTTCGTGGCGGGTTACGTCGGCACCCACGGCCTGGCGCACCACCTGGAGACGGTGCTGGACGCAGCCGAGATGCTACGCAACACCGCCGACGGCGCGGCTTTCCACTTCATCCTCCTGGGCGATGGCGCCCGCAAGCAGGCGCTGAAAGAGGATGCGACTCGTCGTGGTTTGCAAAATGTCACTTTCGTCGATTCGGTGCCCAAGGAGCAGGTGGTGCGCTATTGGTCATTGCTCGACGTCGCGGTGATACACCTGCGGAAAACCGAGCTGTTCACGACGGTGATTCCGTCCAAGTTGTTCGAGTGCATGGGCATGGGCCTGCCGGTGTTGCATGGCGTCGCGGGCGAGTCTGCCGACATCGTGCGCGAGGAAGGCGTGGGCATCGTGTTCGAGCCGGAGAATGCGGCGCAACTTGTCGAGAACTTGCAGTATCTGAAGCGCGATCAGGTCGCTTATGAGGGCTACCGCAGCCGGTGTCTTGAGGCCGCCAGGAAATACGATAGATCTGCCATGGCCAAGACGATGCTGGCGGTGGTGGCGCCGCTGGTGCGGTGAAGGAGCTTTGTTATTGCCACTGCAGGGAGGCATGCGACGGGGGGCGTGGAAGGCTAACGATTCGGAGGTGCTGCGCGTCGTGCACGGCAATCAGAGGGTGGTACTGGACTGCCGCGTCGCTTCGCTCCTCGCAGTGACGGTGGCGGTGTTTCGGCGAAGTCGTCATTGCGAACGTGGTGAAGCAATCCAGAGGGGCTGGCTGTGCTCCTCAAAGGGGGCTGTTGAACTTCCCAGACCCTGTGCGCCTTCCCGGTAACTTTCTTTGCCCGCGCTCTTAGTAAATTTGAGGATTAGCCATGAAAACAATCGACATCATCGCCGGGGCGCGCCCCAACTTCATGAAGATCGCGCCGATCATCAGTGCGCTGAAAGCAGCTCAGGCAAGGGGAGAGCTACTGCGTTACCGCCTGATCCACACCGGCCAGCATTATGATAAAGCCATGTCCGGCGGCTTTTTCGAGCAATTGGGAATCCCCGAACCGGATATCAACCTGGAAGTGGGTTCGGGCACCCAGGCGGAGCAGACCGCCGCGATCATGGTGCGTTACGAGAAAGCCTTGATCGAGCAGCGCAGTGATCTGTGCCTGGTCGTTGGCGATGTCACGTCGACCATGGCCTGTTCGATTGTCGCCCGTAAACTTGGCGTGCCTGTCGCGCACGTGGAAGGCGGCATCCGTTCCGGAGACTGGAGCATGCCGGAGGAGATCAATCGGGTGGTGACCGATTCGATTACCAACTGGTTTTTCACGACCAGTGCGACGGCAAACGAGAACCTGCGCCGCGCCGGGGTTAGCGAAGCGAGCATCTTCTTCGTCGGCAACACGATGATCGACACCTTGCTCAAGCAGATGCCGCGTTTGCAGCCGCCGGGATTCTGGTCCGACCTGGACTTGCAGCCGGGGCAGTATTTTGTGGTCACTTTGCATCGCCCGGCGAATGTCGACGGTGAGCAGCAGTTGCTGCGCTTGTTGCACGCGATCGCGGACGGAACGGGCAATTTGCCGGTGGTGTTTCCGGTGCATCCGCGCACCGCGAAGAACCTGCGGGAACTGGCCGGTCAGATACCGGGACTGCACTATGTTGATCCGCAGGGGTACCTGGAATTCAACTACCTGGTGAAGCACGCCAAGGGCGTGATCACCGACTCCGGCGGCATTACCGAGGAAACGACGGTGATGGGCGTGCCCTGCCTGACACTGCGTGACAACACGGAACGTCCGGAGACGGTCACCGTGGGGACGAATGAATTGATCGGCACCGACCCGGCCAAGCTTGGCCCGGCGCTGGCACGTCTGATGGCGGGTGATTGGAAAAAGGGGTCGGTGCCGGAAAAATGGGACGGGCGAGCAGCTGAGCGTATCGTGGCGGCGCTGCAGCGGTTGCTGGGCTGAGTCCATTGGTGGCCCAGACGGCGGCAGGGTGCGAGGTGGGTCTGATCCGGCAGGAAAACGGGGGTGGCGCCTACATCGGTGATGCGCGTGATGAGCTGCAGGCGCTCGCGTTTGCGCTCTGCGACAACGTCGCTGGGCGAGCAGCAATGTGCGAGAAGGCAAGAACTGCGGTTTCGCAGATTGTTTCGGCTTTGTCGGCAAGATCGTAGCTGGTATGGCCTCGCGACTACGCCTCTTTTGGTGGAGCCTCACGGGCTTTCTGCTGTGTTTCTTCTCACTCGGAACAATTCTCTCGCTGCGCGCAGGCTCCGCAGAATCGACTGAACTGGTGGTAGTGCTCGGCGGTGGCGGTACGGAGCGGTTTGCCACCGGCTTGCAGATGATCCAGTTGGGTAAAGCCAATGAGCTCTTGCTGATTCATCCGCTGGCGTCGCAGATCAGGGTGGCCAAGGAGGCCGCCGGGGCTGATCGGGTGGGGGTGTTTACCGATGTGTTGTCGCACAGTTCCTGGGATGAGGCAATACGCACTCGAGCCTGGATGAGCGAGCACGGCGTCACGCGAGTCGCGGTAGTGAGCGATCCGCCGCATATGTTGCGGCTGGCCTATACGTGGTCGCGCGTGTTTGCCGGCACCTCTCTGAGCTATTCACTGGTTGCGACGCAGCCGGCGTGGTGGTCGGCCTGGCGCTGGTGGGCCAACCGCGAATCGCGCCAGTTTGTCGGCAGCGAGCTGGTGAAGCTGGCGTACTACGTTTGGCATTACTGAAAACGCTGATCCCAGCCCTGGCTGGCGTTGTTGCGGTTGGAGGGGTTTATCGCCCGATAAATCGGGCTC
>NZ_JAVTWB010000007.1:0-3502 GCF_032229525.1 Accumulibacter sp. | reverse complement strand
TCCTCGCAATGACGGTGGGGGTGCGTGCCACGTGTCGGCCGTGGAGCCCGGCAGCTCTCGCCGAGCGGAACGCTTTTCCTTGAAAGGTGGCCGCAAGGCACACTCAGCAGCCAGGCCGCTCGGGGATCGTGCTGTTCCACAGGCGACGGCTTGAGGAAGGGCGGGCCGCAGCCTGGTAAATGCGGCCCGCGTGTTTCACCTGCGAATCCGCCGGATCACTTCACCAGCTCGACCTCGCTCGGCCGCCACTGCTGCGTGAAGAACGGTTCGAGCGGGCTGTAGAGGCGCAGCATCGGGAAAAATCCCTTGCCGGGCATGGTCTGGATCCAGTTGCCGCGCTTGACGCCCTTGGGTTGCGTCGGGCCGAAGTACACCGTCGTCGTGCCGTCGGCACTGGCCTCGGCCGCCGGCGTCGGAAAGCTCTGGCTGCCGGCGCGCGGATAGCGCTGCGGCGTGTCGAGCATCGAACGCGTCATGGTGTCGTAGAGCGTGAACGACCAGAATTTCTCGGCCGGGATGCCTTTGGGCAACGTCACCTTGTAGGTCTTGCCGCCGTCGAGGTAGTTCTTGTCCGAGTCCACCGTGGCCCAGCAGTATTGCGAGCCGACGCCGGGCAGGCGCATGGCCATCGCCGGCGAGATGCCGGTGATGTAGTAGAAGAAGGCCGTACGCGCATCCAGCGTCCGGTAGCCGGTGGGCGGGAAAGGCTTGACGCCTTCGCGCGTGATCTCCGGAATCGGTGTCTCAAACTCCGAGCCGGTGACGAACAGCATGTTCTGCCAGGCAGAGTCGGGATAGAGAAACCAGGACTTGTCGCGCGGATTCATGAACAGGCTGCGCGAGGTGGCATTGGCGAGTGCCAGCGCCTCGGTCAGGATGTTCTTCGTCCGCGCATCCGGAGCGAAGGGCTTGCCCTTGACGATGCCGATCGCTGCAATCGAACCCATCAGCTCCGGGTTGAGCACGGTGGCGGGTTCCTGTTGCACGAGATCGTTCAGCACCTCGTAGAAACTCCAGTCGTTCGGCGGCATGGTGTTGATCGCCAGGCCGGTGCCGTCGTGGAACTTGAGCGGCGGCGGCGGCGAGATGCGGCCGAGCCTGGCCTTGCCGGTCAGGAATTCGGCGATCGGGGTTCCGACACCGCCTACTTCATACGGATAGACCTTGGTGAACTTGCGGATCGTCTCGACCGCGGGCTTTGGGTCGTTGTTTTGCATGAAGGCGCGACCCAGCAGACCGACCCGCAGCGTCTTCGGATAAACGACGATGAATCCGCCCTTTGGTAACTGGCCCTTGTAGCCGGGCGGCACCAGCAGATATTTGCCGCCGAGGCCGCGGTCCGGGCCAGGCGCACCAAAGTCGCTCACCCAGCGCCACCACATATCGTCGATGACACCCAGCGCGCCGGGCGGCGCCTCGAACACCACCGGGCCTTTGGACAAGTCGGCGAAGCCGAAGAAATAGACTGTATCGGCATTCGCCGTCGCGAACAGCGCCTTCGAATCCAGCAGCTTTGGCCAGATGATGAACTCGCCGTCCTTCACACCGGCTTTTACGATGCCGTCGCGGAAGGACGACATGCTCACACCCTGAAAGGTGTTGATAAAAGCGTTGTAAGCGTGCGTGAAAAGCAGGTTGTCGTAGACCTTGTCCAGCGTCGCCTGATTCGGTGCACCGTCCTTGAAGTCGAGCGTGCCGATGCGCGTCTCGACCTTGTCGGGCGTGATGAGCGACGGCGGAATCGCGGGCGACTGGGCCAGCGCCGTACCGACGGCGAATGCGGTGCCGGCCAGCGCAGCCAGCAGGTGGCGATGCACCGGCGTTTGTTTGGGTGCGGTCATCAATTTTCGCTCCTGGTGTGCCAAGTAGGACGGCGTGATCACTTGACCAACTCAACTTCGCTCGGCCGCCAGGTCTTGGCGAAGAACGGTTCGAGCGGGCTGTAGAGGCGCAGCGCCGGCATGAAGCCCTTGCCGGGCATGGTCTGAATCCAGTTGCCGCGCTTCACGCCGTCGGGCTGTTCGGGGGCGAAATACACCGTCGTCGAGCCATCAGCATCGGGTTCGGCGGCCGGCGAGGGGTAACTCTGGCTGCCGGCGCGCGGATAGCGTTGCGGCGTGTCGAGCATCGAGCGCGTCATGAAGTCGTACAAGGTGAACGACCAGAACTTCTCGGCCGGAATGTCCTTCGGTAGCGTCACCTTGTAGGTCTTGGCGCCGTCGAAGTAGTTCTTGTCCTTGTCCACCATCGTCCACAGGTACTGCGAGCCGATGCCGGGCAAACGCATGCTCATCGCCGGCGTGATACCGGTGACACCGTAGAAGAAGGCGCTGCGCGCGTCCAGCGTGCGGTAGCCGGTGGGCGGGAAGGGCTTGACGCCTTCGCGCGTGATCTCCGGAATCGGCGTCTCGAACTCCGAACCGGTGACGAACAGCATGTTCTGCCAGTTCGAGTCGGGGTAGTAGGTCCAGGACTTGTCGCGCGGGTTCATGAACAGGCTGCGCGAGGTGGCGTTGGCCAGCGCCACCGCCTCGGTCAGGATCTTTTTCGTGCGCGCATCGGGCGCGAAGGGCTTGCCCTTGACGATGCCGATGGCCGCGATCGAGCCCATCAGTTCGGGGTCGAGCGTGGTTGCCGGCTCGTTCTGAACGGTCTCGTCGAGGAGTTCGTAAAAACTGTAGTCGCTTGGCGGAATGGTGTTCATCACCTTGCCGGTGCCTTCGTGGAAGACCATCGCCGGCGGCGCCGTGACGCGGCCGAGCCGGGCATCGCCAGTGAGAAACTCGGCAATGCTGGTGCCGACACCACCGACTTCGTAGGGGTACATCCGGGTGTGCTTGCGGATCGTCTCCACCGCCGGTTTCGGATCGTTGTTCTCGAGGAAGGCGCGGCCAAAGGCGGCGACACGATTGGTCTTGGCGTGCACGACGAAGAAGCCGCCGAGCGGCAACTGGCCCTTGTAGCCGGGCGGCACGATCAGATACTTGCCGCCCTGGCCGCGGTCGGGGCCAGGCGCGCCGAAATCGGTCACCCAGCGCCACCACATGTCGTCGATCACGCCCAGCGCACCGGGGGGGGCTTCGAAGACCATCGGCCCTTTGGTCAGGTCAATGAAGCCGAAGAAATAGACCGTGTCCGCATTGGCCGTCAGGAACAGCGACTTGGCATCCATCAGCTCGGACCAGATCATCATCTCGTTGTCCTTGACGCCAGCGGCGAGCAGGCCCCTGTGCATCGCCGCCTGGTTCACCCCCTGGTAGGTGTTGACGAAGGCGTTGAAGGCGTGCGTGAACAACAGGTTGTCGTAGACCTTGTCCAGCGTCGCGGCGCTCGGCGCGCCGTCCTTGAAGTCGAGCGTGCCGATGCGCGTTTCGACCTTGTCTGGCGTGATCAGTGACGAAGGGATGGCGGTGGGTGGTTGCGCTGCCGAGACGGCAGTGGCCGTGGCGAGTGCCAGACTCATCGCGAGGAGGGGCATTGGTTTCATCTGTCGCTTTCTCTA
>NZ_JAVTWB010000006.1:0-3509 GCF_032229525.1 Accumulibacter sp. | reverse complement strand
AGATCGCCGCGCTCGAGGCAGCGAATCTGATTGCCCCAGGCTTCATCGACCTGCGTCGTGGTGCGGGTGCCTACATTTGCGGCGAGGAATCCGCGTTGATCGAATCGATCGAGGGCAAGCGCGGTTATCCCCGGCAGCGCCCGCCTTACGTCGCCGAGGCGGGGTTGTTCGGACGTCCGACGCTGGTGAACAACGTCGAGACGCTGGCACTGGTGCCGACCATTCTCGCCAGCGCTGGCGCGCAGTTCGCGGCGCTGGGCAGCGAAGGCTTTGCCGGTCTGCGCAGCTACTCGGTCTCCGGCCGGGTGCGCCAACCGGGCGTAAAACAGGTGCCGGCGGGGATCAGCGCGCGCAAACTGATCGACGACTACTGCGGCGGCATGGCTGACGGCCATCAGCTGCTGGCCTACCTGCCCGGCGGCGCCTCTGGCGGCATTCTGCCCGCCAGCCTGGCTGACCGGCCGCTGCACTTCGGCGAACTGGAAAAACACGGCTGCCTGATCGGTTCGGCGGCGGTGATCGTACTGTCGGATCGCGATGACCTGCGCGCCGCGGTGCACGCGCTGCTCGAGTTCTTCGCCGACGAGAGCTGCGGCCAGTGCACCCCGTGCCGGGTCGGCACCGAGAAGATGCTGGCGCTTTTCGAAGCGCCGGAACTCGACGTGGCGCTGCTCAGCGAGCTAGCGACGGTGATGCGCGATGCGTCTATCTGTGGCCTCGGCCAGGCGGCACCCAATCCGCTCACCACGGCGCTGCAGTATCTGCCGCAGCACCTGCTGGCGGGGAAACGCGATGCGTGACGAAGCTGGATCGCCGGGCGTCCGCTTCACGCTTGATGGTCGCGAGCTGATCGCCCTGCCGGGCGAGACCATCTGGCAGGCCGCCCGACGAGCGGGCCAGACCATTCCGCATCTGTGCACCCAGGAGGCGCCGGATTACCGGCCGGGCGGCAACTGTCGCGCCTGCATGGTCGACATCGACGGTGAGCGCAACCTGGCGCCGAGCTGCAGCCGCCAGGTCAGTGCGGGCATGCAGGTGCGCAGCGAAAACTCCGAGCGCGCACTGCACAGCCGGCGCCTGGTGATGGAGCTGCTGCTCGCCGACCAGCCGCCGCGTGCACGGGCCCATGATCGCAACGCGTCGTTCTGGCACTGGGCGGTGCAATTGGGACTACAGGCCAGCCGGTTCCCAGCGCGCGAAACCACCCCGAATGCCGACCACAGCCACCCGGCGATGACCGTGCAACTCGACGCCTGCATCCACTGCCAGCTATGCGTGCAGGCCTGCCGCGAGATCCAGGCCAACGATGTGATCGGCATGGCCGGTCGCGGCGCGGCGGCGAAGATCGTTTTCGATGTCGACGATGCGATGGGCGACTCCAGTTGCGTCGGCTGCGGCGAGTGCGTGCAGGCCTGCCCGACCGGCGCACTGATGGCGAGCACGCTACTGGCGGCAGACGGCAGCGGCCTGCTTGCGGCGGGCGAACAGGTCGACCGCGTGGTGCCCAGCGTCTGCCCCTACTGCGGCGTCGGCTGCCAGATCGACTACCAGGTCCGCAACGAGCAGATCATCGCCGTCAGCGGTCGCGACGGGCCAGCCAACCACCAGCGTTTGTGCGTCAAGGGACGTTTCGGCTTCGACTACGTACACTCGCCGCAGCGCTTGCTGCAGCCGCTGATCCGCCGCGACGACGCGGCCAAGGTCGCCGACGCCACTTTCGACCCGGCCAAGCCGTACACCCATTTCCGCGAGGCCACCTGGGAGGAAGCGCTGCAGCGGGCGGCCTCGGGGCTGCGCTCGATTCGCGAGCAACACGGCGGCGGCGCGCTGGCCGGCTTCGGCTCGGCCAAGTGCAGCAACGAAGAAGCCTACCTGTTCCAGAAGCTGGTGCGCACCGGCTTTGGCACCAACAACGTCGACCATTGCACCCGCCTCTGCCACGCGTCGTCGGTCGCGGCCTTGATCGAGGGCGTCGGGTCCGGCGCGGTGTCGGCGTCGTTCATGCAGATCGACCACGCCGAAGTGGCGATCCTGATCGGCTGCAACCCGGAATCGAATCACCCGGTCGCCTCGACTTTCTTCAAGCGCGCCGCGCGCAAGGGCACGCGCCTGATCGTCATCGATCCGCGCCGCCACGGCCTGGCACGCTTTGCCGATCGAACGCTGCAGTTCCGCCCCGGCACCGACGTCGCCCTGCTCAACGCCATGTTGCACACCATCGTAGATGAGGCGCTGTTCGACCCGGCCTATATCGCCCGCTACACCAGCGGCTTCGACGAGATGCGCGCGCATCTGGCCGCCTTTAGCCCGGAAGCGATGGCCGAAGTCTGCGGCATCGCGGCCGGGACAATCCGCGAAGTGGCGCGGCTCTACGCCCGCTCGAAAGCGTCGATGATCTTCTGGGGAATGGGCATTTCGCAACATGCGCACGGCACCGACAATGCGCGCTGCCTGATCGCCATGGCGCTGATGACCGGACACATCGGTCGCCCGGGTACCGGCCTGCATCCGCTGCGCGGGCAGAACAACGTCCAGGGCGCCTCGGATGCCGGTCTGATCCCGATGGTCCTGCCCGACTACAAGCCGGTCTCGCTGGCCGCCAATCGCCAACGCTTCGAAGAACTGTGGAACACCACCCTCGATCCGCAGCCCGGATTGACCGTCGTCGAGATCATCAACGCCGCGGCGGCCGGTGATATTCGCGGCATGTACATTCTCGGCGAGAACCCGGCCATGTCCGACCCGGATCTCAGCCACGCACGGCAGGCGCTGGCATCGCTCGAACACCTGGTGGTGCAGGATCTGTTCCTCACCGAAACCGCGATCTACGCCGATGTCGTCCTGCCGGCGTCTTCCTGGCCGGAAAAGGAAGGTACGGTGACCAACACCAACCGGCAGGTGCAGTTCGGTCGCCAGGCCCTGCCGCTGCCCGGCGCTACGCGGGCGGACTGGTGGATCATCCAGGAGCTGGCGCGCCGCCTCGACCTCGACTGGTCCTACGACGGGCCGGCGGCGATCTACGCCGAGATGCAGGAGGCGATGCCCTCGCTGGCCAACATCAGCCGCGAGCGTCTCGAACGCGAAGGCTCGGTGACCTACCCCTGCGCCGGCGAGGACCAGCCGGGCGCCGATATCGTCTTCGACAGTGGCTTCCCGACCCCCAGTGGCCGCGCCGGTTTCGTGCCGGCCGCGCTGCTGCCCCCGGACGAACAGCCTTCCGACGAATACCCGCTGGTGCTGTCTACCGGGCGGCTGCTCGAGCATTGGCATACCGGCGCGATGACACGGCGCAGCGCGACGCTGGACGCGCTCGAATCCGAGGCGGTGGTTACCGCCAGCGACGAAGACCTGCGTCGGCTCGGCCTCGCCGACGGCGAGCGCGTGCGCCTGGTCACCCGGCGTGGCGAAATCGAGGCCACCGCGCACGCCGATCCGGCGGTCGCACCGGGGTCTCTGTGGCTGCCCTTCTGCTTCCACGAAGCCGCGGCAAACCGCCTGACCAACCCGGT
>NZ_JAVTWB010000005.1:5425-21000 GCF_032229525.1 Accumulibacter sp. | reverse complement strand
AACGGCAGCCGCCAATCCCGCACAGGCGAAGACTATGGCGTAGGGCGTGCCAGCGGGCTGGACAGACCCGCGCCTGTCGCCGATGCTAGAATTGCGGATTGATCGCTTCTGGTCCGGCGCTTTTCCCCCAAGGCGTGCGCCCGCCCAACCCGGCCACCAAACCCAAGAACAAGGAACCGCAGACAATGGCTGAGGAAGGTCAGTTTTTTCGCCCGGTGAAGGATTTCTGCCAGCGCACCGTCGTCACCTGCCGACCGGATGATGCGCTGGTGGACGTCGTCAGGATCATGCGCGAGAAGAATATCTCCAGCGTCGTGGTCTGTGACGACAAGCTGCCGAGCGGGATCATGACCGACCGCGATCTGCGCAACAAGGTGGTCGCTTCGGGTATCGACCCGTCGACGCTCGCCGTCCGGGCGATCATGAACAGCCCGTTGTCGGTGATTGGCGAAAATGACCTGCTCTACGAGGCGCTCTACCGGATGTCGCGCAAGAAGGTCCATCGTCTGGCGGTGGTCGATGGCAAGGGCAGGCTCACCGGCATCATCACCGACAGCGACATCATCCGCTTGCAGTCACACTCACCGCAGCAACTGGTCCTCGATATCGAGAACGCCCAGGATATCGACGAAGTGAAGGTGGTGTACGGGAGAATCCAGAGTCTGGTTCTGCATCTCAGCGGCAGCGGCACCAGCACCCGCGACATGGTGCGTCTGATTGCCCACCTCAACGACCAGATTCTTCTGCGCCTGATTGCGCTGTTGCGTGCCGACCGCTTCGCCAACCTGCCGGCGCGCTTCGCCTTTGTCGTGCTCGGCAGCGAGGGGCGCGGCGAGCAGACGCTGCTCACCGATCAGGACAACGCCATCGTCTATGGTGATGAACTCAGCACCGACGAAGTCGAGCAGATCGAGGAGTTCTCGCAGGTGCTGGTCGATTCGCTGATCGCCATTGGCATCCCGCCCTGCCCCGGCGGCATCATGGCCAAGAACAAGGAATGGCGGCGTAGCATCGGCAAGTGGACGGATCAGCTCGACCGCTGGCTACGAACCCCCACCCCAAAACACGTCCTCAGTTGTGGCACCTTTGTCGACATTCGTACGATCTACGGCGACAGCTCCTTCGAAAACGAACTCAAGACACAGCTGTACGCGCACGTGCGGCGCGACAAGTTGTTCCTCATGCGCATGGTCGAAAGCACCTTGCGTTTTGCCCCACCTCTGGGCTGGTTCGGCAAGGTCAAGGGGGAAAGCGGCGGCGAACACTCGGGGATGCTGGAGATCAAGAAGGCCGGCATCTTTGCCATTTCCGAGGGTGTCAAGGCCCTGGCCATTCAGGCGGGCAAGCTAAATGGCAGCACTCACCAGCGCCTGGAAGCGCTGGTCAAGGACAAGGTGATCAACCAGAAAATGGCCGACAACGTCGCTGAAACCTTCGACTTCCTGGTTCTGATGCGCCTGCGCGGACAGGTCGAAGCACTGAAAGAGGGGCGCAAGCCGGACAACTACATTCCGCTGGCACGACTCAACATGATGGAACTCGGCAGGCTGCAAATCGCCCTCAAGGGGGTTGAGAAATTCCAGGAATTCATCAAGGCTCACTTCCACCTGCATCTGCTCAGATAAGCTAAGCAGGGGCCACCCGGAGGAGCCGCGATTTCCCGGGTGGCGCGGCGGAAACAGGCCGGCTGGCTACGCCGGTGCTACGAAACGGGTCCCCTCAGTAGGTGTTGGTTTCCGTATCGTCAGTCTTCTTCACTCCCGGTTTACGTCCGCGCGCCGGGGTCGGCGGGTCGCACGATAACCGGCAGCTGGTGCCTTCGATCTTCCGGCCATCGATGAAGCGGGTCACCCGGCAACAAATCAGGTCACCCGATGAAGCGAGGCGCGCAACCACGTCGCGCAACTCCCCGATCGGAATATTGAGCGACTCGGAGATGTCAACATCGAGTTGCTCGCCATTGGCTCGCAAGAAACCAAGAATCGAATCGGTCATCTACTATCCCCAAAAAAAAAGCCTTCGCCAGTTGGCGAAACGATGTAGTGTGCGCCGCGAGCACCGTTCTGGCAAATCGCGCCTGCGCCTTCTCGCTTGTCAGGGGGCACAGCGTGCCATACCCCTCTCCTGCGACGGTCGCACCGGTACGAACCAAACGGGCCCAACGGGCCGTCCAGTCAGACACAAAAAACCCGGTGCCATGGCACCGGGTCTTGCTGAACGGGCCAGCCCGAACAAACAGCTTGCAGGCGCAGGTTCAGGCCGTTTTCTTGACTGGCTTGCCGACGGTGACGGCTGTCGTAGGCGCTTTTTCAGTCACCGGCGCGGTAAGCTGGCCGACGTTGGCATACGCCGAACGGGCCATTGCCATCAGCATCTTGCCGCTGCCAGTGGCAAGATCAAGGACTGGCGACGCCTTCTTCTTACCCTCGGCAAGCGCGCCGACCGCGCCCCTGCCGGCCTGCGAAAGCTGACTCCCGAAGACCTGCGTTACAGCGCTCGACGATTCATTGCAGATCTGATACGCACGACGCGAGTAGGCGACCGACTGCGAAACGGCCGAAATCGCCATCGGATGCTGCAGCGCTTTCAGACCCGCCAGATCCTTCACGCCCGCCAGAGCCTTGAAGCTCTCGGCATTACGTGCTGCGACGGCGCGGGCCGTATGCAGGTTCAAGGCAGCCAGCTTGCCCATCCCGTCGAAGGACGCATTGACGACAGACTTCAGCGCCTCCAGGCCGGCCATGTTGGTCTTGGTGAATTGCTCAGCTAGGTTGTACACGGTACTCTCCTTGAAGTTGTGAAATCGAGGCGGCACCCCGGCATCACCGCCACTCGAGGCCAATTGCTGCACTGCAGCGAATAATTCATTTTAGCCCTTGCGCAGGGATTGTCAACACTTTTTGCTGCACTGCAGCACCGCCTAACGTCAAGCCGCCGAACGACTCGCCCGGTGTTGCAATCGGCCGTTCGGCGCCGGACAAAAAGGCGTTTTGCGGTCACGCGCCCGGTCAGGGCGCCAGACGGCATGCACGTGCATCGGACAGGCGCCACTTGCTTCAGGCGCGGCGCCCGCAAGCAGTGATCAATTGACCAGGGAGAGCAGCATCGTGCAGGAAGAAACGCCATACCTCCTCATCGGCGGCGAAGCGGCAGTGGCCGGCCTCTGCCAGCGCTTCTACCAACTGATGGAAACGGTGCCGCAGTTTGCGACGATTCGCGCCCTGCACCCTGCCGACTTGCAGTCCTCGCGCGACAAGCTGTTCATGTTTCTCTCCGGATGGCTGGGCGGGCCAGATCTCTACGTCCAGAACATCGGCCATCCGATGCTGCGCCGCCGCCACCTGCCCTTCGCCATCGGCACAGCCGAACGGGACCAGTGGGTCGCCTGCATGCTGCTGGCGATGGAGTCGGTGGGCATCGAAGACGGGCTTCGCCAAAAGCTGTTGCTGTCCTTCTTCAACACCGCCGACTTCATGCGCAACCAGCCGACCTAGGCAGGCGTCATTTTTGCAGTGCAGCAAGCGTGGCGTGCCTGTGCTAGAATGATCGGCTTTCTTCAGAGGCTTGACCCAACATGTCCCGTGCTGTCCGCAACATCGCCATCATCGCCCACGTCGACCACGGCAAGACCACCCTGGTCGACAAGCTGCTGGTGCAGGCGGGCAGCTTCTCCGCCCACCAGCACATCACCGAGCGGATGATGGATTCGAACGACCTCGAAAAAGAGCGCGGGATCACGATTCTGGCCAAGAATCTGGCGGTCGACTACGCGGGTGTGCACATCAATATCGTCGATACGCCGGGACACGCCGACTTCGGCGGCGAAGTCGAACGCGTGCTGTCAATGGTCGATGGTGTCCTGCTCCTGGTCGACGCGGTTGAAGGCCCGATGCCGCAGACACGCTTTGTCACCAAGAAAGCACTGGCGCTCGGTCTGAAACCGATCGTCGTGGTCAACAAAGTCGACCGTGATGGCGCGCGACCGGACTGGGTAGTCGACCATACCTTCGACCTGTTCGACAAGCTCGGCGCCAACGACGAGCAACTCGACTTCCCGGTAATTTACGCTTCGGCACTCAACGGCTACGCGACGCTCGACATGGCCGAGCCCTCAGCGGACATGCGGCCGATGTTCGAGACCATTCTCAAGCACGTTCCCCCGCCACACATCGACGAAATCGATGGCCCGCTGCAACTGCAGATTTCGGCGCTCGATTACTCGAGCTACGTCGGGCGCATCGGTATTGGCCGGCTACAGCGTGGACGCCTGAAGCCAGCGCAGCAGGTCACCGTGATGTACGGCCAGGCCGATGCCGATGGCAAGTTCGAGCATGGCGCACCGAAGACCGCGAAGGTCAATCAGGTGTTCGGCTTTCGCGGCATGGAACGAGTGGCCCTGGACGAAGCAGTCGCCGGCGACATTGTCCTGGTCACCGGCATGGAAGACCTGTCGATCGGCTGCACCATCACCTCCACCGAGCAGCCCGAAGCGCTGCCGATGCTGCTGATCGACGAGCCGACGCTGAACATGACCTTCATGGTCAATAACTCCCCGTACGCCGGCACCGAAGGCAAGTTCGTCACCAGCCGGCAGATCGGCGAGCGCCTGCGCAAGGAGTTGCTGACCAATATGGCGCTGCGCGTCGAGGAGACCGCCGACACCGACAGCTTCCTGGTTTCCGGGCGCGGAGAACTGCATTTGACCATCCTGCTCGAGACCATGCGTCGCGAAGGCTACGAACTGGCAGTCGGCCGCCCGCGGGTGATCGTCAAGGAGATCGACGGCGAGCAGTGCGAGCCGTATGAAATGCTCACCCTTGACGTCGAGGAAACGCATCAGGGTGGGGTCATGGAAGCGCTCGGCTATCGTCGCGGCGACCTGCAGGACATGTCGTCGGACGGGCGCGGGCGCGTCCGCCTTGAATACCGTATCCCGGCCCGCGGCCTGATCGGTTTCCAGGGCGAGTTTCTCAACCTGACGCGCGGCACCGGGCTGATCAGCCACGTCTTCGATGAGTATGCGCCAGTCAAGGGTGACATCCCGGGCCGCCGCAACGGCGTACTGATCTCGGCCGAACGGGGCGAAGCCGTCGCCTATTCACTATGGAAACTACAGGACCGCGGGCGCATGTTCAGCAGCCCGGGCGACAGACTCTACGAGGGCATGGTGATCGGCATCCACAGCCGCGAGAACGACCTGGTGGTCAATCCGATCAAGGGTAAGCAACTGACCAACGTGCGCTCGTCGGGTACCGACGAGGCGGTGCGCCTGGTGCCCCCGGTCGCGCTGTCACTCGAGTCGGCGGTCGAATTCATCGCCGACGACGAATTGGTCGAAATCACCCCGAAGTGCATCCGCATTCGCAAACGCTTCCTGACGGAACACGAGCGCAAGCGGGCGTCGCGCGAAGGCTAGGACCCGATAAATAGCCCAACGGCGCCGATAACTTCATCGCCGGCGCCACCCCCGCGGCGCCTCAGGGCTCGCGCACGGCACCCTGACCAACTGCCCGGAAGCTTTCGGCAAAGACCATCGCCGCCGGAAAGAATTCGAGAAAATCGCGCTCGAACTCGCCATAGTGCACCGCCAGCTCGCACCCCGCTCCGCCCAGACGACTGCTTCGCCTGAGGCGGTGAACGGCGATCTGGTCGAGCGCCCGGCCTACCGCGGCCGGCTGACGGTAGCTGGTGAGCCAGTTCTCCTGGCGCATTCTGGGCAGGATCTGCGCCAGCCGCTCGGGTAAGGGTCGCCGCTCCAGCAGGGCGTAAACGCCGGCGGCAAAAGACTCGAGAGGCTGTTGCGCAAAACGTGCCCAGTGCACGGCGAGGAAGTGATCGTAGAACATGTCGATGATGATCCCGCTGTAGCGGCGACGTTCGGCGCTGATCCTCAGCCGGCTGCGGACAAAGGCCGGATGCGTATCGGCAAAACTGTCGATTCGCCGATGCAGGCGGAGGCCGTGCACCACGGCCGCACTCAAACCCCGGGGCGCCGGCACTAGCGGCCCCTTGACGAAATCGCCGAGCAAGCCGCCCAAGCGAAGATCTTCATCCGCACCGGCCAGCAGCGCGTGGGCCAGATAGTTCACGACGGCAGGTGGGGAAAATGCCGATTCGGCTCCTCGCCGGTGGGCGACACCAAGCGCAGCCCGGATCGATGCGTGTGCGGCAGATGCAGCATCACCAGTTCGCTGCCAAGCAGCGTGACATGGCCATTGCGACGATTGTCGCCGGTGTCGCTGTACTCGAAGTGATAGACGCGGCGCAGGCGCATCCTGCCATCGTCGTCGCGCCCCGGGCGCAGCGACCCCAGCGCGACCGTGTCGTCGAGCAGTTGCAGCTCTTCCGCATCACAAGCGGCGCGCACGGCGCGAATGCCCGCCTCGCGGGCCTTGAAGCTGTCGATCCAGAACCAGCCGGCGGCGAGCATGAGCAACAGGCTGAGCGTTTCCATCCAGGACATCATGTGACCCCTACGGCAGGTGCCCGCTCGGTGCTGCGCCGGCGGCGCGGCATTGTCCGGCAGAATGCCGTGCCGCAGAATGACTGGTCAGTCGCAAAGCTGACCAGCGGCTGGCACGCGCTTGGCTATACTAGCGAAAAATGGCCAACACTACATCCCGACCCGGTTCGCCGCCCCGCCGCGCTGCTCCCCTCCTCGCAACGATCGCCACGCTGCTTGCCGTGCTTGCAGCCGACCTGCCGGCGCTGGAAGCCAGCGATCCGTTCGACACCCGCGCGATCACGCCACCCCGCCCGGCCCTCGCGCTGTCCGGTCGGGACAGCAGCTATCTGCCGTGCCAGGCGTTGCCGGCCGACGCCGTCTACGGCGTCCTCGAAGTCGTTGACCTGGCACTGTGCAAAAATCCGACGACCCGCGAAGTGTGGTCCTTTGCCCGCGTGCAGGCGGCGCAGGTCGGACTGGCGCAGTCCGATTTCCTGCCGGGAATCGATGGTCGCCTGGCGGCCGGCCGGCAGACCATCAATTCGCAAAGCGCCAGCCAACGCTCCGCTTCGCTGACCCTCTCCTGGTTGCTGGTCGACTTCGGCGCCCGCTCGGCCAATCTCGAAGCCGCCCGGCAACTGCTGAGCGCCGCGTCGGCGACACTCGATGCCACCGTACAAAGCGTCTTTCTCGACGCCCTGCAGTCCTACTACAACACCCAGGCGGCGCGCGCCGCGGTCACCGCCGCGCTCGAATCGGAGAAAGCCAGCCGCGAGAGCCTGACGGCGGCCGAAGTCCGCTATCGCGTCGGGACCGGCACGCCGGCTGACCGCCTGCAGGCGCAGACTGCCTGGTCACAGGCGACACTCAACCGGATCCGCGCCGAAGGGGTGTTGCGCAACGCCTTCGGAAGGCTGGCCAGGGTCATGGGACTGGACGCCAACCAGCCGCTGCGGCTCGACGAAATTCCATCGGCAACCCCCGACGCCACTTTCGAGCGTGACGTCGCCGCGCTGATCAGCGAAGCGCGGCAGCGGCGGCCGGAGCTCAAGGCGGCCGAAGCCGAGCTGAAGGCAGCGCAATCGGGCGTCGACTACGCGCGCGCCGCCGGGCTGCCGACGATCTCGCTGAACGCAGGCCCCAACTGGGGAGAGCTCGGTGGCCTGTCGACCCACGGCAATTCGATCGGCCTGACCCTCAGCCTGCCGCTGTTCTCCGGTTTCAACACCACCTACAACGTCCGCGCCGCAGAAGCGCGCAGCGATGTCCAGGCCGCCCGCGTCGACAACACCCGCCAGCAGGTGGCCCTCGACGTCTGGGAAGCCTACCAGAGCCTGACCACGGCCAGCCAGACGATCAGGACGACCGCCGACCTGCTGGCCAGCGCCGAACAGTCCGAGCGCGTCGCCCTCGGCCGCTACAAGGCCGGCGTCGGCAACATTCTCGACGTGCTCAACGCGCAGAGCGCACTGGCCGCGGCGCGCTTGCAACGCATCCAGGCGATGCTCGACTGGCAGGTTTCGCGGGCGGCACTGGCCAGGGCCATCGGCATTCTCGACAGCAGTCTGCTGCTCTCCGTCAGCGCCCCATCCAAGACTCGAACGCAATGAAAATATCGCTCAGGAAGTCGGCCATCGCCCTACTCGTCGTCGCGGTCGCCGCGGGCGGCGTCTACTGGCAGCGCCAGAACGCCGCCCGCTCGCCCGAACAGCGCTACAAGACCCAGGTCGTCGCCGTCAGCGACATCACGCAGACCGTCTCGGCCAACGGCACGCTCAACCCGGTGGTGCTGGTCAACGTCGGCACCCAGGTCTCCGGAACGGTCACCAGGCTGTATGTCGATTTCAACGACAAGGTGGAGAAAGGACAGCCACTGCTGGAACTCGACGACTCGCTGCTCGCCGCCCAGGCCCGGCAGTCGGCAGCCAACGTGCTCAACGTCTCGGCCGCGCTCGATCTGGCGCGGGCCAACGAGGCCCGCATGACAGCCCTGTTCGAACAGGAATACGTCTCGCGTCAGGAACTCGAGCAGGCGGTGCAGGCGCGCCGCTCTACCGCGGCGCAGCTCGCCCAGGCCCGGGCGGCGGCCGACAAGGACCAGGTCAATCTGCGCTACACGACGATCCGCTCTCCGGTTTCCGGCGTCGTCGTCGACCGTGTCGTCGACCTCGGGCAGACGGTCGCCGCCAGCCTGCAGACGCCGACCCTGATCAAGATCGCCCAGGACCTCTCGGAGATGCGCATCGACTCGAGCTTCGCCGAAGCCGATATCGGCAAGATCAGGCCGGGGCAGCCGGTCCGTTTCACCGTCGACGCTTTCCCGGAACGCAGCTTCCAGGGCCAGGTACAGCAAATTCGCCTCAACCCGACGACGCAGCAGAACGTCGTCACCTACAACGTTCGCGTTTCACTTTCCAACCCGGAACACATCCTGCTGCCGGGGATGACCGCCTACGTCAGCATCGCCGTCGCCAGCCGCCAGAATGTCCTGCTGGTGGCCAACGCGGCCCTGCGTTTCAAACCGCCCGCGGACGACACGGGCGCCGGCGAGCGGCCGCTAGCCGGCGACAAGCGGCCCGCCAAAGGGCCCGGCGAGCGGACCGGCAAAGACAAGGACAAAGGCAGCGAACCCGCTGGCAGCAGCGGCACCGTGCACCTCATCGAGCACGGCGCGCTGAAAGCGGTGAGCGTGCAACTGGGGATCACCGACAACCGCAACACCGAGGTGCTGGGCGGTGAGCTGCAGGCGGGCGACCGGGTGGTGGTTGGCGAGAACCCGGCCAACTCGGGCGACAAGCCGAGCAGCGTCGGCATGCGCTTGTTCTGATGTCGCCGCCGCTCATTCGCGTCGCCGGGCTGGGCAAGTCCTACACCACTGCCGCCGGACCGTTCCCGGCCCTCAGGGGCGTCGATCTAAGCATCGCAACGGGCGAATTCGTGGCCATCATGGGCCCGTCCGGGTCCGGCAAATCGACCTTCATGAACCTGCTCGGCTGCCTCGATACGCCGAGCAGTGGCGACTATGTCCTGGCTGGTCACGAAGTGGCTCATCTCGGCCACGACGCCCTGGCGTCGCTGCGCAACCGCACCATCGGCTTCGTCTTCCAGGGTTTCAACCTGCTGCCGCGGATGACGCTCGAAGACAACGTCGCGCTACCGCTGGTCTACGCTGGCGTCGAACGCGACGAGCGACGTCAGCGGGCGCGCCGCGTGCTCACCCGCGTCGGCCTCGACGGCTATGCGGGCTCCTTGCCCAGCCGCATCTCCGGCGGCCAGCAGCAGCGCGTGGCGATCGCCCGCGCTCTGGTCAACTCGCCGCCACTGATCCTCGCCGACGAACCGACCGGCAACCTCGACAGCCAGACCAGCGCCGAGATCATGCGCGTCTTTGCCGAACTCAATGGCGAAGGGATCACCCTCGTCATCGTCACCCACGAGGCGGCGATCGCCACCTGGGCACGGCGGCAGGTACGCTTTCTCGACGGCCGGATCGTCAGCGACGTGGCGACGCCGAGCGGAGCACTCGCCGCATGCTGAAGGCCATGCTCGGCGAAGCCTGGAACGCGATGGGCGCCAACCGCCTGCGCACCGTGCTGACCATGCTCGGCATGGTGATCGGGGTCGGCTCGGTGGTGCTGATGATGGCCATCGGTCAGGGGGCTCAGTATGCCGTGGCGCAGACCATCAGCACCATGGGCAGCAACCTGTACATCCTGATCTCCGGCTCGACCAGCGCCGGTGGCCTGCGCAGCGGCGGTGGCGGCGGTCCCTCGCTCACCGTCGCCGACGCCGCGGCGATCGCCGAACTCGACGGCGTCAGTCACGTCGCGCCGATCCATCAAGGCCGGCAGCAGCTGGTCTACGGCCCGAACAACTGGAGCGCGACGGTCATCGGCACTACCCCCGCCTACCTCGATGCCCGCGCCTGGGCGATCGTCGGCGGTTACCCTTTCGGCGACTCCGACGTGCGCTCGGCCACCCGCGTCGCGCTGATCGGCCAGACCACCGCCGACAACCTGTTCGCCGCCGACGATCCGGTCGGCAAGACCATCCGCATCCAGCAGAGTCCATTCCTGGTCATCGGGGTGCTCGGCAAGAAGGGGCAAAACCTCGACGGGCGCGACCAGGACGATACCGTGATCATTCCGCTGACCACCGCCCAGCGCAAAGTTTTCGGCACCCCCTTTCCGGGCTCGGTGCGACTGGTCATGGTTCAGGCCAGCTCGGCCGAAGCAATGCCGGCGGTGCGCACCAGCATGATCGCCCTGCTTCGCCAGCGCCATCGCCTGCGCGAAGGCCAGGATGACGACTTCTATCTGCGCAACCTCACCGCCGCCGCCGATTCCGCAGCCGAAACCACCCGCGTCATGTCGCTCCTGCTCGGCGCCATCGCCTCGGTCTCGCTGCTGGTCGGCGGCATCGGCATCATGAACATCATGCTCGTCTCGGTCACCGAACGAACGCGCGAGATCGGCATCCGCATGGCCATCGGCGCCCGCCAGAAAGACATCCTCAGCCAGTTCCTGCTTGAAGCACTGATCATCTCGGTCGCCGGCTGCCTGGTCGGCCTGATCCTCGGTATCGGCGGCGCCCTGCTGATCAACACCCTCACCGACATGGCCATCGTCGTCTCCGGCGGCGCCGTCTTGGTCGCCTTCGGCGTTGCCGCTGGCATCGGCATCTTCTTCGGCTTCTATCCCGCTCGCCGGGCAGCAGCGCTCGACCCGATCGACGCCCTGCGCCATCAATAGACCGGCAGGGGCTACAATGCCGGATCCAAAACGACCACGAGAGCTGACCCATGCCCATTTTTGCCATCGGCGCCCGACACCCGCAGATCGACCCGCAGAGCTGGGTCGCTGCCACCGCCATCGTCATCGGCGACGTTCGCCTGGCAAAGAACGCCTCGGTGTGGTGGAACGCCACCCTGCGCGGCGACAACGACCCGATCATCGTCGGCGAGAACAGCAACATCCAGGACAACTCGGTACTGCACACGGACGAAGGCGTGCCGCTGACCATCGGCCGCAACGTCACCGTCGGCCACCTGGTGATGCTGCACGGCTGCACCATCGGCGACGGCTCGCTGATCGGCATCGGCTCGGTGCTGCTCAACCATGCAGTGATCGGCAAGGGCTGCATCGTCGGCGCCAACACGCTGATCCCCGAAGGCAAGATCTTTCCCGATCACTCGCTGATTGTCGGCTCGCCCGGCAGGGTCGTGCGCCAGCTCAGTACGGAGGAAGTTGCCCGCCTGGCGCACAGCGCCGAGCACTATGTCGCCAACTGCCAGCGCTACCGGCGCGAACTCGAAGCCCTGTAGCGCGGGTCTGCAGGGTGCACGGCTTGACCCAAGCGCAAGAGGTCAAGATATTTTCCAGCCTTGACTGGCTGATCTCCCGAACACTTCCCCGATCTGCGAGGCCAGCATGGCGACCGACTTGAGCGCGGCTTTCAACCAGTACTTCGAGCTGCTGCTCGCGGACGACGACCACCTGCGCGAGGAAGTATTCCGGCTACGCTACCAGGTGTATGTCGTCGAGACGGGTTTCGAGCGACCGGAAGAGCACCCGAACGGCATCGAGCGAGACGCCTTCGACGATCGCTCCCAGCACTACCTGCTCAGGCATCGTGCCACCGCTGCTTACGCGGCGACGGCCAGAATGATCCTGCCCGACCGATCCGCTCCCCTGGCCCTCTTTCCCATCGAGACCCACTGCCACTTTGACGAAGGACGGGCCGTTCGCGATCCGCAGGAGCGAGGTCGCTTAGGTGAGCTGTCCCGCTTCGCGGTCTCCAAGGCCTTCAAGAAACGTCTTGGCGAGGCTGGCAGCGCAACAGGCATCTCGGACGACGTGGAAATGTATTTCGAGCCGGACGAGCGTCGCATCCTGCCGCACCTGTCGCTGGGCTTGTTTGCCGCCGAGCTCCGGATGATGCACACGCACGGCCTGACCCGTTGCTACGCCGTCATGGAGCCGGCACTGTATCGACTCATCAGCCGCTTCGGGGTGAGCTTTCAGCAGATCGGCCCGATCGTTGACTATCATGGCCAGCGCATTCCCTGCCTGGGCGACGTCAACGAATTCCTGCCGAACATCAAGCGCGTCGCCCGGCCGGTGTGGGACCTGATGACCGACGCCGGGCGCTACACCTGCGGCACGGAGTGATGGCGGGGCCTGCTGAAGGTCGATCCGCCGAGCGGGGTCGCCGTACAGGCCACGGCCGACGGCCATCCCGCTTGGCCAAGAACCGTCTGATCGCCTGCAACCCCACGCGGCGCGGCGATAAAGCCAGGATCAGCCCTGGCAACAGCTGACTGAGGCCTGTCGAGAGCTCTCGCGCATCCCCCGCTCACCCAGCGCGTTCCTGCGCCAAGGCAGCGCAGTAGCGGTCGCACTGGTGGCGCCTTGCGCCCACCATTCTGTCGCGAACTGGCAGCGCTACTGGCGCAAACGTGAAGCTGATGGACGGCACAACGCCAAGCTGCGCTTCCTCGACCCGCGCTTGTTGTTCCTCCTGGCGAGCGCTCGCCCTTGGTCCGCTTTCCCCTCGTACTGCTTGTCGTCCTCTCTGGTCCCCGCAAAAGCGGAAGCCCCTCGAAAAGAGGGGCTTCCAGGGGTACTGCCGACGACTCAGTGTCCAGCCCAGGTCAGGACATTTTACGCCGCTTCAAGCTACCGCCTGCCAGACCCAGCAAGCCAAAGCCCAAGAGCGCCAGGGTTCCGGGTTCTGGCAACTTGCGGATGTTGACCTCAAAGGTGGTGTCGTCGGTAACAACGAACTGACTTCCGCTGGTAGGCTTGAGAGTACCGTTCGCGGTAATCAACGGAGCGAAGATATAGCCGGGGAAATTCTGATCATAAATCGTCGCGTTAATAGAAAAGCTTCCGACGCCCGTTCCCGACGGAACGGAAAAGAACTGCCCCAAGAGTGCCGGACCAGTCCCCGCCCAGGCATCACCCGGAGCCATCTTGACACCGACCCGTACGGTACCGTCGCTGCCGGTATTAAACGCGTTCACCATGGTGCCACCGTCCCGATCAAACGCGGTCGGGACAGCTTGGTTGTCTTCAATGAACAGGGCCACGGTGGCCGGATCCAAAGCACCACCACTCGGTGCGAGGAAGGAAGTGGTGGTGAACAAACCGCCGAGGGCCGCGTTGGCCAAACCCCACGCGTGATTGAAGCCAAGTGCTACCGCCCCAAATTCAAACAGTGCGCAGCTGGTAAGTGCTGCATTACCGCAAGCAAGGGCAGGCAGCGCAGAAGGAGCAGACAGGACTTCCGTCGCGAAGGCTGCCGTCAGCTGGGTGACTGTGTTGACGCCCACGCCCGAAGTCGGGAAAGAGGTCATGCCAACGATGCCCACCAAATAGTCACCCTTGCTAATACCGCCGCTTCCATCCACGTCGATAAGGATTTCGCCGCTGTCATCGGACCATTGCTGCTGACCGTTGACAAAGGCACCTGTTACCGAAGGCCCCGCAGAGGCTGGCACCGCGAAACCCATTGCCGCGCAAATCGCGGTTGCCATCACCGAAACTTTAAGCGTTTTCATGTTGTGTATCTCCTGGTTAATTTGTGAGCTCGCTTGATGCAGCGTCCCCGGCAATAGTAAAGCAATCGTTATGCCAGCTCATGTGATTGCACTTTATCCCGTTGAAAATGCAGCATATTTATTTTTCACGTAGCGAAAAACCGGCGTTTTGCTGCTGTCCGCGAGGCGCAAGTGTAAAAAAAGTCGACACTCAGCGTCGCGCAAAACAACTTGCGTGGTTGGAGTTCGCCATGCTAGCCAACAGCGTAGACGCCCTCCGGCCACCTCAGGCGGCAAGGAGTCAACTAAGACGGAGACGGGCCAGCAACCGCGAAGGACCGGCACAGCGTGCTGCTGATGCCATTACTGAGGCTGGCGATGGCGCCGGCGTCGGAACACGACTGCCACCAAGAAAAAAAGGATTCAGTCTGCTGGCCCGCCGGCACGGCAAGCGTTGGGCGGCCATCGCCCTGATCCCGCCCGCCGCCACGCCTGCGCCGCAGACCAGGGGAAGCTCAAGCCCCCTCGAGATAGTCCACCAACGGCCGCCGCCCGCTGACCACTGGCGACCGGGTGGCCGAGCCCATCCGGAACAGCATTAGCGGGACAAGCTCACCCAGTAGTCCTTTCCAGCCTTCCGCCAGGCCCTGCTGCAAGGCACCGGGGATGCCCTCTGCCGGCGCACCGGGGCAGGCGTAGAGCGCCGAAGCCGGCATCGGCTGCAGGACGCGACCCTGTGCGGTCGCGACCAACCACAAGCGCTGGAACGATCGCCCGGCGTCGAACAGGGACTCGCTGCCGGGGTTCTTTACCGCCAGCAATCCCAGATGTGGCGCCAGGCGGCAAGGCAGGTAGCACGAGCGGATGCCGAGCATCTGGTGCGCCCCGATCAAATTGGCCAGGCGCGCCACCCGCCAATTGCGCAGCATGGCGAAGAAGGGTCGTAGTGGCGGCTCCACGCCGAGGCTGCCGGGCGGCAACCCCTCCGCGCAACTGCTGTGCCAGCCGACGTCGAAGCGGATGGCCGAGAACAGCTCCTGGTGCAGGATCGGGTTGCGGAAGCGCTCGGTCTCGGCACGGCGCATCAGACTCAACGCACGCTGGCGCCTTTCACCTTCGTCCAGCCAGAGCAGGCTGCTGGCGGGATAGGCGCGCACTGCGGCAGCGAGTTCGGCGCGTTGGGTGTCGCTCATCGCCGGCCCGCGAAAACGTAGTTGCCGGCTGGTGTGCCGCAGCGGGATGGTCTGCCACAGCGGATCGGCTGGCACGCCATCGGGCCGGACGCGGACCTCGAGCAGCAGATCCGGTCGCGCCGGGTCGGGCACTAACCCCATTTCGGTCGCCATGCCGAAGCGAGTGGCGGCGATTTTCAGGTTTTCAGCCAGAGCACCGAGTGACAACAGGGCAAGGACTCGCTTGTAGCC
Organism: Accumulibacter sp.; assembly: GCF_032229525.1. GTDB lineage: Bacteria > Pseudomonadota > Gammaproteobacteria > Burkholderiales > Rhodocyclaceae > Accumulibacter. Next base: position 5,591 of record NZ_JAVTWB010000005.1, on the reverse strand, counting down.
ACCCTCGGGAGGCAACTGCTGCCCGACATGGCGGATGCGGATAGTATCGTCGCTCAGTTGAAAACGCAGGCGATGGTGGTTATCCGCCGACGGCGCCAGGATGGCGCTTTGCAGGATGAACTGCTGTTGTTCCTGGCTCAGCGCGACCATCTCACTTGATTCCCAG
>NZ_JAVTWB010000005.1:0-5325 GCF_032229525.1 Accumulibacter sp. | reverse complement strand
CAGGATGAACTGCTGTTGTTCCTGGCTCAGCGCGACCATCTCACTTGATTCCCAGTTGCTGGCGGGCGATGGCGATGGCCAGGCGGTTGAGCGGATTGCGGTTGCCGCCCGGTCGCCAGGTCCGCGCCAGCTTGTTGCGATAGCCGTCGAACTGAACGCCATGCGGGGCAGCCAGCACCTTGCCGCGCTGAAGCAGGATCTTGAGCGCTTCGCTGCCGGCGACACCGGCGCAGAGCATGCACGCCATCGGTGTAGACGGCCCTTTGCGCGCCTTGAGGTCGACGCGCGTCCGGTCCGCCAGATAAGTGCGATGAAGCAGCGCGGGGGCAAGGCCCACGAGAAAGCGGATGGCCTTCTCGAGGTCCGGCCGACCAGCGACCTGAAAGTAGTCTTCAAAGCTCATGCTACCGGGCAGGAAGTTGAGCAACGCGGCACTCATGCCGAGCGGCGCGACGGTAATCGCCGGAATGCCGCGCTCGGCGCAATGGGCAAAAACGCGTTCGCGGGCGGCGAAAGCAAAAAAATCGAGACCATCGACGTAGAGGTCGACGCCTGCGAAAAATGCCTCGAGATTGTTCTCATTGACGCCGTCCGGATAGAGGGCCAGATCGCACTCCGGGTTGATGTCGCGTGCCATTTCAGCCAGCACCTCGACCTTGGTGCGACCCACCGTGGCCTGCGAGGCGCCCGCCTGCCGATTGAAGTTGGCCGCCTCAAAAACGTCGAGATCGGAGATGTTGAAGCGGCCGATGCCGAGGCGCGCCAGGGTCAGCAGGTGAAAACCCCCAACGCCGCCCAGCCCGGCGATCGCCACCCGCGCGGTGCGCAGGCGCCGCTGTTCTTCCTCGGTCACCCAGCCAACGTTTCGCGAGAACGCCTGGTCGTAGTCGAAAGCTTGCACCATCACCCCTCTGCAATTAGTATCAGTCCCGAACCGCCCCCGGCAGTCCAAGCGGCCCAGCATGGCATGGCACGCAGCCTCAACGCCACAATTTCCGGAGACTCGCCGCCAAGCAGGGCTGGTGCTTCCGATAATTCCAGACAAGCAAGCGGCGAGCCGACCAAGCTCCTGCTCCAACATTACAGGCAAAGAACTCCCGGTGCCAATAGGTAACCTGCTGCGCGATGGTCGCCTCGCCATCCGCAATCTTCAGCGCAACCCGCGACGGACACTGGTCGCGGTGTTCACCGTTGCCTTCGGCATCATGGCCTTTCTGCTGGCCGGCGGCTTCATCGAGTTCATTTTTCAGGACATGCGGGAAACCACGATCCATTCGCAGCTGGGCCACATCCAGATCGTTCGTCCCGGCTATTTCGAGAAGGGCATCGCCGATCCCTATGCTTTTCTCCTGCCCGGAGAATCACCCGAACAACGGAAGGTCGAGAAAACGCCCGGCTTTGCCAGCCTGGCGCCACGCCTCGCCTTCAGCGGCCTGATCAGTCGTGGCGAAACGACGGTCGCCTTTATCGGCGACGGCGTCGATCCCGAACGAGAACGGCTCCTCAGCAGCAGCATCAACATCGTCAGCGGTCGCGACCTGACCTCCGCCAAGGAATCCGCCACCGTCCTCGGCGAAGGCCTGGCGAAGAGCATGGGCGCACAACCCGGAGACACGGTGGTATTGCTGGCGACCGCTGCCAACGGTGGTGTCAGCGCGGTGGAGGTGAAGGTCGCGGGGACATTTGCCACGACTTCCAAGGAGTACGACGACCGCGCATTGCGCTTGCCGTTGTCCATCGCCAGAAAGCTGATGAAGGTCGATGGCGCGACTTCGTGGGTGGTCCTGCTCGACAGGACCGCGCTGACCGCTGCCGCCGCCACGTACCTCAGGGGCACCCTCGATACCAGGGAGCTGGAAGTCGTGCCGTGGACCACCCTGGCGGACTTCTACAACAAGACCGTAGCGCTGTTTTCGAAGCAGGTCAGTGTCGTCAAGTACATCATCGGCCTGCTCATCATCCTGACCATATCGAACACGCAAACAATGTGTGTTCTCGAACGCACCACCGAGATCGGCACCAGCCTGGCGATCGGCCTGCGCAGTCGCCAGGTGATGGGCATGTTCATCATCGAGGGCCTGTTGGTCGGCCTGCTTGGGGGACTGCTGGGAGTGACCCTGGGGTATGCCCTGGCGCTGTCGATTTCTGCCATCGGCATCCCGATGCCACCCCCCCCCGGGATGGCGCACGGCTTCATCGGGCAGATCCTGGTCAATCCGTCGCTGGCTGCGGAAGCTTTCGTTCTCGCACTGATGGCGACCCTGATCGCCAGCATCATGCCGGCGTGGAAAGCGAGCCGCATGAATATCGTCGACGCTCTGCGGCACAATCAATGAACGCACGACTCCCCAGCGAATGGTCGTTTGCCCTGCGCAATATCCTTCGGCAGCGCCTGCGTTCAGCAGCGACGCTGGCAGCGATCACCATGGGAGTCGCCGGCCTGATTCTCGCAGGCGGCTTCGTGCAGGACATCTTCGTGCAGTTGAGTGAAGCACTGATTCACTCCCAGACCGGTCACCTGCAGATTGCGCGTCAGGGCTATCGCGAAGGTCGAACGCGCGCGCCCGAACACTATCTGATCGAACAGCCAGACCAACTGAAACAGGAGATCCTCACCCAGCCGGGGACCCAGCTGGTACTCGCACGGCTGGGTTTTGCCGGCATGATCAACAATGGCAAGCGTGACCTCGGAATCATTGGTGAAGGCGTCGAACCCTCTGGCGAAGCGATTCTCGGCAGCCACCTGGAATTCATCGAGGGCCGCCCACTGGCGGACGCTGACCACGACGGCATCGTCCTCGGGCAGGGTGTTGCCAGAACGCTCGGCCTCAAGGCCGGCGACCGCGCCAACCTGATCATCAGCCTGGCCGAGGGAGCGGTCAATACGCTCGACTTCGAAGTGATCGGCGTGTTCCAGAGCTTTTCCAAGGAATTCGATGCCCGCGCCGTTCGCATACCGCTGGCGGCAGCACGGAATCTGATGGATACCCAGGCAGCCCATGTGATGGTGGTGTTGCTCAACGAGACGGCAGACACCGAGCGTGTGCAGGCCTCACTGAGTCGCAAACTCGGCCCGGGAGGCTACGAACTGGCATCCTGGCGCGAGCTATCCGACTTCTACGACAAGACCGTAGATCTCTACGGCCGTCAGTTCGGCGTGCTGCGCCTGATCATCCTGCTGATGGTCCTGCTGAGCGTGGTGAACAGTGTCAACATGACGATCTTTGAACGAACCCGAGAGTTCGGCACCATGCTGGCGCTCGGCGACCGCCCCGGGCGGGTATTTCAGTTGATCATTGCCGAGAGTGTGTTGATTGGCGTCTCTGGCGCCGTCCTTGGCATCGTCCTGGGCAGCGTGTCGGCCTGGCTGATTTCGGCGATCGGCATCCCGATGCCGCCACCACCGAATGCCAACATCGGCTACACGGCTCTCATTCGACTGACTGCCGTCGACGTACTCACCGCCGGCGCCGTCGGCTTCGTCGCCACCTGCCTGGCGGCGATCATTCCGGCGCGGCGGGCGTCGCGGGTGCTGATCGTCGATGCTTTACGTCAGGGTACCTGAAACGTTCCGGAACCTGCGCCGGTAAGCCACACCCGTCCCGCTGCACTTGCCGCGGCAAACTGGCGAGCCGCCTCGTCAGGAGGCGGCCCTCCGGGTCACAAGACCCGATCCTCTCAGGACCGCCGCGACTCGGCAAAGGCGATCACCCAGGCCGGTCCACGACCATGTAAACCAGCGAACCGCCCGAAAACTGCGGTTGATAGTAGGCCCCGCCGCATTGCTGGTAGGTCAGGCCACGGTGCACGTAGGGTACGCAATTCGCCGGAAGCGTCCTCCCCATGGAGCCCACCTCTGCTGCCGTCACCGCCGCCGCGGCAGCGATGGCCACGCCGGGCGCCCCCGGCCTGGAGCTTCGATTCGCGTTGCCGTTGGCCTGGCGGTTGATGCTGGTGAAGGTGGCGCTGCTGTCGGGCGCGCCTTCCACCTCGCGAAAGACGATCCTGCGGGCGCTCTTTGGCGGAAAGTAATGGAACGCGCTGTCAGGCACCTTCGGCGACAGGTTCCAGCTCAGCACCGACTGGTGCTGTGGTGCACCCTGCTCATTCTTGGTGGTGATGACGATCCGTCTCGGCAAGGGGGTCTTGCCCTCCTGGATCCAGATTTGCCAATCGACGTCGTCCTGGCGAAAGGCATAGTGGTCACACAACTGGCCGCGGACACGGCCCTTGCCGAGATAGGTTCCCGATTTGACGTTCTCAGCCAGAGACTCCGGCGCCAGCAGGTCGGCCACCGGCAACGCCATCCCGTATTTCGTTTCGGCGAAGGCCAGCACTTTGATGATGGTGTCGGGCGCCGCCACCGACGCGTAGTAGTTTGCCGCCTTGCCGTAAAGTGCCAGCGACTGGCCATCGTAGTAAAACTGGCGCTGCTGATCGTCGTCGACGACGTCCACACGCAAGCGATCAGGCTTGACGACGGAAACATCGACGAGGGAACCGAACTGAACCTTCTGGCCCGACGCGAGGACCTCGTCGGTGCGGGAGTCTATGCGCACGTTGAAGGCTTTCAGCGTTTGCAGGAAATCGCTGGTGCGTTTCAGCGCCGCCGCTGCCTCGGGGGCAAGGGTCGGGGCTACGCTTGGCGTAGCGGGGGCGGCCCCGACCGGCTTGGCGGCATCGGTAGCGACCGCAGCAGCTTGGCCAGCTTCTCGGGCGGCCGTTGCAGAGGTGGCCGCCTCGGGGCTAAGGGTGGCGGCCTGGCCAGAGGCACTGGAGCTGGAGCTGGGGGCAGCGCTGGCGGCCCCTGAGGCGGCCTTGGCAGCCTCAGGGGTGACAGGTGCGGCCGTGGCCGCCTTGGGAGTCACGGCGGCAGCCTTGCCAGCCGCGGCAGCGGCCTGCTGCGCCCCGCTGTAAGCAGGGATCGCCAACAGCGCTACCGCAATCACCAATGTCGGAAAACTGTCTTGTTTCATGAATCGCTCCTCAATCGCCGGTGGTTGAAGCCCGGGTGGCGTACCGTAGCAGAAAAATTGCCGCCCTGCGCCCTGCCATCGCCGGAAAGAGCCTAGCACAAGCAGGGCTTACGACGGCAGTGCGAAAGCCCGTCAGGCAAGGCTGGCGGCGGGGCGGGCTGCGCCGCGCCGGCAGCGTGGATCAGGGACGGGGATGCCTGAAGGGTCTGGCTTGGGAGCAGCGGCCAGGCCCCACGAAACGACACCAACCCTGAAATCTGCGGGCCTAACGGTCGTGACATGTCGAGATACCCGAGATCATGAAAGTCATGACCGTCCCCCTCTCACTTGCAGTGCGCATTCCGGCTTG
>NZ_JAVTWB010000004.1:0-3576 GCF_032229525.1 Accumulibacter sp. | reverse complement strand
GATGATGAAACGCTTTTGATGCTCGGCGCCCTTTAGACGCCACTTTTTGCCTTAACTGCGCGCCGCGTTCGGGGCATCCTCGCCGCACACCTTGCGAGGATCGCAATGAAATTTACACGCACGCTTAGTATCGAACACCGCGCGCCAGACGCGGAAGGTCTGTTCGACATCGCCATTTCTACCGAAGCGCCTTACGAGAGGTGGTTCGGCATCGAAATCCTGCGCCATGACGCCACGGCCGTCGACCTGACCCGCCTCGGCGACGGCCGCCACCCGCTGCTGTTGAACCACGACACCGCCAACCAGATCGGCGTCATCAAGGCAGTCCGCCTCGACGAGGACCGCGTGCTGCGTGGCTCGGTCAAGTTTTCGCGCTCGGCGCTCGGCCAGGAAATCAAGCAGGACGTCGAAGATGGCATCCGTTCGCTGGTGTCGGTCGGTTACTTCATCGACGAGCTGGAAGAGGTCGAGCGCGCCGAAGACGGCAGCGAGAAAGTTATCCGCACCCTGACGGGTGATGAATTTGAGCGCGAAATGCGCAACCAACACGGCGACACGTTCGCCCGCAGTGGCCTGGCGGCTGCTCGCGGCAAGAACAAGAAGCCACCAACGTTTGTCGTGACCCGCTGGACGCCGTTCGAGGCGTCTGTGGTTCCTATCCCGGCAGACGTCAACGCAGGCTTCGGGAAATCGGCTGGCGTCGATTCCGGGCCGGAACCGCAGCAAAAAGCAGAAACCCCACGAATCATCGTTTTGGAGCACAGAAAAATGGAACACGAACAAAAGACGCCGGCCGAACTTGAAATTGTTCGCCGCGATGCCATCGCCACGCTGGCCGAGCAATACGCCAAGTATCTAGGCCCGAACGACGCCGCCGAATTCATCCGCAACGGCCGCTCAGCAGAAGCCTTCAAGGACTTTTTGATTGAGAAGATACAGACCAAGCACACCGACACCAGCGCCATCGCGCTCGGCCTGACGCCCAAGGAAGTCAAGCGCTACAGCCTGGGCCGCGCGCTGACCGCAGCCGTCCTCGGCGACTGGCGCGAAGCCGGTTTCGAGCGTGAATGCTCGGAAGCAACAGCAAAGATCATGGGACGCGCACCAGAGGGGTTCTACCTTCCTCCCGAAGTCTTCAAGCGTGACTTCAACGTGGGCACCGGCTCGGAAGCAGGCAATCTTGTTGCCACCGATCTGCGCGGCGACCTCTTCACCGACGTGCTGCGCAACAATTTGGTAATGGGCCAACTCGGCGCACGTGTCCTGTCCGGACTCACCGGCAACGTCGACCTGCCGCGAAAAATCACTGCTTCTACCATCGGAACCTTGTCTGAAATCGGGTCGGCTTCCGAGACCAACCCGACGACAGCCAAGGTCACGCTCTCTCCGAAGCGCGCCAGCGCCTATGTCGAAGTCTCCAAGCAGGCGCTGATTCAGTCCGCCGTCGCTCTCGAATCGATGATCCGCGACGACCTCGTTATGTCAACCGCTGTCCATATCGAGAATCAGTGCTTCAATGGCACTGGCACAGCACCGCAGATGACTGGTCTGCGCTACACCGCCAGTATTGGAACCGTCGTTGGCGGAACCAATGGCGCTGCTCCGGCATGGTCGCATTTTGTCGATCTGGAAACCGCCTGCGCGGTTGCCAATGCCGAACCGGACCGCCTGGCCGGCTACGCGATCAACACCAAGACGCGCGGCAAGACCAAGCAGACGCAGATGGGAACGAACCTTCCTTGGATATGGCAAAACTCCGCGCAACCCGTAAATGGCTACCGCGCAGCCGTGACCAACACGCTGCCGAGCAACCTGACGAAGGGGACCTCAACCACGGTCTGCTCTGCGGCGATCTTCGGCAGTGACTGGAGCATGGCCACCATTGGCCTGTTCGGCGCGCCGGATGTGACTGTTGATCCCTACACCAAAGCCGATACCGGCCAGGTCAAGATCACGCTTAACCAGTTCGCCGACTTCGGTTGCCGCCAGCCAGCGTGCTTCGCCAAGATCGAGGACTTGCTGGCAGGCTAAACGGCCCCACAGGGTGGCGACCCTCCCCGCCACCCACTGCCGCCAGGTCACAAGCCTGGTGGCACCTTAATGCAAAGCGTTGCTGACCAACTGGAAGCGGCGCATGAAGGAAGCAATGGTCTGGTCGCCAAACGGTCCGCAGGGTTTTGAATCCGCCAAGGTGCGCTATGAAGTGCTGCCCTACCTGGCGAAGGGCGGGCTTGATATCGGTTGCGGCCCGGCCAAGGTCTGGCCGCACCTGATCGGCATCGACAGCGGCAAGGATACAGACCTGTTCGGAATCGCCATGCGTCCGGATATCGTTGTCAAAGACGCGACACGCCTCGGTATCTTCGCCGATTCCAGCGCCGACTCAATATTTTCCGCTCACCTGCTGGAGCATATCGCCGACTGGCAGGCCGCGCTGCGCGAATGGTGGCGTCTGGTCAAGGTCGGCGGCTACTTGGTGCTGTACCTGCCGCACGCCGATCTATACCCGCGCATTGGTCAGCCAGGCAGCAACCCCGATCACAAGCACGACTTCGATCCTGACCAGATCGTGGACTTTTTCCGCCTTGCCTTCCCCGACTGGGCGCTTGTCGAAAACCAGACGCGCGACGAGGGCAACGAGTATTCTTTTTTGCTGGTGTTGCGCAAGTCTGCGCAAGGCGCCGGGCAGTCCGAACCGTGGAGCGCAGCTCGCGCAGATCGCCGCGCGGCCATCGTCCGCGTTGGCGGCAATGGCGACGCCTTGTGGGCCGCTTCCGTTGCCGCTCATCTTCACGACGCCGGCTATGAAGTAACCGCCTACGTCGCCGCCAACGGCGAGGAAATGCTGCGCCATGACCCGCACATCGCGCGCATCGTCACGATGCCGCAGGGCATCCTGTCCGACGACGAACTGATTGAGTATTGGGCTAATGAAGCTCCGAAGTTCGACAAGTGGGTCAACCTGATTGGCAGCGTCGAGACGCGCCTGTTGCCGCACCAGTCAAGCACGGAGTTTTACCTTCCTGCCAAGGTTCGTCACAAGCTGATGAATGCCAATTATCTCGACATGGTGCACGACTATGCCGAGTTGCCTGAAGGATCGGAAAACCGCCAAAAGTTCTACGCAACCGTCAATGAAATGAAGTGGGCGCAGGAATTCCGCGACAGGCTTAAAGGGCCGATGGTGTTGCTCTCGCCGACTGGATCGGGGCCGTTCAAGGCATGGCCGCACGCGCAGCGCTTCATGGAAATCATGGCGGACGAAGGCGTCTATACCGTCATGGTCGGCGACCTCAAGCACCTGCCTGACCTCGACCTTGTTGAACGGCATGGCGAAGAATACGGAATTGTTGCAGGCATGGAGTTCCCGCTGCGCCTGTCCCTGGCGCTGTCGCTTCTCGCCGATGCCGTTGTCGCTACCGAAAGCGTTTTCGCGAACGCGGTGGCGATGGAAGACATGCCAAAAGTGGTCATGCTGTCGCACAGTTCGCACCAAAACCTGACGCGCGACTGGAGCAATACAGCGGCGCTACAGGCTCCGGTGCCTTGCTACCCGTGCCACAGGATTCACAACTC
>NZ_JAVTWB010000003.1:15929-21274 GCF_032229525.1 Accumulibacter sp. | reverse complement strand
TGTGAAACGATGACATTTTCGTCGTTCCGCTTGTCGCCGATCAGCGCTCGCTTGGCGCCAGCCATAAATGGGTCGTCGAACCGGGGCACGTCGCGAGCGGCCGACCGCCGCGTGCCTTCCATTAACGGCTTCCCGAGGCGGAATTTTTTTCCATCGGCATCGTACATATACGGCTGATCATCTGGCCCGCGGCCGTACAGGCAATCAAGATCCAGCGCCGGGGTGCGGAAGTCTACCAAAGCGTTGACATCATTATGCTTCATCAGGCTCGACATTGGATCGAAGGTAATGTCGTGGTCGATAAACTGACCAAAATAGGTATAGCCAGCAGGGATACCGGTATTTTCCTCTTCGTCGTGAATCGGATCATTCCCCTTTTCTATCGCGGCAGCCGGCAGGTCATTTATTGTTTCGGGATTGGCAGTCATTGCCGCCGCTAGGCGCTCTAGCGCTTCTTGCGGCCAGTCCGCAGCGGGAAGCGAACGGAACAGACGTCCAAAGCTGCCTGTGTGCAGGGACGAACGAGCAACAGTCGAATCGCCCCGAAGCCCTGCGCCGTGGCCGGCGGGAACCTTTCTATTTTCTCTCTCGGTGGCGCTCATTATTTATCCTCCAATGTGTTAGGGAGCTGCTGATCAATTGACAGCCGACGCATCACACGCCACGTGGCAGGGGTTTTCTTTCAACTGGCCGAGACCTTTGGCAAATTGCCCCATGCATGCAATCGAGGTGAAATCATCATTTTTGTTCATCGACAAAAGTGACAACGTTTATACGCTTGCTTTGACGTTGTTGATTAGTAATTTTTATAAAACTTGTGCTTCATTTAGAATCGATTTCTCGTCCACGTTGGTATCAACTGGTAGCGCAAAGGCCTGTAGCTCTTTGTCGGTCTTTTTTTAAACACTCTCTCCAGAAGTGACGTAACGTCAGCGAGATTTACGTCATGATTAATATTCGCGAGCATATTGTGCGTGGGGAGCGCTCGGTTGGAATAATTTTGACGCTAATAATATTTAGTCAAAGATTTTATCTGTGTGAATATCATTCATGTATTTCGTGAAAAATACGTCTAGCATGTACCTGTTTTCTTTAACACCGCAAAGTGGACACTTTGCAAGTGGGGCCAGGTTTTTACTCTTGCCCGCCTGCACAGTGCTGGCCAAGTGCTCGCAGAAAGAAGAATTGAAGTTATAGTGTCTGTATCCCGTGAGCGTCAAGGAAGCCTAAACGGGATTTGGTCAGAAAAAACTAGGCGATATGAAATTGATTTTGTTTATTTGGTCGGTTTCACCTGCTTTGACAAGTGGACGCATGTTATAAACACCGGCTCACGATGGGAATCCACCAAACGGATGATGTGTTGAGCACGTTGCCCTCCGTGTCGTTCACCGCCGTCCGGCGTCACGCCTGTTCCCAGGGGGGAGAGAAAATGGGCAAACTCGCGCAGTACGACCGCTTGCTGGAGACAATCTATGCGGCTTCGCTGGAACCGGATCGTTGGCCCGATGTGCTGGAGGCCGTCTGCGAGGGGGTGAATGGCGACGTATATCATCTGCAGGCCTGGGACGACGAGTTGGGCGTTGACCGTCTGGGAATCATCAGTTGTGGCAAGGAAGAGGCGCTGGCCAGCTATCAGGGTTATTTCGGGGGCATGGATCCGCGTCGTACGGAGTTCAGGAATGGGCTTCCGGGACCGGTCACCGCTTGCCATCATTATCTCGATGACGATTTTGTTCGCGGCAGCGAGTTCTTCCGGGACTATCTTGTTCCCCACTGCGGTCGCTACTCGGCGACGGTGCCCTTGTTCAGTGCGCATGGCGTGCGAGCTCAGCTGGACGTGGTTCGTGCGTCAGACCATGGGCCATTTTCGGCCGCCGAATTGTCGTACCTGAGGTGGTTGGCGCCGCACTTGAGGCTAGCCTGCCGCTTCATGTTCGAGTTGCAAAGCAGGGAAGCGCAGCAGCAGCTTGGCCAGTCGATGCTCGATTATTCCAACCTGGGTGTTTTCGGGCTGGCGGCGTCCAGAAAAATTGTGCAGGCAAACCGACAGGGCGTCGCCTTCCTGGCGGCACGGGATTGCCTACAGGAGTTGGCGGGTCATCTGCATGCTGTTGACCCAAGGCAGGACGCCGCTCTGGGCTTGGCGTTGCAGGCTGCGGTCAGCCGCAGGGTGATGAGCTGCTCCGAGACCACTTCCTGCTCGGGCCACGGTAGCGCGTACCTGACCATCGTGCCGATCATGGCTGGTGCGCAAGCGCCCGCACTCGCCGTGCCGTCGGCAGTGGTGCTATGCCTCGTCGCCAAGCGGGGTGGGCACAGGCTGGCGACGGCACGACAATTGATGGAGTTCTTCGGCCTCTCGCCAGCGGAAGCGCGTTTGGCGCGTTCATTGGCGCACGGCGACTGTCTCGACGCGTTTGCGGAAGGGCAGGGTATTCAACGCTGCACGGCCAGGACGCAATTGCAGCATGCACTGCGCAAGACGCGGACCAACGATCAGAAGGAGTTGATTCGTCTTGTGCTCAGTTTGCCGGCTGTGCGTTGAGGGTAACCGCAGGGCGAACCCAGTGCTGCAAGGGCTTGGCAATGGGGTCAGTTTTAGCATTACACCACCTCCTGTCACGCTCCTATTGGCCAAACCACTCAGACTTGAAGTTCCGCGCGCCCTCTATCACTTCACCTGGCGTCACCAACCGGTGCCAGACCACGCTTTCCGGATCCTCAGAGACGTGGTCGCGGCAGGGTAGCGTTCTGGCCGGGACCTGCCCGTGATTGCCAGAGCCTGAATGATCGCGTTCGCTTCCTTCCCGATGCCGGATGTCATTGGGTAAAGTACGGAAGTTTGAGTTCCTCTTCGACTATCACGTCCCGACGCGAGGCTTCCCGAGAGTCCCGTCTAGCCGAGCCGTATCGCGCACCGGACAAACGTCCAGCGTGCACTACAGCGCAGGTTTCTGAGACCCTGCCGGGGACGCACGCCCATCAAGCTGGCTGGCGCCATTGGCGATGGCAGGCACGGCGTGGCCGCGTTACCCACCCGGAGAAGGAGAGACAGAATGACGAAGATGACTCTTGTGTTCGCTGCGCTGGCGCTGGCCAGCAACCTCAATGCAGCCCAGGCGGCGGACGGCAACGTCAAGCTGACGCCGCTGGGCAGTCACGATGGAGAGTTCTGCAGCCTTGATCGCGCGATCGTTTTCGAAGACCCGGACGGCACCCGCATCCTGTATGACGCGGGCCGCACCGTGCGTGGCCCCGACGATCCACGCCTCGGCAAGATCGATGGCGTGCTCCTGAGTCATGTTCATGGAGACCATCTGGGTGACCTGATCCAGCCATCGGCGAATGCGGGCGACTGTGGCAAGCCGGACTTCTCGGTCAAGGTCACGCCGAATTCGAACACGGTCAACATCGTGGTGGCGAAGAAGGCGAAATTGCTGGTCGGCTCGGAGATGGGCAGCTTTTTCGCCAACAAGGTCAAGGAGGCTGGCGGCGACGCGCAGCAGGTGCAGCTGGTGCGCGTCGGCGCCAATGCCAAAGTCGGCGGCGTACAGGTCACCACGGTGCCGGCCGCGCACAGCAATGGCCTGCACCCGGCGTTTCTCGACCCGGCGCATGGTGATGCCCTGGCGAAGAACGGGCTGACCGCCTACGTCGGGCCGCCAGCCGGTTACGTCCTGCGCTTCAGCAACGGCCTCGTCGCCTATCTTTCGGGCGATACCGGCATCACGGCCGAGCAGGATCTGGTGGTGCGGGGCTACTACCAGGCGAACCTCGCGGTGATCAACATCGGCAATGTGTTTACCACCGGCCCGATGGACGCCGCCTACGTGATCAACGAACTCGTCAAGCCGAAGTCGGTGGTCGTCTCGCACGCCAACGAGCCGTCGACCAAAGGCGGTAAATTGCTGCCGGAGTCAAAGGCGGCGGCGTTCAAGAAGGCCAGCAAGGTGCCGACGCATCTGCCGCTCAGTGGGGTGACGATGGCCTTCGATGGCCAGGGTCAGTGCGTGACTGGCTGCTGATCGGCGCGATCCACGCTTTCGCGACACCCCTCGTCACATTGACAACATGCTGCCACCGTGGCGGGGGGTGGCTTAATCGCGATCGCCAACGATCCCCGACACAGCATCGACGCCGCCGCGCGTCGCACCGGTGGCGGCGAACGGCGAGAAATGTCGGAACACCGCCAAGTTCATGCAGCGGTCGCCCGCGCTGCCGTTTGTTGCCGTTCCTTCAGCCAGGCGGAGAAGTCACCACCGAGTTCCTGGTGGCACTCGGCGAGCACGACGCTGGCCTGCATCAGGCCCAGTTTGCTGCCGCAGTCGTAGCGTGTGCCGTGGTAGCGATAGGCCAGCACCTGCTCGGCGGCCAGCAGCGCGGCAATGCCGTCGGTAAGCTGGATTTCTCCACCGGCACCGCGCGGCTGGACCCGGATCAGGTCAAAAATAGCCGGGGTGAGCACGTAGCGACCAGCTACCGCCAGATTGGATGGGGCGACGTTCGGCTGTGGTTTCTCGACCAAGCCATCGATGTCCACCAGGTCGGGCGCCAGTGACTTGCCCCTGACGATGCCGTAGCGGTGCGTCTGCTCCTTCGGAACTTCCTGTACGGCGAGGATGCTGCACTGGTGCTCGGCAAATAATTCGGTCATCTGCTGCATGATTGGGGGTTCGCCGATCATCAAGTCGTCGGCGAGGAGGACGGCGAAGGGCTCGCCGCGTACCAGGCGCTCGGCACACAGCACGGCGTGGCCAAGGCCCAGGGCCCTCGGCTGGCGCACATACACGCAATCCATGTCGTCGGGCTTGATCGAGTGCACCAGCGCCATCAGCTCGTCCTTGCCGCTGGCAGCCAATTCGGCCTCCAGCTCGTAGGCGGTGTCGAAGTGGTCCTCGATGGCGCGCTTGTTTCGCCCGGTCACGAAAATCATCTCCCGGATCCCGGCGGCGTAGGCTTCCTCGACCGCATATTGGATCAGCGGCTTGTCCACCACGGCGAGCATTTCCTTGGGGCTGGCCTTGGTCGCCGGCAGGAAACGTGTCCCCAGACCGGCGACCGGAAAGACTGCTTTTTGAACCAACAAGTCGTTGCTGTTTCGCTTCATCATTGACTCCAGTTTGAGTGGGGTCACCAGCATCGCGGAGCTTTTGCACCGTCAAACTGATCGACAGGTGCTCCCGCTGGCGCTTGCCACAACGGCATGGCTCGGTTTTGCCGGGGACTGCCATAGTCTGCCGGTTGTGGGTTCGATAACCCGTGATTTTATCCTCGGCGGGGGCCCGGAAGCTTCCTTTTTTCCCAACCAGTTACTCGACGGATGGCTCATCTTGCGCACGATG
>NZ_JAVTWB010000003.1:0-15829 GCF_032229525.1 Accumulibacter sp. | reverse complement strand
GCTGCCGGACGGTTTGCGGGTGCTTGAGCACCAGTGGGTGCTGCTGGCGGCCGGGCTGATGCTGATGGTCGAGTTTCTTGCCGACAAGCTGCCGATCGTCGATTCGCTGTGGGATAGCGTGCATAGCTTCATTCGGATTCCCGCTGGCGCTGCACTGGCGGCGATGGCCTTCGGCGGGCAGGGGGTTGAGTGGCAGACGGCGATGGCCATTGTCGGCGGCAGCCTGGCGGCCGGTGCGCATCTCGCCAAGGCAGGAACCCGTGCGGCGATCAATTTCTCACCGGAGCCCTTCAGCAATCTGGCGGCTTCCCTCGGTGAGGACTCTCTGGTGCTGGTTGGCTTGTGGTTGATGTTTTCCCATCCCTGGCTACTGCTCGTTTTCCTGGCGCTTTTCGTCGCGTTCCTGGTTTGGCTGCTGCCGAGATTGTTCCGGCTACTGGCGGGTCGGCGTCGGGCCACGGCTGACCACGGGTAAGTTCTATCGCGCAACCGCGTTCGCTCGATAGTCGCGTCAGGCGATGCGCTCGGCGGTCCACGCCATGCCGCCGAAGATGGCCAGCACCGAGACGATCAGCAGTGCTACACAAGTCGTGAAATACAGCCTGGGGCTTGTTTCCCGGTCAGCAATCGCCAGAATGTGCAGGGCACCCCAGGCGACGGCCAGGCCAACGACCAGCGGGATGCCGAGTACCTGCCACTCGACGCTGTTCAGCGAGAGCATGCGGTTCTCTTTCCAGGGCACGGCGAGAAACACGCCGAAAGTCCAGAACAGGGCAGTGCTGCCGCTGGCGACGAGTACGGCAACGCCGCGGGTGATCCATTTTTCCATTGCAGGGCCTTGTCGGTCTATTTGCTGGTGTGGCGGCGGCAGCTGTGCAGTTTTTTTGTGCCACTTGCTGCGGATGTCTTTCACTTCGCTGGTCAATAGAGGAAGCGATCACGCAGATCGTCGAGGTTCAGCTCGGTCAGTATTTGCTCCAGGCGCGCCGCGGCGTTGCCGCGCGGGGCGCCTGCGTGCCTGGCGACGATCAACTCGTTCTTCAGCGAGTGCTCCCAGCCGACGAGTTCGGTGACCGTCAGCTGATAGCCGTGCGCTTCGAGTTGCAGGCAGCGCAGCACGTTGGTTAGCTGGCTACCGAATTCGCGAGTGTGGATGGGATGACGCCAGATCTCCGATAGCGGCGTTTTCGAGAAGGAATCGTTTTTTTTGCTGCGTAGGCGGCCGGCGACTTCGGCCTGGCAGCAGGGGACGAGTACGATGAACCGCGCTTGCTTGTGAAGGGCGAAGCGGATGGCGTCGTCGGTCGCCGTGTCGCAGGCGTGCAACGCGGTGACGATGTCGATCCGCTCAGGTAGTGCCGGTGAGTCGATGGCGTTGGCGACGCACAGGTTGAGGAAGGACATGCGCGCAAAACCCAGGTGGCTGGCCAGCGCGCGCGAGCGCTCCACGAGTTCCTGCCGCGCCTCGACGCCGTAGATGTGGCCGTCATCCCTGGCTTTGAAGAACAGGTCGTAGAGGATGAAACCCAGGTAGGATTTGCCGGCGCCATGATCGGCCAGCGTCAGGCTGCTGTCCATGGCGACCAGTTCGGCGAGCAGGGGCTCGATGAAGTGGAAAAGGTGATGGACCTGCTTGAGCTTGCGCCGGCTATCCTGATTGAGTTTGCCGTCGCGGGTCAGGATGTGCAGTTCCTTGAGCAGTTCGATCGACTGCCCTGGTCTTATTTCGGGGATTGCCGACAAGTTCTTCCCGAGCTCTAGTGGCAAGAAAACCGCATTGTAGCGCTTTGGCCGCTGCGGCGACGGTCGGGGGAGCAGCAGGAAAGGGCAGAAGACGCCAACAGGTGGGATAATGGCAGGCCTTTAGTCAGTCGGATTTGGCATGGCCATCCAGTGGTTTCCCGGTCACATGAACTCGGCGCGTCAGAAAGCGGCCGAGACGATGGCGTCGATCGATGTGGTCATCGAGTTGCTTGATGCGCGCCTGCCAGAGGCCAGCACCAATCCGCTGGTGCGCGAACTCCGGCTGCATCGCCAACGTCCGTGCCTCAAAGTGCTCAACAAGGCCGATCTGGCCGATCCACAGGTGACCCGAGCCTGGATCGATCACTACAATCGACAGGATGGCGTGCGCGCGGTCGCACTGTCGTGCCGCAAACCGGGCGACGTGACGCGTTTGCCGACCCTGTGCGAGAAGCTGGCGCCGCATCGCAACGACAACGTCAAACCCTTGCGGATGCTGATCATGGGGATTCCGAACGTCGGTAAATCGACGTTGATGAACGTCCTGCTCAAGCGCAAGATCGCCAAGGTCGGTGACGAGCCGGCGATTACCCGCTCGCAGCAGACCTCGCAACTCGATATTCGCCATTGGATAACCGATACGCCGGGGCTGCTGTGGCCGAAGATTGCCTATCCGAGCGATGGCCTGATGCTTGCCGCCAGCAATGCCGTCGGTCGCAACGCGATGATCGACGAGGAAGTGGCGACCTTTCTCGCCGGGCTGTTGCTGGCGCGCTACCCGGCCCTGTTGGCCAGCCGCTATGGCTTGCCGGTCGATCAGCTCGCGAGTCTCGACGCGGTGAATGTGATCGAGGCGATCGCCCGGCGCCGCGGTCTGCGCATGCGCGGCGGCGAAGCCGATCGCGAGAAGGCGGCGAAGGTGCTGCTGCAGGAATATCGCGATGGCGTGCTCGGTCGGATCAGTCTGGAAACCCCGGCAACGCGCAGGGTCATGCTTAGCAGCGATGCCGTGAAGCAGGATCTCCCGGAGCAGCTCCCGCCCAGTGCGGAGGCGTGCGGGCCCGCGCGGGACGAAGCGCAAGGCACGATTGCCGGCGCGCTACCTGCGGACGCCTCGCCGTAGGCAGTGACCGTCTACTGAGCGTCGCCTGCTTCGCCCATGTTGAGTTTCCTGCCCGCCCCGTTGATCGGCCTGCTTGCGGCATCGCTGTTGGCGCTCAACGCCTTGTTCTGGGTGCCGATCCTGCTGCTGGTGGCGCTGCTCAAGTTGACCCTGCCGTTCAAGGCGCTTCGATCGCGCCTCGATCCCGTCCTGATCCGCATCGCTGAGGCGTGGATCTCCTTTAACAGCGGCTGGATGAGACTCACCCAGAAAACGCACTGGGATGTAGACGGGTTCGAGGGGCTCGATCCACGTGGCTGGTACCTGGTCAACGCCAACCATCAGTCTTGGGTAGACATTCTGGTTCTGCAGCACCTGTTGACCCACCGCATCCCCCTGCTCAAGTTCTTTCTCAAGCAGCAACTGTTGTGGGTGCCGGTGATGGGGCTGGCCTGGTGGGCGCTCGACTTTCCGTTCATGCGCCGGCACAGCGAGGAGGCCCTCAGGAAGCACCCGGAGCTGCGCAGCAAGGATCAGGAAGCGACCCGCAAGGCGTGCCAGAAGTTCGCGCTGATCCCGACCAGTGTCGTCAACTTCAGCGAAGGGACGCGCTTTACGCGAGTCAAGCATCAGCTGCAGCAGTCGCCTTACCGCCACCTGTTAAAGCCGAAAGCCGGTGGCATTGCGCTGGCATTGAACGTGATGGGCGAGAAATTCCGGGCGATTCTCGACGTCACCATCGTCTATCCGGACGGCACACCCAGCTTCTGGGCGTTTCTGTGCGGCAGGATGCACTGCGTACGGGTGCGCGTGCAGACCCTGCCGATACCGAGGCATCTGGTGAGCGGTGACTACGCCACTGACCCGGTCGTTCGCGAGGCTTTCCAACAGTGGATGCAGCAGATCTGGCGCAACAAGGACGCACAGATCGGAACGCTGCTGGGCAGCGGTCGCTCGTGAGCGAGGGCAGGCCAGCGTCCGGATGGTGAGCGCCCGGGCGGCGACGACGGATTCCCGGCGATCTTAAGCGCGTGGCGCGCTTTCGTCGATCTGCATCCAGCGCTCTCGAAGCAGGCAGAAAATTCTCCACTTTATGGCCCGGTGGGCGCTCATTCGATCTTGTCCGTGGCTCCGGTGATGGCATAATTGCCAGATAATGCGAATTTATCTCAACAAGCAGCTCACAAGGCAGGTGTTATGTCAATGTCACTAGGGCGGGTCGTCGCCGTTGTCTCCCAGAAGGGCGGTGCGGGGAAGACCACGGTCGCCATGCAACTGGGTGGTGGTTTCCACGAGCTCGGAGCCTCGGTGGTGCTGGTCGACGTCGATCCCCAGGAGAGCGCGTATCGTTGGGCAGAGTCGGCCCCTTTGCTCGATTCCGAGCTCCAGCTCGATGTACGCAAGATGTCCGGCCTCGAACTGATCAAGCACGTTGGCGAACTGCAGCGAGAGGCAGACTACGTCGTCATCGACACGCCACCGTCGATCTATCACCCGTCGACCCTGGCGGCCTTGGCGGTGGCGCATCTGGCGCTCGTTCCGGCGGTGCCAAGCCCAACCGATCTGTGGTCTACGCTGGCCGTCGAGCGACTGATCCTGACGCGAATGGAGCAGAGCCACCGGCTGCACGGATGCATTGTTCCCAATCGCGTGCAGAACACCGCATTGGCTACCGATGTGCTTGAACTGTTACATGAATTTACCTTGCCGATCCTCGATGCTATGCTCTGCCAGCGCAATGCCTATGCGCAAAGCGCGGTGATCGGTGCATCGGTATTTCAGCTGGGGCCTGCCGCCGACGCAGCACAGGAAGAAGTTCGCAAGCTGATCGCAGCCGTTCTTAAACAATTGGGAGAACATTGATGACGACATCCACGCGTACCAGTAGCAACAAGACCGCTCTGCGGGCCAGTTTGAAGAAGGAGGACGATTCCCTGGCAGATCGTCTGGCAGGGACCGATGTTCCGCTTGTCGCCACATCCGAGACGGAAACTCCCGACCTTGGCATTCCCGAGGGTGCCGTTGCCGCTGCGCCGGCGCGCCGGTCCGCATCGAGGGCGGCTACCAAACCTGCCGTGGGGAGACCCGCGGCCAAGGCAGCCTCTGCCGACGCGACGTCAGGGTCGGCTGCGAAAGCACCGACCAGGACGCCCAGGAAAGCGGCGGCCGTGACGGCAAAGCCAGCGACCAGGCGAACCGCCACCGCTGTCAAGCCAACGAAAGCAGCGACCAGGCAGCCGGGGCCGGTAGAGCAAATCGAGAAAGTGGCCAAGCAGAAGCGCGACAAGCTGGTGCGCTATTCCGTCAAGTTGCTGCAGAGCGAGGAAGCGGCAATCGACGCGTTGCGCGTCGAACTGTCGAACGCCGCCGGTTGGGTGGCGACCAAGTCCGACATCGTCCGCGCTGGCGTGCAGGCTTTTGCCCAGCAGAAAGTAGAGCAAATGCAGAAGTTGCTCGGCTCGCTGGCCGTTCCCTCAAAGGGCAAGAAGGGCAACAAGAAAAAGCGTTGATCGCGCTGGCCTCGGCGTTCGTTTCCCAAACCGGTTTCCGTAACGCGTGGGTTTCGTTGCCGCGGTCAGCCGATCACGGTGAGCTGAGCTGGAGACGGGCGGCGACGCCGCCCCCGCGCCAGTTCACCGCGTCGGCGGCGATCAGACTGGTGCAAGGTGGCCTTGACCGTGGTTGACGCTGAAGTGACATCTTGCATCTTGATCGGTGCCGGTTTCACCACGGTGCAAGACATGGATGGACGGGCAGCAATAGAACAACTTTAGAGGCGGTGGATCGCGCGCGGCTACCGCTTGGCGGGTCGCGTCAGCACGCCAAGGCAAGGGGTGTCAAAGCGGTCGGCCCACGGGCGCCTGGTTGGTACGCGGCGCCTTCGGAAATCCCTCGACTGCTTTGTGGTTCGAGGGCGCGGGCGCAACAACACCCCACGCCCCCTCCATGGCCTGGCGTGGTGTTCACTTGAGCAGCGTGATTGGCAGGTCGCTGAGGTGGAGGACCCGGCTGCTAACCGAACCGAGCAGCATCCCTGACACCGCTCCCAGGCCGCGGGTGCCCATCACGATACCATCACATCCCTGTTCACTAGCCACCCGAACGATGGTCTCGGCAGGAGGGCCGATCTCCACCACCGGCTTACAGCGCACACCTGCCCCCTTGAGGAGCTCGCGGGCATGCTGCAGAGTGTCGCCGCCCCGGCTTTCTTCCATCGCCTCGACTTCTTCTTTTTTCAGTACGCGGCGCACCTCCCAATCGTCCACCTCTGGTTGGACATTGAGCAGGACCGCTTCGAGCGACGGGTACATGGCGGCTAGCGCGGCGACGTGCCGAACGGCGCGATGGGCGGGGGCCGAACCGTCTACCGGAACAAGAGCTTTGCGCATGGCGAGCATCTCCGTCGGGATGGAGCTTTCAATGACGACCGCGGCTGCTGGGCTGCTGTTATAGGCGCGAGATTGCTTCAAAAAGACGCGCCTAACCCGCAGCAAATGAACTGGCGAGGTTACCATAGAGCCCTCGAAGACAGGGGAGTTTCGTGATGTTGAGGATAGGTCGTAGTCCTCCGGTCAGCCGCCTGCGGACGATTGGCGCCTTGTTCTTGTTCTTCCTGGCGTCACCGGCCCTGGCAGCCGAAGCGCCGGAAGTGTTCGGCATACCGGTTGATTTCGTTCTGTTCGCAATGACGCTGCTTGGCGTTGGGCTGTTTCATCATCACGTTCTCAAGGTTGCGCTCGCCGGATTGGTAGCGATTTCGCTTTACAAGATCGCCTTTACCGGCTTCAAGACCGGCGATGGTTTCGGCGGCTTCGCTTCGCACATGGCGCACGAGTGGTCCCTGCTGGTCAATCTGTTCCTCCTGCTGGTGGGTTTCGCCTTGCTGGCACGTCATTTCGAGGACAGCGGCGTTCCGGAGGTGCTGCCGAGGCTGCTGCCGGCAAATTGGCTTGGGCCCTTCGCCCTGCTGCTGATCATCTGGACTCTCTCGGGTTTCCTGGACAACATCGCCGCGGCGCTGATCGGCGCCACGGTTGCCGCGAGCGTTTTCAGGCGCAAGCTTCACCCTGGCTATCTGGCCGCCATCGTCGCCGCGGCCAATGCGGGGGGTGCCGGCAGTGTGCTCGGCGATACGACAACGACCATGATGTGGATCGCCGGGATCAGTCCCTTCGAGGTGATCCGCGGCTATCTCGCCGCGGCGGTGGCTCTGGTCGTTTTTGGTATTCCTGCAGCCTTGCAGCAGCATCGTCACCAGCCGGTCGTGCGCGATTTCCAGGCCGCGCATCACATCGACTACGCGCGTGTTGCGATCGTCGCTTTCATTCTGCTGGCCGCGATTACCACCAACGTCACGGTTAACCTCAACTTCCCGGCATCGGCCGAGAGTTACCCGTTTCTCGGCGCCGCGGTGTGGATCGCCTTGCTGCTTGCAGCGCCGCTGCGAAAGCCCGAATGGAGCCTGTTGCCGGAAGCCGTCAAGGGGTCGATCTTTCTGCTGTCGCTGGTAGCCTGTGCTTCGATGATGCCCGTTGAGCGCTTGCCGGTGGCGTCGTGGCAGACTGCGCTGGGTCTGGGTTTCGTTTCGTCGGTTTTCGACAATATCCCACTCACCGCTCTGGCCTTGAAACAGGGGGGGTATGACTGGGGCGTTCTCGCCTTCGCGGTCGGCTACGGAGGTTCGATGCTATGGTTCGGTTCGTCTGCCGGAGTGGCAGTAGCCAGCATCTTCTCCGAGGCCAAGTCGGTCGGGAAATGGCTGCTCCACGGCTGGCACATTCCGCTGGGCTACCTGGCCGGTTTCTTTGTGCTGCTGCTGAGTCTCGGCTGGAATCCGCAGGTCGGCTGACCGATGCTGCATGCAGGCGCGCGGGCAACGGTGATGGCAGTGCCTATGAGCTTTCGAGCTTGCGGGAACTGGCGAGAAAGCTGAGTCGGCCGAGTCGGCCGGGGCCCTCGGCAGGGATTTCTTGGTGATTGATCAACAATGGGCAGGGAGATGATGGAACGTTTCGTAGTAAGTACAGAGGAAAAGCGTCGGCGCTGGATCAATGTTGGTTGGGGTCTGCTCTTCAGCGCTGCCATCGTTGGCACGGTCGTTTTGGAGCACCAGCGGGATCCCGAGAGCTACGGCAGCTTCCTGCTGTGGTCGGTAGCCTCGATGCTCGGAGCGGCAAATCTGGCCAATCTGTTTTTTCTTCTGCGCTACCTGCGTTTGATCCGTGATCACTGCCTGGAATTGATCCCTGGCAAGCCGAGGGTGCCGGGCAAGCTGAGGTTTTTTACGGCCGGGAAATGGACCGAGCTGGAACTTGAGCAGGTGAGCGCGCTACGCGTGTTCAAGCGCTGGGGCAAGCTCCGGCATATCCAGTTGGTGCTCAGGAATAATCGCGGCATCCGTCTCGAGGGCTACCAGGACCTCTCGCGCTTGGCGGAGAGTCTGCAGAGCGCGCTACCGAGCGGCAAGCTGATGTCGTGAATGCGGCGGCACGACAGCGCGGTGGCTGCTGCTTCCGGGCGCGCTCCCCGCGCGCCGAAGGTGTTGAGCGGTAGGGGCTTGTCGGGGTCAGAGCGATGACTGCTGGTTGAAGCGAGAGAGGTCTGAAGCGAGGCCTCGGCCGCCCGGCGCTCGCTTGAGCGGCCAAGGAGCAGTCCTCGCGACCGGGCGCTTTCACTGGATAGGCTGGCACCAGGGCGCAAAATACCCGACAGCCATCCCACGCGCTGCCGGCAGATCAGTTCGCGGCAGTGGTAGCTGGGCAGGGGTGGCCGGTTGGGCGGATGCGGCGGGCCATCCCCCGGCTTTGACGGACACAGAAGCTCCCCTTCGCAGACCGTTCCTACGCCCCAAGCTGGTGCTCTCGCCCGCGTGTGCTCGGGCTATTCCAGGTCCACTGCCGGTCTGCCGAGTCGCATCTCGCATAAAAGCTTGCCTAAAGAAAAAAATTCGCAATTTCTTGTACTTGCGAGCAAAAACCCATCCCTGAAGCGTTCCTTGGCGGGCCTTTGGGGTTACAATTGCTTACATATTTCTGAACGCATGCATGCCTTCGTAAGACTTTTAAGGGGGGCTCCTGCGCACTGCAAAAACAGAATTTTTCACTGTTTCTTACTAACCATAGCGGAGGACAAATGTTATCCACCAATCCGATTGCGGCCCTGTTCGGCAAGTCACCGTTCAAGCCCATGCAACAACACATGCGCATCGTCTGCGAGTGCGTGGCAGAAGTGCCTGGACTGTTCAATGCACTGATCGAGAACGATTCGGCGAAGCTTGAAGCCCAGAAGGACAAGATCTTCGTCAAGGAGGGCGAGGCAGACGCGCTCAAGAACGATCTGCGTGACCATCTGCCGAGAAGCATGATGCTGGCGGTCGACCGGCGGGATCTGCTGGAACTGCTGGCGATGCAGGATTCCATCGCGGACACCGCCCAGGACATCGCCGGCCTGCTGGTCGAGCGCAAGATGGAAGTGCCGCCAGGGATGGCCGAGCCGCTGACGCGCTTCGTGAATCGCTGCGTCGAGACCTGCGAACAGGCGCACAAGATCATCGAGGAACTCGACGAACTGCTGGAGACGGGTTTCCGCGGTCGTGACGTCGACCGGGTCAATGCGATGGTTCTCGAGCTGGGCCAGATGGAAAGCGATACCGACCTGATGGGCATCGCTCTCAGCGGTATTCTTTTCGCCCAGGAAGACAGCGTCAAGCCGGTGTCGGTAATGTTCTGGTACCAGTTGATCCAGTGGGTGGGCAACCTGGCCGACAACGCCGAGAAGGTCGGCGACCGCTTGCGTTTGTTGATCGCTCGCTGAGGACGGGACGTCAGGAGGGTGGGCAAACCCCTCGACCAGCCGGGCAATCCCGGCCCGGGGCCTTTCTTTCGCGGGTTTACTAGTAGAAAAATCTACCTTTAAGGGTGCAAGATGGAAATTATTGCGCAGCATCAAACGATATTCTTAATTCTGGCCTATAGCTTTGGCCTGTACATGACCTGGGGCATCGGCGCCAACGACGTGGCCAATGCCATGGGTACCTCGGTCGGTTCAGGGGCTCTCACCGTCAAGCAGGCCATCGTCGTGGCCGGCATCATGGAGTTTGCCGGCGCCTATCTCGCCGGTGGCGGCGTCGCGTCGACGATCTCGAAGGGAATCATCGACGGCGATGCCTTCAAGCCGGTTCCCGAGTTGCTAATGCTCGGCATGCTGGCCGCGTTGCTGGCTGCGGGCATCTGGCTGATGGTCGCTACCATGCGCGGCTGGCCGGTGTCGACTACGCACTCGATCGTCGGCGCTGTCGTCGGCGTCGGCGTTGCGGCGATCGGCACGGACGCGGTGCAGTGGGACAAGTTGGGCGAGATCGTCGCCAGCTGGTTCGTGTCGCCGGTGCTAGGCGGCTTCTTCGCCTTGCTGCTCACCTTGAGTATCCGCAAGCTGATTCTCAACACCGAGGATCCAATTAGCCAGGCGCGCAAGTGGGGACCGTTCTATGCGTTCCTGGTCGGCTGGCTGGTGTCGCTGGTGACCATCATCAAAGGCCTCAAGCACATCAAGATCCACCTCGGCGCGACCGAGGGCCAGATTCTGGCGATCGTGATCGGCGTTGGCCTGGCGATCGTCGCCAAGCTGATGATGAACCGTATCAAGACCGACGAGCGCGCGGACAAGGACTTCCACTACGCCAGCGTCGAGAAGTTGTTCATCCCGCTGATGGTGTTTACCGGTGCGGCAATGGCCTTCGCCCACGGTTCGAACGACGTGGCCAACGGCATCGGCCCGATGGCCGCGGTGATTCAGTTGATCGAGACCGGGCAGGTCTCGTCGAAGTCGGCGGTGACGCCGTTCATGTTGTTCATCGGCGGCGTCGGTATCGTCATCGGTCTGGCGACCTATGGCTACAAGGTAATGGCCACCATCGGCAACAAGATCACCGAGCTGACGCCGACCCGCGGTTATTGCGCGACCATTGCTGCCTCCTTCGTGGTCGTGCTCGCTTCCGGTCTGGGATTGCCGGTGTCTACCACCCACATCGCGGTTGGAGCGGTGATGGGCGTCGGTCTCGCCCGCGGTATCGGTGCGCTCGACCTGCGAGTCATCGGCGGCATCATCCTTTCGTGGTTCATCACGGTGCCTGTCGGGGCTATCCTGGCGGCGATCATTTTCTATATCCTGAAAGCGATCTTCGTCTAGGTCAGCAACATCCATCCGGGCGGCGACTCCCTGCGGGGCGCTGCCCGGTTCCTTTTCTGATCGAACGAAAGCGAGGCCATGCCGGATCCGCGTACTGCGCCTGTAGAATCGTTGCAGCGCTTCAAAGGGGTCGACTTCCCACGCGATATCCGGTTTCGCCAGATTCTGGTGACCGGCCCTCCCGGTGCCGGCAAGACGACCATGATCAGGCACCTCGGCGGTTGGTCGGAGGAGGGCTACCTGGACATCAGCCGGAAGCATTGGTGGCGATCCGAGCTGCTCTCGTTCAGGCCGCGCGAGATCCATCTCGGCCTTCCGATGCTGGGCCTGCCCAAGGCGATGTCGGTTTACGACCCCGAGTTCCTCGACTGTGATCCCTTGCCGTCGGTCGATCTGGCGCGTATCACCCTGCCGCCTCGGCAGCGTTTCTTCCTGTCCGTCGACTGGTATCGACGCTATGTCTTTGAATTTCTGCTGCCGCCTCCCGAATTGGTTTTTCAGCGACGTACGGAGCGAGCGCGGCACAGCACGCACCCGGTAGACGCCCGGCTGAGTCTGGAGATCTGCACCGCGCAGATGGAAGTATTCCGCCAGGTGGCCGAATATCTGCATCAAAAGGGCTTCTATGTGTATAGCCGCGAGGGGATCGAAAGCGCTCCGCGATGCTTTATCGATCCCCCAGGCGTTACCGTGGACGTCACACCCAAGCGGCGCAGATTCACGTTTTCGAGTGCTCTCGCCCGACTGAAAGCGATTTCTGCCAGGTTGGGTTTTGGCGTCGGCCATCACCTCAGGTTGCGCGACGCCTATCGACTCGGTGACACCAAGGTGCGGGTTTCCCGCGAAGGGCGACCGATCGAGATTACCCTTGGTCTGGAGGAAAAGCACCTTCGGATTTATCCCGAGACGCGAATGAACGAGCGTGGGGAAGTGGTCACGCTTGACAGCTTCATCATCATCGATCCCGCGACCCACCTGCACCAGCTCGGTGGCTTCCTGCGGCTGACGCCGAAGAACTGGCTGGTTCTGGGTTCGGACGACCCCGTTCAGCAAGCCATATTCGATTACCCGTCGGCCGTCGGCGTGCACCACCTGGCCGTGATCTATGGCCGCGATGGGCTGGTATTTCGCAATCTGAGCGACGCTGGTACGACCATCGCGCCAATAGTTAACGAAGCCAAGGTGGTCCGCTCGAACAAGTTGCGGCGGCTGCGCCCCTTCAGTAAGCGAAGAAACGAGCGTGCAGCCATCACCCTCGTTGCCGACGAGGCCAAGGCTCTTCGCATGAACCGGTTGCGGCGGTTGCGGGAGATTTTCGGTGGTCCTATCGAACTTCTGCCGAACGACCAGGCTTTGAACCTGATCAACCA
This sequence comes from Accumulibacter sp., assembly GCF_032229525.1. Lineage (GTDB taxonomy): Bacteria > Pseudomonadota > Gammaproteobacteria > Burkholderiales > Rhodocyclaceae > Accumulibacter. Next base: position 3,427 of record NZ_JAVTWB010000003.1, on the reverse strand, counting down.
GGTCAATCGACTGATGCAGCACGAGGTGTATCGTGCTCCGGACGACCGAGGCATGCCTGGCGGATTGTTGACGCTACCGCCATCCCTGACCCCGATCGTGGTTGCCGACATGCATGCCCAGATCGACAATCTGCTGACGGTGTTGACTCAGAACGCATTTCTCGAAGCGCTGGAGGACGGTAGCGCCGCGTTGGTGGTGCTGGGCGATGCCGTGCATTGCGAGGAGGACGGGCAGCTCCGGGTGATGAAGAGCTCGATGCTGCTGATGGATCTCATTTTCCGGCTCAAGATGCGTTTTCCAGAGCAGGTGTTTTATGTTCGTGGCAACCATGACTCGTTTTCCGAGGAGCTTGCCAAGGAGGGAGTTCCGCAGGGCTTGCTCTGGGCCCGGGAACTGAGCGAAGTGCGCGGCGCGGTCTATCAGAAGGCCATGGGCGAGTTCTACCGTCGCTTGCCCTACGTGGTAGTTTCCCCGCACTTCGTGGCCTGCCACGCCGCGGCACCGAAGATCAAGGTCAGTACGAAGATGTTGGTGAACATCTACCAGCATCCCGAAGTGGTCCGTGAACTGATCAATAACCGCCTGCAACGTCCCAATCGGCCTCAGGGTTACAGCCGGCGCGATGTCAAGCGTTTTCGCAAGAGCCTCGAGCTCGACCCGGCGACACCATTCATCGTTGGCCACACACCAATCGACCGCGAAGACACCTTGTGGCTCAACGTTGATGGCATTGGTAACCACCATGTCCTGTTCAGTGCCAACCCTCGCCAGGTCGGGGTATTTACACGCGTGGGCGAGACCATGGTTCCGCTGACTTACCCGGTAGACGCGTTGACGCGGATCGTCAACGCGATGAAAGACGAAGCGCCAGGTCTCGCGCCAACTTTGCCGAGGGTCGTGGCGAGGTGAGGCAGTGTTGCGCGGTAGGCCGCTGAAACCAGCGCTGCCGGATGGATTTTGCGCTATCGGATTAGGGAGGGTCTTTCTTGGAACATCGCCTTGCCGAGCTTGAAATCAGGGTCAACCTTGCCGAGGATTTGGTCGAGGAACTCAATCTGACTGTCTATCGGCAACAGCAGCAGATCGATCTCCTGCAGCAGCAATTACGCCATCTTTACCAGCAAGTGCGGGACGAACCCGCTACTGCCGAAAAGAGCGACCCGCACGACGATCTCCCACCGCACTACTGAGTCGATGGACCACCCGTCCAGGGATGGCTTCGGTGATCAACGGCGCCGATACTGGCCTCCGTTTGCCGCAGGGGTACGGCTGGGGTGAGGTGCAGCGGCCAATCTTCGAGCGCTAGCGCGTCGTTGGCACTGCCGCGGGCGGTTTTCTTCGATTTCTTGTCAACCGCTATCTGATGCGAACGTTATGCGCACCATGGGTGGGAAGCAAAAAACAAACTTCGACAGGAGAGAGAACAAAATGGGTAGCTTGAGCAACGAGTCTTTCGATCAGTTCCTGGATTCACTGAAACAGGCTGGCGTTGAAATCAGCAATGAGCGCGAGTTGCGCGAGCGTCTGGCGGAAGCACAGCGCTGGCGCTTCGCCTTCGCCACTCTGGCTGCCAATGGCCGCCTCTTGGGCATTCGCTTCCAGGACTCCAGTAGCCGCGTCAACGAGGCCGATATCCACCGCGCCTTTACCCGCTTCAAGTTTCCCGAGAACCTGGAAACCACTTTCGCCGCCAGCCTGCGGACGGAGCACTGATCAATCGTTGGTCTTGCATGAGCAAAGACCAGTATCACAGAGTCTGCCGATCCTTGGCTAACGTCGGGGTGTCGGGGAATTAAGAGGCCCGCGTTTTAGCGGGCCTTTTTCAGTTGTCGAACTGGTTTCTTGCTACGCCAGCTACTTTCCAGGAGCGCCCTGTCGCGCTCGGCTGCGGCGACGCTGCGGTGCTTTTCGACGTTGTTGGACGACGACTGTCGTGTGAGTCATAATGTCGGCATGAACGAATCGCCACCCCAGGATCCGCGTCGTCGGCTCCGTGAACTTCTCTCCATCCCGGAGCGGGATCGTACAGATCCGCAGTGGGATGAAATCATCGAACTCGAGATTACCATGGCTCCGGGAAACCGTGAGTCGGACCGCCCCTCGGATCGGCAGCCGGGGCAAGCGGAGAAGCGCCAAGGTTCCCCCGGTCCTGGTCGTCGGCCGGACCAACGCAAGGCGGGCCCGAGGCCTTCTGGTCCGCGGCCGGACCAGCGGCCGCCCGCAGCCAGATCTGAAGCAGGGCCTGAGGGGCAGTCTGATGGGCGTCCACCGGATGTCAGGGCGGCGCCGCCCAAGCGGCATGGCCGGCGGCCAAGGCGTCCGCCTGAGACCCCTGGCGATAGCTGATTTCGGTTCACTTTCCGCGACCGCGGCCCGGCGCTGACGGTCCTTGGTCGCATAGGGCTGTTGGCGCGCCCGCGTGCTGACCGGCCGGCAGGAATGCCGGTTGCCTTCTACTGTTGTTACCGATGGCTAGCCGACTCCCCGTAGTGAGCCTTCGGTTCCGGATCGCGCAGAATCAGCGTCGGCGGGGAAAACGGCGCGAGGCGCTCGAGGAAATCGAGCAATTCGAGGACTGGCGAGCCACGGAAGAACTTGGCCATCGGCGTTTCGAGCCAGATCGGGTCGGCGTAGGCCCAGATCTCCTCGGGCATCGCCAACGCCGTCGCCGTTCTGGTCGAAGCCTTCGTAGTTACCGCACTAATTTCCCCATCATTCGTTGTGGTCGATGTGGCCGCTTTCGCCAACCAGCGCTTGCCCGAGCTTGTGCTCGAAACGGTTCCACAGGACGAGATGTCCGCCTCTTTCACCGTAGCAGCTGATCCCGGTGACGTTATGCGCGACGCGGTTGTCGATTGCCGTGGTGCGACTGATCGGGTGCAGCGGGGAGTCGGAGAGCAGGCCAACCGCAAAGTGAATGATTTCGTTGCCTTGAATCAGCGTCGTGCCATTTTCTTGAGAGCAATGTAGGCACCGTTGGCGTCGACGGCATGCATCATCTGATTGTGGCGGATGATGACGCCATCGGAGTTGAGCACCGTAATCCCGGCGGAGTGGTGGGAGAAGCGCTTGCTTTCGATCCGCGTTCGGCTTAAAAAAAACAGCTTCAGCGCCCTTCGGCTGTCGTGGACGCTGTTTCCGACAAACCGGTTACACAGCGAGTTGCTGACCGTGATGTCACGGATATGGGCAATGTCATCGTCTTCAATACGGTTGCCCATGCGGTACCGGAGGCGGATCCAATCACTTCGGTCGGCAGGGTTCTGGTGTCGGGAACAGATGTGATTGTCGATCACGATCGGCGGCGTGATCACGACGGGTCCGGACTAGGTGCCGGCTGGCGCATTCAGGGTGCCACCCGCCGTAGTTACCGTGAAAGTCGCCTTCGCGACTCACGAATCTCCCTTCTCCCCCACGCGGGAGAAG
>NZ_JAVTWB010000002.1:0-3624 GCF_032229525.1 Accumulibacter sp. | reverse complement strand
CATGCGCTGACAGCTCGTGGCGAAGCGATTCCGAAAACCCCTCCAGCGCGAACTTCGAGGCGCAATAGAGCGAGTTCATCGGCATGCCGGTTTCGCCGGCGAGCGACGAGACGTTGATCACCCGGCCGCGCGCGGCGGCCAGCGCCGGCAGCAGTTGCTGGGTCAGTAGCGCCGGGCCGAGCAGGTTGACCTGCAGTTGCTGCTGCATCTGGGCGGCGCCGTAGCTCGACAATGGGCCATTCAAGGCATAACCGGCGTTGTTCACCAGGCAGTCGAGGCGATCGATGCCCGCGGCGACGGCGGCAATCTGCTCGCCGTTGGCCAGATCGAGCGGCAGCAGGCGCGCGCCTTCGAGTGCTGTCGGCGCGCGCGCCGGGTCGCGAACGCCGGCGAGTACGGTCCATCCGCGCTCTACCAGCGCTTGCGCGATGCCCAGGCCAAATCCCCCGGAACAGCCGGTCACCAGTGCCGTGCGCTCAGCCATCGCGGCACGCCTCCTCATCGCTGCCGGCAACGCGCAGCCGCACCACCGGGCGGCCCGCTTTCGCCGGCGGCAGCTCGCGCCAGGTCGCCAGCGGCTGCGCTTCGAGGTGGCGAATGAAGGCGACGACGGCACGATCCGCCGCAATCGGATTGCGCAGCTCGAAGCGAATGGTTTCGAAGACGCGGGTGTCGCCGTGCGCGAAGTAGCGGGCGGCGAGCGCGGTGAACCGCAGCAGGACCTTGTTTACCAGCCAGCCGAACAGCCCGCTGCGCTCCCTGGTGAAGGCGAAGGTCTGCCCCTCGGCCGAGCCGTCGTCGCCGCGCCGCAGCGCGAACATCAGGTGCAGGTGCAGGAAGTCCGGGCCGAAGGTGACCGTGCCGAGGCTGCCGTACCAGTAGCTCATCTTGTAGGTGAGGGGGCCACGGTAGAAGCGGGCGATGAAGCGGCCGAGGCGATTGCTGGTCGGGACCCTGCCGACATTGCGGAATTCGATATTGGCGACGTTTTGCGGCACCGCTTCCATGCTCAGGATCGATCCGGGCAGGTGATGGACGCTGGCGAAATGCTGCTCGTCGATGGCGTTGATCAGCACCACGTTCGGGTGGCAGCGCTTGCGGAAACGGTTGGCGAGCAGGGCCGCACACGGCTGTCCGGCGAGTTCGGGGACTTCGGGCAGGTCGTGTGCGGCTGTCTCGCCGGTCCATAGCCAGATCATGCCGTGGCGTTCGGCGGTCGGCCAGCTGCGCACGCACATGCCCGGCCGCGGTTCGCCGTCGAGACAGGGGACGTCGCTGCAGCGGCCGTCGGCCTCGTAGCGCCAGCGATGAAAGAAGCAGCGCAGCGCATTGCCCTCGACTCGCCCTTCGGCCAGGTGCGCGCCCATGTGTGAGCAATAGGCATCGAGGGCGACGGCGCGGCCATTTTCGCCACGATAGACGGCGAGGTCGCGCCCGAGCAGGCGCACCGGCGCCACACGGCCGCGGCGCAGCTTGCGCGATGGCAGCAGCCAGTACCAGCCCTCAACCACCACCTCGGGATCGTTGAAGATGCCGGTCTTCATCAGGCGGCCCGCATGCCTGCGAGAAACGCCCGTCGGGCGATCGGCTGCAATTGCTCGGCGGCCAGTTCGCAGAGGCAGACCAGTTCGTCGCCGCGCGCATAACCCGGATTGCGTTCGAGGAAGTAAGCGACTTCGCTCAGGCGGCGGTGTGCTTCGGGCACTTCGGCGTAGGCGCTGCGCAGATGGCCGCGCGACTGCGCAAAGCGCACCACGCCGGCAGTGGCGTCGTAGTCGCCACCAAAGCGGTCGCGCGCGAGAAAGTCCTTGAGCGCGCCCAGCTTGCCCACCGCGTTGCCGTCGGGAGAAGGGTCGAAGGCACGGCTGAAGGTGGGCAGGTAACGATAGGTGCGGTGTCCCTTGGAAATCAGTAGCCAGTAGAGCGGCACCTCCGGCTGCTCGGTTTTCATCGCGCCGGCCAGCCGTAGCCAGGTGAACGCCAGGGCCTGCTGGCCCCAGTGGCGTTCGTCGACGACGGTGTCGCCGGAGAACAGCACGCGCACCGGCACGCCGTCGAAGCAGCGCTGGTAGATGGCCATGGTCGAGAAGCCCTGCAGCGCGCCGGTTTCGTCGCGCAGCATGAGGACGCGATTCTTGTCGGCGAGGTCGGCGGCGAAAAGCGGCCACGAGGAGCCGTCGTAGTAGCGCTCGTAGAGTGCATACATCGCCCGCCGGTCGGCGTCCGGGATGTCGGCAACGTCAACCACCTGCGGCGTCGTGAGCGGGTCGAGTGCAATCAAGGCGAAAAATCCTCTTGGTCAGCCAGAGGGCGATGGCCGCGCAGCAGATGCCGCCGGCAATGTCCCAGGCGACGTGCTGCCGGGTGGTGAGCGTCGAGACGGCAATCAGGCTGGGCCAGACCACCGCCAGAGCGCATGCGCCGCGGCGCCACAGCGCTCGCCCGGCAATTGTAGCAAGGGCAACGTGCAGCGACGGGAAGCAGTTCGCCGGGGTGTCGGCCAGGTAGAGCAGGCGCCAGGCCAGCCCGGTGAAGCCGTCCGGCGGTGTCGGGCGCAGCACCACGGTGGGCCAGGCAAGAAAAATCGGCGCCGCGAGCAGCGTCGCCAGCAGCATTGCGTACAGCGTCTGGCTGCGATCGCTGTCGTCGCGCGCGCTGACGATTGCTGTCGGCAGCAGGATGAACTGCGTCAGATAGACCCAGACCGTCCAGTCGAGATAGGGCACGGCGGCATCGAGCGTGCTGCCGTGCAGCGTCGTCGGCGCCACCAGCTGCAGCGTGCCGCTGCCCAGATAGACGGCGGAAAAGGCGAGATAACCGAGCAGCATTGCCGAGAGCTGGTTCGAACGGCGAATGGCCGGCACGGCGATCACGAGGCGCTGCGCTGAAATGCCGCGAACTCGCCGCGCACCCGCTCCACCTCGTGCCAGTAGCGGCCGCGCAGCACAGCGAAGAACATCCGGTTCAGGCACTGCGACGCGCGCCAGGAAAAGACCACGTCGCGCGTGTCGACGTGCGAACGCTCGAACAGCCAATGGCCGGCGAGGCCGGTGGCTTGCGACATCGGCACCAGCAGCAGCCACCAGAAATTCCCTGTCGCCAGCAGCGCCAGCCCGCTGCCGTAGATCATCAGCACGGCCAGGCAGTGCAGCAGGACGTTGCCGCGCTGCTGATGCTTGAAGACGAAGATGTCCCAGTAGTCGTCGAAGGGATGGTCGATCAGCCGGTCGTCGAGGCGATTGCGATGGCGGGCGAGTACCGCCGCTCCTCCTCGTATCTTCGTCGTCGGTTCGAGCAGCGTTCCGCTGGCCACGCTTCCCAGTACCGGCAGAGGCGCGCCGTCGCGGGCGACCTCGATGCCGGCGATCCACACACTGACCACCGCCGCCTCCGAACCGCGCTTGACCATGCGACGGGCGCCTTCGAGCAGCGGGTCGTCGACTTCGATCGGCGCCGGCACCGGCGTGCGCAGTGCCTCGGGGCGGAGCAGCACGAGGTCGGCCCGGCAGCCCTCACGCAACACGCCGGCATCGAGATTGAACCAGCGCGCTGCCTCGCCGGTGACCCGCGCGATGGCGCGCTCCGGTGGCAGGAAGCCGGTGGCGACCGACTGCCGCAGCACGG
>NZ_JAVTWB010000001.1:4990-21733 GCF_032229525.1 Accumulibacter sp. | reverse complement strand
TTAATGTGAAAGTCGCGTACGCGACTCACGAATTTCCCTTCTCCCCAGCGCGGGACAAGGGCCGGGGTGAGGCGGGGCATTCAGGGAGCATGCTCCCTGCCCGGCGAACGATTCCGGCGTGCAAGCCGGAATGCGCACTGCAAGTGAGAGGGGGACGGTCATGACTTTCATGATCTGGGGTATCTCGACATGTCATGACCGTTAGCCCGGGCTCGTCTGGTACGGGCTCGCCTGGCACCCGCGAGCCCGCTATACTCGCCGGCGTGCCCCCGGATTATCGCTTTCCGCGCCGGGCGTACAGCCGCTAGCGATCCGACTGACACTACCCGCCGTACGCCAGATTCGATGACCGACACCTCCAACCCGCAGTCTGCTCGTCCAGCGAGCGGTGGCCCTTGCCCCAGTTGCCAGGCGCCGATGACCATCCATCACTTCAAGCGCCAGCTCAACGGCCTCGTCTCGCTCGACGTCTGTTTCGCCTGCCAGGGCATCTGGTTCGACGAATACGAGAGCGCTCAACTCGCCCCGGCCGGCGTTCTCGAACTCTTCCGCCTGTTGCACGAACACCATGCCGACCTGCGCCAGCCCTGGCGCGACGTCCTGCTCTGCCCGCGCTGCCGGGAACGACTGATGCACCGGCTCGACAGCACGCGCAATGGTCGTTTCGCCTACAGCCGCTGCCCGCAACGCCACGGCCGCTACAGCGCCTTTTCGGCCTTCATGATCGAGAAGGGCTTCGTCCGCCAACTCAACGGCGCTGAAGTCACCGAGCTGGCGCGCCAGGTACAGACCATCCGCTGCTCGGGCTGTGGCGCGCCAGTCGATATCCGGCGTGACAACGTCTGCAATCACTGCCGCTCGCCGATCGTCGTTCTCGACCCCGACGCCGTGCAGGATGCGCTCGATAACTTCGGCGAAAAAGCCAGCCGGCAGCAGCGCATCGATCCGCACGCCATGGGCGACGCGCTGATCGCCAACGAGCGCGCCAAATCGCTGTCGGCCCGCGAGACGCGCAAGAGCGTGCTCGAAAGCGACATCTCCGACCTGGTCGTCGGCGGTATCGAGACGGTTTGGAATTTATTGCGGCGCTAGGCGGGCGCTATGAGAACACCCCTGCAGGAGAATCTTCGCGATCGACTGAATGCGCTCCAGAAGCTGGAAGAGCTCTGGTCGGCTTTCGCCAAAGCCTGGGCCGCGGAGTCGCAGTTCACGACCACGGCCCCGGTCAACGCTGAGGCGCTACTCAACGATTGCCTGCAGCGGGACCCGCTTGAGGTCCTGGAAAGCATACGGAGCCTTGCCCCAGAACTCGGCAAACTCGCGGCCACGCCAGGGCGCACGCCGGAAGTCCTGCGGCAGGTGGCGATCGGCATCGGCCTGGTCGCCTGTGAGCGGCGTGTGCGCGAAAAGTTTGCCCTGGAAAGCATAGGTGTAAGCGCCGCCGCAGCCGACGAGATGCTGATCGCTGCCAGCGAGCAACTCGCCGCCGCGGTGATCGCCGCTGCCTGGTGCGCGAATGGCGTCCGGGTGCACTTTGACGAGCAGACGCGGCGGGCCGAGGCGGTCAACGTGCTGCGCGACGTGCCACCGCAGGAACTCGATTTTCAGGGGGGCAGGGAATGCGTCAAGGCCGAACTGCAGGCGATGCTCAAGACGCCGCTCGACGAGCTGGCGGGGGGCGATCGGCGAACGCGCCTGCACGATGTCAAAACGCACGGCGTGGTTTCCGACGACGTCCTGCTCAGCCAATTGAACCGATACGCCAGGAAGAACGGTGCGCGCCCGATGTTCGGGCTGAACGCTGCCAGTGCGCACGCGCTCGACGAACCGAAGTTGCGCGAGGAGTTCGCGACGCGCTTTGGCGTGCCGACCTTTCGCTATGGCGACGCTGCCAAACAGCGTCTGGGTGAGATTGACAGCGACGCGTGGAAAAGGGCCAATCTGCAGGCCGACCTGATGAACTATCTGTCGGTACTCTTCGAGCTGCTGTCCGCGCAAGCAGCGCAGGCTAGGCCAGCTTTGCACGACATGCACTTTCGGGTCGCGCTTTCGCTCGCTGGCGAGCAGCGAGAGTACGTGGACGGGGTGGCCGCGGGGCTCGCCGAGGAGCTGGGACCCGATGCCGTGTTCTATTACCCCAACTTTGAGGCGCTGCTGTGCGGATTCAACCGCGACCGGTACCTGCAGACGATCTATCGCGATCAGTCCGATCTGATCGTCGTCTTTCTCAGCGGCGACTATCAAGCGAAGGAATGGTGTGGCGGCGTCGAATGGCGCGTCGTGTGCGACCTGATCAAGAAGGGTCAGGAGCAGCGCATCATGCCTTTCCGTTTCGATGATCAGCCGGTCGATGGCCTGTTTTCAATCGACCTCACCATCGACTGCAACGAGCGTACTCCGGACAGAGCCGCAGAACTGATCATCGAGCGTCTTGCGGCAACCCCGCCCAGGGCATAGAAATCAACAACCCAACGACCCAACGATCCAACGACATTACAGGCCGACCCCATGGAAACCGACGTCAGAAAACTGCTGCAGAACCTCAAAGCCGACGCCGTCGCGCGTTTCGACGGCCTCGTTCATCAATGGTCGCAGAACGAGATCGACGCGCTGCACCTGGCGCTGGCGTCGGAACGGCCGCTGCTCGTGCGCGGCGAGCCAGGCACCGGCAAGACGCAGCTGGCGCGCGCCGCCGCCGACGCGCTGGGCTGGAAGCTGGACCCCGTCACCATCAGCCCGCGCTTCGAGGCGCAGGATCTCTTCTACCGCTTCGACGCCGTGCAGCGGCTGGCCGACGCGCAGGCCGCCGGCGTCTCCGGCGTCGGCATCAAGGACGACGAATGCTACTGGCTGCCCGGGCCCTTCTGGCGGGCTTTCGCCTGGGATCACGCGCTCACCTACGGTCCGCGCTCCGGCGCGGTGAAGCAATACCTCGACGACGACGAGGCTTCGCTGGCCCGGCCCACAGCCAGCGCGCCGAACAGCGCCGCAGACAGGCCCGCCGGGCACGTGATCCTGATCGACGAAATCGACAAGGCCGACAGCGACCTGCCGAACAGCCTGCTCGAAGTCCTCGGTAGCCGCGAGTTTGCCAACCCGGTCACCGGGAAGCCGATCAAACCCGGCGACGGCCTGCCGTTGGTGGTGATCACCACCAACGAGGAGCGCGAGCTGCCGGCAGCCTTCCTGCGCCGTTGTGTCGTGCTCACCCTCGAGCCGGACGCGCCCTATGCCGACTTCCTCGTCAAGCGCGGGCGGGCGCACTTCGGAGCAGACGCAGCGCAGGGAGCGCAGCTCGACGGTGAGATCCTGCAGATGGCCGCCGCGCAACTCGACGCCGACCGGCACCACGCCAGGCTAGCCGGCGTGCCGCCGCCGGGTCTCGCCGAATACATCGATCTGCTCACCGCGCTGCAGCGATTAGCTCCCGGCAAGCACGCCGAACAGAAGCAATGGCTCAATCGCCTCGCGCCCTACGCCTTCCTCAAGAACGGCATCGTCGACGGCAGCCCACAGCTCTCGCAGCAGCGCCCCGCCGTCGACGCCGGGGAGCCGCCTCGGCAATGAAGGCCTCGCCGGTGCTGGCGCGGGCCGACCTGCTGCGGGCGCTGGCGCTCACCGGCGAAGACGATGAGCGCGCGCGTCGCTACGCCGGCCTGCTTCGCTTTGAGCGCCAGCCGGCAGTCGCGACATTTTCAGGAGTGGTTCAGCCTGTAGGCCAGTTTCGTGCAGTCAGCGGTCGCGCGCCCATACCGCCTGTCATCGTCGAGGACAGGGAGCCTCTGCGCGCGCCCTTGTTCGCCATCACCGCTTGCCAACGGCTCGAACTGCCGGCCGAGCCAAGCGAGCCGGAGCGGTCGCAGCCATTGACCCCGGCGCAATGCGCGCCGCGGCGCAGCGATGGCGAAGCGGCGCCCTTCGTCCCGCTGGTTCGTCAGACGCGCCTGTGGCCGGCGCTCAAGCGCTCGGCGCTGGAAACGCGCCACGCGGGGATCGACATGCCGCGCCTGTTGCGCGAACTGGCCGACGCGCGGCCGCTGCGCCGGCTGCCGCGCTGCCGTCAGGCGAGCTGGGGTGGCGAACTGCTCGTTGTCTGGGACTGCGCCGCGCACCTGCTGCCCTACCAGGAAGACTTCCAGGCGATCGTCGCCGACCTGCTCCGTCAGCGTGGCGCCGGTGGCTTCACGCTGTGGCTGGTCGACGGCAGCCCGCAGCGCTTGCGCGAGCGCTGGCCGGAAAAGCGCGCGCACTGCGACAGCGCGTCAGCGGCGCGCGCCGACGCCATTCCGATGCCGGCGCCGGCGACGCGTGTTCTGCTGCTCTCCGACGTCGGCGCGCTTGCCGCGCCGCCGGCAGCGGCGCATTCATGGGTCGATTTTTCCCGCCAGTTGGCGCAGCACGGCGCGCAGCCGGTGGTCTGGGCGCCGCTGGCGCCGCGGCAGATCGACGCCGAGCTGACGCGCTGGGCCGACGTCTTCTGCCTGCTGCCCGCTGCGGGTCTGCGTCGCCAGCGGGGCCGCGTCGCCAGCGAGGAGCAGCGCTGCCTCGAACGCGCTCGCCTGGAAGCGCTGCGCGAGCAACTGCTGGCACGCATGGCCTTCTGCGTTCGCGTCGAGCCGGCGCTGCTGCGCGCCTTGCGCGGGGTTACCCCTGAAACCGCTGCCGAGCCGGCACTCGAAGCGCTGGTCTGGGCGCACCAGCCGGTGGTCGGCAACAGCCAGGTCTCGCGTGCCGTCGCGGTGGAGCACGTCGCCACCTACCGCCAGGCTTTCGGCGAACTCGCCGCGGCCGAGCAGTTCGCCGCGCTCGAAGTCGCGTTGCACGTCCACGCCTGGCGGGGGCGGGCAACCGAGGCGGCAGAGCTGTCGATCTGGCAAGCGCACGCCCGCCCCGAAGCGCAAGCCGGCTGCGCTGCGCACATTGACGAGGCGCAGCGCTGGGTCGCCGCTTTCGGCGAACGCGCCACCCGCACTGCCGGCGCCGACGCGCCACTGCGCCAGTACACGCTCGACCTGCTCGCCCGCAACGGCGCCGATCAGCGCTGGGTGGCCGCCAACTCCGAGTGGTTGGCACCGGTGTGGCTGGCGAGCGGCGCGCGCGAGTCGCCGTCGGGGCTGCACGACGAACACCTGGCGCAGGCGATCGCCGCGTGCGCCGACCTGTCGGAAGTCGACTGCCAACTCGGCGTCAGCGACGAAGGGCTGATGCTGTGGGGCGCCGAGCGCCCGGCCGGACCGGCTCAGTCGCGCCTCGGCTCGCCGATGCGCATCAAGCGCCTGCAGGTCGGCGATGCGGACGGCAAGTCGACGCGCCTGCTCGATCCCGCCGCCGGGCCGCAGTGCATCGCGGCGCTCGCCAGCCTTGCCGGCCCCGCCGGCGGGCTGACGCTGGGCGCCGGCCGGCACCGTTACCTGGTGAGGACCATCGAGCGACCCGAGTGGGCGCAGGAGATCGGCCGCGACGCTTTCGGGCTTTACGCCGACCTGCAGCTGCCGGTCAGCCAGCGCACCGCGCCGGACAGCCCGCAAACCGTGATTCAGCGCCTGCGCTACATCGAGCCCGGCCATTTCCTGATGGGCTCGCCCGAGTCCGAAGCCGAACGCGAGCGCAACGAAGGGCCGCAGCACGCGGTGACGCTGACCAAGGGTTTCTGGCTCGCCGACAGCGCCTGTACGCAGGCGCTGTGGCAGGCGGTGATGGGCGACAACCCGAGCCATTTCATTTCCGGGAAAGGCGGCGGTGCGCAGCATCCGGTCGAGACCGTCAGCTGGGACGACGTGCAGCGCTTCCTGCGTGGGCTCGAAAAGCTGCTGCCGGGCGCGGTTGTTGCCAGCCTGCCGAGCGAAGCCGAATGGGAGTACGCCTGCCGTGCCGGCACCAGCACACCGTTCAGCTTCGGCGACAACATCAGCCCCGACCAGGTCAACCACAACGGCAACCGGCCTTACGCCGGAGGCAGGAAGAGCGCGTATCGCGCAGCGACCGTCCCGGTCAGAAGCCTGCCCGCCAACCCCTGGGGGCTGTATGAGATGCACGGCAACGTCTGGGAGTGGTGCGCCGATGGGAGGCGCGACTATGCCGCGGGCGACGAGACCGACCCCAGGGGGCCTGAAAATCAGGATGCTCCCCGCGTCTTGCGCGGCGGCTCGTGGCTCGACGACGCCGGGTGGCTGCGCTCCGCGTGCCGCGGCCGGTGGCCCCGCGACGTCCGCAGAAGCTACGCCGACCAGGGGTTCCGCCTTTCCCTGAGGTCATCCGGCTCGGCCGGGGCCACGGAGTGGCCAGCGCGCCAGGAAGGGGCGGATTGGTCTAGCGAACGCCATGCCCTAGCCTCGGAGATGGCTTCTGCATTTGAAGTAAGGCGGCGCGTTGCGGAGGCGCTGGCAGGCGGATTTCCGTTGGCTGACCGGCCGACCCGCACGCCGCCACGATGGCCGATTCCCAAACCCAAGCGAACGAAGCGATGAACGCCCTCAGCCGAGAAGCATGGCGCCGGCGCGGCTCCGACCCCTTCCCGCCGCGCTGGGCCAGCGCCTGGGGCGACGACCGCTTCGGACTCTGGGCCGAGCTGGCGGTCGCCGACGTCGTGCAGCGCCTGCGCTGGATCGAAGCCGGCAGCTTCCGGATGGGCGACGAGCGGCAGCCGGAACGGCAGGTCGAAACGCCAATCGTCGCCGGTTTCTGGCTCGCCGACACCGCCTGCACGCAGGCGCTGTGGCAGGCGGTGATGGCGAGCAATCCGAGCCGCTTCAGCGTAGGAAATTCAGAGCATCCCGGCAGCCCGCAACACCCGGTCGAACAGGTCAGCTGGAACGACATCACCTCGCCTTCCAGCGGTTTCCTCGCGCGCCTGCAGAGTTTCAGCCAGGGTGTGCCGCCCGAACTACCGAGCGAAGCCGAATGGGAGTACGCCTGCCGCGCCGGTACGCGCAGCGCATTCAGTTTCGGTGACGAGGTCACGACCGCACAGGTCCACTACAACCCAAACTACCGTGACAAGGTAGGCGCATTCTGGGCAGGGTCTGGAATGACCGCGGCAGTAAAGACGCTGCCGGCCAACGCTTGGGGTCTTTACGAGACTCACGGAAATCTTGGCGAATGGTGTGCCGACCTAATCGACGGCGACGACGACGCCATAATCGAGGAGTCGAGTCACGATCTCGCCCAACGGGCTATCCGGGGTGGCTCCTGGTTTCACGGTACCGAGCGCGCGCGTTCGGCAGCTCAGGGTGCAGTCGAAGCCAACACGCGGTCGCCTGTTGTCGGTTTTCGTTTTCTCCTTCGGGAGTCCCCCAGGCGTGAGCCAAGGAGCGATTTCCCGACTCGGAAGCTGTGAAGAAATAGGGAATTGACATGAATGACCTCGTCAGGGGTTCTTCTGGCGCGTCGCTTGGTGGTCTATTGGCCGTTTTCAGGCCCATTTTTTCGCCGCCGCCCAGCCCCTAATCGAGTGGCTCTGTGTGGCTAGTCCAGACGAGCACCGTGCTGCTCGGAATTTGGTTGTCCTCCGGCCAGGCAAGATTTCGCTGCCGCACCCCAACTATCCGGCGGGCTCGCGCTTTGCGTTTGACCGATCCTCGGTCGGTCGCGCCGCCAGCTCAAAGCATCGACTTGCCCTGGTCGAGGATCTTGTCGCAGACCTGCTTGGTGACTTTGTCTTTCAGGCCGCCGCCGCTGAGGTCCATCTGGTTGCCGTCGCTGCTGCTCAGAATGCCTTTGGCGCCGCTGTTGTAGCCACTGTCGGATGGGGCGGCGGTTGATCCGCCCGGCAGCTTGCCCATCAGCGAATCCTTCACCGAAGCCGCCTTGTTGGCGCCCAGGTAGTTGTTCTTGATGCAGAACTCGAGCAGGCCGGCGACGTTGCCAAGGCTGCCGGAGGTGAGTGACTTTCCGGACAGGGCGCTGCCCAGGCCGCCGAGATCCCCCATTCCCCCGGACGCGCCGCTACTGCCTCCCTGTTTGAGCAGGTCGCCGAGCTGTGCGTGTGCGGCCGACAAAGGCAGCAAAGCGGCGATCAGGATCGCGGCGATGGCGTGGCGATGGCGATGTGCATTCATGGTCGTACTCCTGTCGTGGGCTGGAACAATTGCCACTCTAGTGCATTGGCGCCGTGCGGCCAATCGCTCCCTCCCGCGCGGCGCAATTTCCTGTCGCGCTGCGATCGACGCGGCTGCCCAAAAGCGCCCAAAAAGCACCTCAAAACGCCGCGTTTTCTATACAGCCGGTGTTTTTTCCCGTAGAATTCCTGCCCTTGTAATGCGGCGTGCCAGTCTTCCCGAAGTGCGCCGAACCGGACCGAGGTGGTCCGGGAGCTGGTATCGTTATCCGGCGGCGCGAGCCGCCGTTTCAGTTTCAAGTGCTCTGTAATGGGTGGTCCATGTCGCACCTGATGAATACCTACGCCCGCCTGCCCATCGCCTTCAGCCATGGCGACGGCAGCTGGGTGACCGATACCGAGGGCAAGTGCTACCTCGACGCGTTGGCGGGGATCGCCGTTTCGACCCTCGGGCACAACCACCCGGTACTGGTCGCGGCGATTGCTGCGCAGGCGGGGCGGCTGCTGCATTCGTCGAACCTCTACCGCATTCCGCAGCAGGAGGAGCTCGCCGACAAGCTGGCGGCGCTGGCGGGAATGGACGAGGTTTTCTTCTGCAACTCGGGTTGCGAAGCCAACGAGGCGGCGATCAAGCTGGCGCGCTTTCATGGTCACAAGCAGGGTGTCGAGCGGCCGGCGATCGTGGTCATGGAAAAGGCCTTTCACGGCCGTACCATGGCCACCCTTTCGGCGACCGGCAATCGCAAGGCGCAGGCCGGCTTCGAACCGCTGGTATCGGGCTTCGTGCGGGTGCCCTACAACGATCTCGAAGCGATCCAGGCGATCGCCAGGAGCAACCAGAACGTGGTCGCGGTGATGCTCGAAATCGTTCAGGGCGAGGGCGGCATCAACCTCGCCGATGTCGATTTCCAGCGCGGGCTGCGCGCCTTGTGCGACGAGAGAAACTGGCTGCTGATCTGCGACGAGGTGCAGTGCGGTACCGGTCGGACCGGCAGCTGGTTTGCCTTCCAGCACTCGGGGATCCGCCCGGACGTGGTGACGCTGGCCAAGGGGCTCGGCAGCGGCGTGCCGATCGGCGCCTGCCTGGCGGCCGGCAAAGCGGCGGGGCTGTTCAAGCCGGGCAAGCATGGTTCGACCTTCGGCGGCAATCAGCTGGCGACGACCGCCGCTTTGACGACCGTCGCGGTGATCGAGGAAGACGGTCTGCTCGACAACGCGGTCACCGTTGGCGGACTGATCCGCGAGGGGTTGGCACAGGCACTGTCTGGCCTTGCAGGCGTGGTCGACATCCGTGGTCAGGGGCTGATGATCGGCATCGAACTCGATCGTCCGTGCAGCGAACTGGTGACGCGTGCGCTGGAAGTGGGTCTGCTGATCAATGTCACGGCCGACCGGGTCGTTCGCCTGTTGCCACCGCTGACCTTCAGTGCGGACGAGGCTCGCGAGCTGGTGTCGCGCCTGGCCGGGATCGTCGGCGATTTTCTTGCTGCCCGCTAGAGGTCGGTCATGGATAGCGTAAAGCACTTTCTGCAGTTCAAGGATTTCACGCGTGCGGAGTTCGACCACCTGTTCGAGCGCTCGCGCTGGATCAAGGGGCAATTCAAGGCATACCGGAAGTACTGGCCGCTCAGCGACCGTACGCTGGTGATGATCTTCGAGAAGGCCAGCACGCGCACCCGGCTGTCGTTCGAAGCCGGCATGCAGCAACTCGGCGGTTCCGCGATCTACCTGAACAGCCGTGATTCGCAACTGCAGCGCGGCGAGTCGGTCGAGGACGCGGCGCGGGTGATCTCGCGCATGAGCGACGTGGTGATGATCCGCACTTTTGAGCAGGAGATGATCGAGCGCTTTGCAGCGAACTCCAGGGTGCCGGTGATCAACGGCCTGACCAACGAGTACCACCCCTGTCAGATCGTCGCCGACATCTTCACCTTTATCGAACATCGCGGACCGATTCAGGGCAAGACAGTGGCCTGGATTGGCGACTCGAACAACGTCTGCAACACCTGGTTGCAGGCCGCCGAGGTGCTCGATTTCAACGTGCACGTGTCGACGCCGCCGGGTTACGAGGTCGAGCCGGCCCGCGCCGGCTTGTACGGCACCGGTCACTTCGAGCACTTCGCCGATCCGATGGATGCCGCGCGCGGTGCCGATCTGGTAACTACCGACGTGTGGACGTCGATGGGTTTCGAAGCCGAGAACGAAGAGCGCCGGCGTGACTTCGCCGACTGGCAGGTCGACCTCGAGATGATGCGGACCGCCGGTCCCGAGTCGCTGTTCATGCACTGTCTGCCGGTGCACCGTGGCGAGGAAGTCGAGGCGGCGGTGATCGACGGGCCGCAGAGCGTGGTCTGGGACGAGGCCGAGAACCGCATGCATACCCAGAAGGCGCTGCTGGAGTATCTCCTGCTCGGCCGGATCGATGCTCCACAATCCAATTAGTAGAATCAGCAGGGAAATCTCATGAGTGACGTAAAAAAGGCGGTACTGGCCTATTCGGGCGGTCTCGATACTTCGGTGATCCTGAAGTGGTTGCAGGACACCTATCAATGTGAGGTGGTGACCTTCACCGCCGATGTCGGCCAGGGCGACGAGCTCGAGGCGGCACGGCCGAAAGCGCTGAAGTTCGGCATCGCGCCGGAGAACATCTATATCGACGATCTGCGCGAAGAGTTCGTCCGCGACTTCGTCTTTCCGATGTTCCGCGCCAACACCGTCTATGAGGGCGAATATCTCCTCGGTACCTCGATCGCGCGGCCCTTGATCGCCAAGCGGATGATCGAGATCGTCGAGCAGACCGGTTCCGACGCGGTCGTCCATGGCGCGACGGGTAAAGGCAACGACCAGGTCCGCTTCGAACTCGGCGCCTATGCCCTGAAGCCGGATATCCGGATCATCGCCCCATGGCGCGAGTGGGATCTGCTGTCGCGCGAAAAGCTGCTGGCCTACGCCGAGCAGCACGGCATTCCGGTCGAAATGAAGCACAAGCAGGGGGGCTCGCCGTATTCGATGGACGCCAACCTGTTGCACATCAGCTACGAGGGCCGTCACCTCGAGGAGCCGGCAGCCGAAGCCGAGGAGTCGATGTGGCGCTGGACGGTGTCGCCGGAGGCGGCGCCAGACGCTGCCGAGTACCTTGATCTTGAGTTCGAGAAGGGTGATCTGGTTTCGATCAACGGCCAGCGGATGCCGGCGCACGAATTGCTGGCCCTGCTCAACCAGCTGGGCGGCAAGCACGGTGTCGGCCGCATCGACCTGGTTGAGAATCGCTACGTCGGCATGAAGTCGCGCGGCTGTTACGAGACCCCTGGCGGCACGATCCTGCTGCGCGCGCACCGCGCGATCGAGTCGATCACTCTCGACCGCGAAGTCGCCCACCTCAAGGACGACCTGATGCCGCGCTATGCCAGCATGATCTACAACGGTTACTGGTGGAGCCCGGAACGTTACGCCCTGCAGACCCTGATCGATCACACGCAGCAGCCGGTGAACGGCTGGGTGCGGCTGAAACTCTACAAAGGCAACGTGATCGTCGTCGGCCGCGATTCGAAAACCGATTCGCTGTTCGACTCGACGATCGCCAGCTTCGAGGACGACGCAGGTGCTTACGACCAGAAGGACGCTGGCGGTTTCATCAAGCTCAATGCTCTGCGCATGCGTATTGCGGCGAAACTGGCGGGGCGCGCGCGCTGATCCGCAGCTCAGCCGTCATCCTCGGCGGCCAGGGCGATCATGGACAAACTCTGGGGGATGTGAACATGTCGCAGTTCGATAACGTCAGTGTGGTCAAGCAGGCCAACGTCTATTTCGACGGCAAGTGCGTCAGCCACAGCCTGCAGCTGGCGGACGGAAGCCGGAAAACGCTCGGCGTCATCCTGCCCTCCGCGTTGACCTTCACTACCACCTCGCCGGAGGTGATGGAGGGCGTCGGTGGTTCGTGCCGTGTCCGCCTGCAGGGCGAAAGCGAGTGGACCAGCTATGGCGCGGGCCAGTCCTTTGCGGTGCCGGCCAACTCATCGTTCGAGATCGCCTGCGATGACCCTTATCACTACGTCTGTCACTTCGCGTAGGCTGGGTTCTGGCAGTTTCACCGGCGCCGCTGGCGCTCGCCTGGCCGCCGGCTGCGCGACGCGGGCGACCAAGGCGGCTCCAGCCTTACCGTGAAAGTCGCCTTCGCGACTCACGAATCTCCCTTCTCCCGCGTGGGGGAGAAGGGAAACGGACATGACTTTCATTATCGGGGGTGTCCCGACAGTTCATGACCGTTAGCCTGACCCGCCGATTTTTCCTGGACCACTCTCAACGGGAGCTGCGATGCCATCATTCGATTTTTCTTCAGAAGCCGACATGACTGCCCTGCGTAATGCGATAGATGTCACCGGGCGGGCTATCGACAATCGTTACGACTTCAAGGCAACCAGTGCCAAGGTCGAGCTGAACGAAAAAGACAAGCTGATCACGCTCTACGGCGACTCCGATTTTCAGCTTGACCAGATCAAGGATCTGCTCTTTCCGGCGATGGAAAAGAAAGAGAAAGAGAGCACCAAGCGGCTGGATCACCAGCCGGTACAGCGCGTCTCGGGCAACAAGGTCAAGCAGGAGCTGAAGATCAAGATCGGCATCGAGTCGGAACTGGCCAAGAGAATCGTCAAGCTGATCAAGGATTCCAAGCTCAAGGTGCAGGCGTCGATTCAGGGTGACGCGGTACGGGTCAGCGGCGCCAAGCGTGACGAGCTGCAGGCCTGCATCGCGGTCGTGGCCAAGGCGATTGCCGATTTCCCGATCAAGTCGGGCAATTTCCGTGACTGATCATGGCCACCGGCGGGGGGCTTCGCGGCGCCCTCTCGAGAGCTCTTCGAGCGTCTTCTTGCCGTCTGCCTGGCGCGCTCTTGTGCTACCCTAGGCGGTTCTTGTTCACGACTGGAACGCCGTTTTCCGCGTTCCGAGACAGCAGACCACCCATGAAATTTCTGTTGCGAGGCCGGCGTTTCAACGCTCTGCCGATCAGTTCGCACCGCCGCGGCGTTCGTTGCCTGCGAGGCTTTCAGCTTGTATAACCCGCTCGAGAATCCGGACGATCGCGCGGGCCGGACAGATCTCGGCGTTCTTTCCTGGACCGAGGAGCTGCGGCGGGTGGCGGTGGCGGTCAGCAAGAAGGATCGCAGTCCGTCGGCCAATCATCGCCAGCGCCTGTTCTATCTGCTGCAGTGGACGGCAGACGCCCGCGGCTTCGGGGTGACCGTTAACAAGGGGCGCGATCCGGAAAGCGCCGAAGAGTTGTGGAGCCTTGATCGTGCGCTGAGCAAGCCGCCACGCTTCGTCAGTGACGAAGATCGTGCCATCTTGCGCCTGCTGTGGGCCGAGCGTTCTTTCGACACCGGCCTGCGCGCCTTCGGCCTGGGACCTGTGCACGGCGCCGAGGCGCTGCAGCTGATGGCGCAAAGTGGTCAGCTCTGCCGAAAGGATGATTTTTCCAGCCTGACGCTGGCGGTGGCGCGTCCAGCCGTGGTCAGCTGGCGGATCAATGCCGAGGGACGTCGGCTAGCGCTTTTGACGCCGGAGCCGGCGGCCAGTCTGGTGATTCCCTTGCCGGCGCCATGGTACGTCGATCTTGACCGGCGCCTGATCGGCCCCTTGCAGGTGGACGGCAATCCGGCTGTCGTCGCGCGCCTGTTTTCGTTGCCGCCGCTGTCGGCAACGGCCGCGGAACTGGTCGGCGAAGCCTTGAGCGAACCGACGTGCGAATTGCCCAGCGACCCGGAGAGCAGCAGCGTCGACATGCGCAGCATCGTCGCCGATCCCGTTCCAGTGTTGCGCCTGCAGACCCTTGAGACGCACGGCAACCGCGGCTGGCGCGAGTACATCGCCAGCTTTGGGGGCGGCCCGTTCGACGTTGCCTTGCCGGTTTTTCGCTACCACGATGTCGAGGTGAAGCCCGACGATACGCGTGATTTCGCGCTGCTGGCGAGCGGCGAGACGGTCCGTGTCGAGCGTCAACGCGAGCGCGAAGAGCAGTTGATGGACGAATCGGCGGCTTCCGGTCTCGAGAAGGTCCCGGGCTACGTGCTGCAGACCTTCGGCAGGCCTCCGGACAATGCCTACGGCCTGGCGCTGGAGAGCATGTGGTCGGCCTTCATGTGTGATGAATTGCCGCGCCTGCGTCTTGCCGGCTGGCAGATCGAATTTGTCGACGGTTTTCGCCATCGCCAACTGGAGATCGACGCCTGGGACGCCGATCTTGTCGAATCGGAGAACGGCTGGTTCGACCTTGATATGGGAGTCATCGTCGAAGGCGAACGTCTGCCCCTGGCGCCGTTGCTCGCGGCCCTTTTCCGGCGTGACGGGCGCTGGCTTGACCCGGGTCAGCTGGCGCAGATCGACGACGACGAGATGGTCGAGCTGGTGACGCCGACCAGTCAACGCGTGCGTGCGCCGGCCTGGCGCTTGAAGCCTCTGGCGGCAACCCTGATCGACCTCTTCGACGGTTTTCCAGGGGGCAACACCCTGCGCCTTTCGCGTTTCGACGCACCTCGCCTCGCCGAACTCAACGATGTCAGCCGCTGGCAATTCAGCGGGCAGCAGGACGTGTTTGCCCTTGCCGATCAGCTGCGAGTGGCGCAAGGCATCAGTCACATCGATCCCCCCGCCGGGCTGGGCCTGGAACTGCGTCACTACCAGACCGAAGGGGTCGCCTGGCTGCAGTTCTTGCGCGCCCAGAAGCTTTCCGGGATCCTTGCCGACGACATGGGTTTGGGCAAGACCGCGCAGACGCTGGCCCACCTGCTGCTGGAAAAGGAAGCCGGGCGGCTCGATCGGCCGGCGCTGATCGTTCTGCCGACCTCGCTGATCTTCAACTGGAAGAACGAGGCAGCGCGCTTCGCTCCCGGCCTGTCTATCCTTTCGCTGCACGGCCCGGAGCGAAAGAGCCGCTTTGCCGAAATCGCCCAGCACGATGTGGTACTGACCACCTACCCCTTGCTCTGGCGCGACGCCACGCAACTGACCAAGCATCGCTACCATCTACTGATTCTTGACGAAGCGCAGACGGTCAAGAACGCGCGTAGCCAGGGGGCCGAGGTGGTTCGCAAGATCGTCGCCCGACATCGCCTGTGCCTGACCGGTACGCCACTGGAGAACCACCTCGGCGAACTGTGGAGTCAGTTCGACTTCCTGCTGCCGGGTTTTCTCGGCAGCAACCAGAACTTCACCAAGTACTGGCGCGCGCCAATCGAAAAACAGGGCGACACGCAGCGGCGGGATCTGCTCGCCCGCCGGGTTCGTCCCTTCATCCTGCGTCGCAAGAAGGAAGAGGTGGCGCGCGAATTGCCCCCGAAAACGATCATCGTGCGCAAGGTCGAACTCGCCGGCAGTCAGCGCGATCTGTACGAAACGGTTCGGGTGGCGATGGATGAAAAGGTGCGCGTGGAGATCGCCAGCAAGGGATTCAACCGCAGTCAGATCGTCATTCTCGACGCTCTCCTGAAGCTGCGCCAGGTGTGCTGCGATCCGCGCCTGGTCAAGGCCAAGGCGGCCCAGAAGGTGAAGGAGCGGGCCAAGCTCGATCTGTTGATGACCATGGTGCCCGAGCAGGTCGAGGAAGGGCGGCGGATCCTGCTCTTCTCGCAGTTCACCAGCATGCTGGCGCTGATCGAAAAAGAGCTGAAGCTTGCCGGAATTGGCTATGTCCTGCTCACCGGCGACACCACGGATCGCGAAGGGGTGGTGCGCCGCTTTCAGACGGGCGAGGTGCCGGTGTTCCTGATCAGCCTCAAGACCGGTGGCGTCGGACTCAACCTGACCGCGGCCGACACCGTGATTCATTACGATCCGTGGTGGAACCCGGCGGCGGAAAACCAGGCCACCGATCGCGCGCACCGCCTCGGTCAGGACAAGCCGGTGTTCGTCTACAAGTTGATCGTCGCCGGCAGCATCGAGGAAAAAATCCTCGCTCTGCAGGAGCGCAAGGCCGAACTCGCCGCCAGTATCCTCTCGGCAGATCACAGCGTCCGCGCCAAGTTCGGCAGTGACGACATCGCCGCACTGTTTGAGCCACTGCCGAGCTGAACTGTCGGCGGTGATGAAGCCGAACGACTGGCAGGCGCGGCGAACCGCAGGCAGTCGAGTGGCGCGTGGTGATGCGCTTTTTCGAACCCACTCTGGCCGGGCCGGCACTCGGCGCAGGCCGCTTGGCCGCCACTCCTGAGGGGCCTTGCCGTGCCGTCGCATTCACTGCTGAAGCAGTTTTTTTCCTTTGCCCTGGTCGGTCTGGTCGGGACGGCTGCGCAGTTTATGGTTCTCTACGGTCTGGTTTCGCAAGCGGATGTTAACCCCGTGGCGGCATCCACCCTGGGCTTCGTGATCGGAGCCTTGGTCAACTACTGGCTGAACTACCGCCTGACCTTTCGTAGTACGAGGAAGCATCGCGAGGCGCTGCCCAGATTCATGACCGTCGCCGGTGGCGGCTGTTTGCTGAACGGGGCTCTGATGGCTATGCTATTGTCCCGCATCTCGGTGCATTATCTGCTGGCGCAAGTGGTGGTGACCGGCCTCGTTCTGCTCTGGAATTTTCTCGCCAACCGTTTCTGGACTTTCCGGGAAAGCTGAGCAAAGCTGCGGCAGGCACCAAGCCACCAAGCCACCAAGCCACCAAGCCACGAAGCCACGAAGCCACGAAGCCACGAAGCCAC
>NZ_JAVTWB010000001.1:0-4890 GCF_032229525.1 Accumulibacter sp. | reverse complement strand
AAGCCACGAAGCCACGAAGCCACGAAGCCACGAAGCCACTCTACGGACCACCACCGGCAGCTTGAGTTTGCCGTATCTGCGAGGCAGTTCCTGATCCCATGCCACAGCTTGCGTTTCGACCGAACCTGGCCAGGTGCCAGCGATGACCGCACGACAACACCGCGGCCTGGACTCGCCTGCAGCGGCTCAGGAGAAGCCCGGACTCAGCCCGCGACCGAAGAATTCCCTGCCCAGCATTTCGGTCGTCGCCCCCGCCTACAACGAGCAGGAAGTGATCGAAGTGTTTCATCGGCGGGTGAGCGCGATCCTGGTGAATATCGGTGCCCCTTACGAGCTGGTCCTGGTCAATGACGGCAGCGAGGACAACACCCTTGCCCTGATGCACCGCCTGCAGGCGGCTGACCCGCACGTCACGGTGGTCGATCTTTCGCGGAATTTCGGCAAGGAGATTGCATTGACTGCCGGCCTCGACCATAGCAGCGGCGACGTGGTGGTGGTGCTCGACGCAGACCTGCAGGACCCTCCTGAACTGATCCCGGAAATGCTCGATGGCTGGCGTGATGGCTATGACATCGTCTATGGCGTACGCAGTCAACGTGACGGTGAAACATGGCTGAAGAAAGGGAGTGCGCGGCTCTTCTATCGTTTTCTACAGAGCGTCAGCCGGGTCGATATTCCTCGTGATACCGGTGATTTTCGGCTGATGACGCGGCGCGCGGTGCTTGAATTGTCGCGGCTTCGCGAAGAACACCGATTCATGAAGGGCTTGTTCGCCTGGATCGGCTTTCCCTCCAGACCGATCGCCTACCGTCGGGATCCTCGGCTGGCCGGTGAAACGAAGTGGAATTACTGGAAGCTGTGGAACCTGGCGCTGGAGGGAATTACCTCGTTTACCATCCGGCCGCTGAAGATCGCCACCTACCTCGGCCTCTCCGTCGCCGTCCTGTCGCTGCTGTACGCGGCGTTTGTGATCTGGAAGACCCTGATGTTCGGTGACCCGGTGCGGGGCTACCCTTCACTGATGGTGGTGGTGCTGTTTCTTGGTGGCGTGCAATTGATCTCGGTCGGTGTCCTCGGCGAGTACATTGGACGGATTTTCAACGAAGTGAAGCGCCGTCCCCTGTACCTGGTCAATCGGGTGCTCTCCTCGCAGCTGCGGGCGAAGACAACGCCGCCACCGAGTGCGCCGACTTGAGCTACGGCCGGCCGGATGCTCGCCGCCGATTCGTTTGTGGCGTGATAAAATCGCCCTCCTATGGAACTCGTGATCAACGGTGAAAGCCGCCAGTTTCCTTCGTCGCTGACGGTCGCCGGACTGGTCGAAGCCCTGGACCACGCCGGCAAGCGGATCGCTGTCGAACGCAACGGTGAAATCGTTCCGCGTGGCCGCCATGCCGAAACGCCACTGACTGACGGTGACCGGATCGAGATCGTCGTCGCTGTCGGCGGTGGCTGAGCCTCTTTTGGAAGAACAGGACGCATGCACGCTTCTCCCCACAGCCTGACGATCGCGGGCAAGGCCTACCGCTCACGTCTACTCGTCGGCACCGGCAAGTACAAGGATTTCGCCGAGACGCGGGCGGCGATCGATGCCTCTGGCGCCGAGATCGTCACCGTCGCCATTCGTCGCACCAACATCGGGCAGAACGCCGGCGAGCCGAACCTGCTGGACGTGCTGCCGCCTGCGCAGTTCACCATCCTGCCGAACACCGCCGGCTGCTACACCGCGGCGGACGCGGTGCGCACCCTGCGCCTGGCGCGCGAACTGCTCGATGGCCATCCCTTGTGCAAGCTGGAAGTGCTGGGTGATCCGACCAACCTGTTCCCGAACATGCCAGAAACCCTCAAGGCGGCGGAAACGCTGGTCAAGGAGGGCTTCGAGGTGATGGTCTACTGCGCCGACGACCCGATCCAGGCCAGGATGCTCGAGGAGATCGGCTGCGTCGCGGTGATGCCGCTGGCCTCGCTGATCGGTTCCGGAATGGGCATCGTCAATCCCTGGAACCTGCGCCTGATCATCGACAACGCCAAGGTGCCGGTGCTGGTCGACGCCGGTGTCGGTACCGCTTCCGACGCGGCGATCGCCATGGAACTCGGTTGCGACGGGGTGCTGATGAATACCGCCATCGCGCATGCCCGCGATCCGCTGCTGATGGCCAGCGCAATGAAGAAAGCGGTCGAAGCCGGGCGCGAGGCCTTCCTCGCCGGCCGCATGCCGCGCAAGTTCTACTCGGCCGATCCTTCCTCGCCGACGACCGGTTTGATCGGTTCGTAGGCATGGTCGGTCAGGAGAGCGATTGCACCGCTCCGCAGTCTGGACATATCCGCAGTTTCGTACGCCGTCAAGGCCGCGTCTCGAGTGCTCAGCAGCGCTACCGGGAAGCGATGATGGGCAGCATCGGTGTTCCCTACAGCCCCGCGCGCCTCGATCTGGATGCCCTGTTCGGACGCACGGCGCCGCAGATTCTGGAGATCGGTTTCGGCATGGGCGAAACCTCGGCAGCGATTGCCGCCGGCCATCCCGAGAACGATTATCTGGGCATTGAAGTGCACACCCCGGGCGTTGGCAGCCTGTGCAAGCTGGTTGCCGAGATGGGGCTGGCCAATCAGCGCATCGTCCAGCACGACGCGGTAGAGGTGCTGCGCGAGATGATCGCCCCGGCCACGTTGGCCGGTATCCACATTTTTTTTCCCGATCCGTGGCCGAAGAAGCGGCACCACAAACGGCGCTTGTTGCAGCCGCCTCTGGTCAGCTTGCTGGCCAGCCGCCTGCGCCCTGGTGGCTACCTTCATTGTGCGACCGACTGGGACGACTACGCGCAGCAGATGCTGGCCGTGCTGTCGAGCGATGCCTTGCTGGAGAATACGGTGCCGGACTTCGCGCCCCGCCCCGACCATCGCCCGCAGACCAAATTCGAGCAACGCGGCCTGCGGCTCGGACATGGCGTTTGGGACGTGGTTTTTCGGCGGCGGCAGGATTCACTCGAGGCGGAAAATGACCGGCAGGATCAGCTCGCGTGAGTGGCCCCAGTTCACCTTGCCCATTGCCCAGGCAGCTCTTATCGCGGCCTTGTCAAGCACTGAATGGCCGCTGCTGACCGCGATGTTGACGTCGCTGATGCTGCCATTCGGGGTCACCGTCAGGATCAGGCGGACTTCGCCTTCGATGCCGCGGCTGACGGCGTCCGGCGGGTAGTAGAGGTGTTCCGAAAGCTTTCGCTGCGCCGCCTCGACTTCTCGCCTGGGCACAGCCTTGGCCGCTGGCTGCGTCGCCCGAGCAGCGCGCGGGGCAGGGGGCGGCGGCTTGGCAGCAGCGGGCGTCTTGTCGGGTGCCAGGGTATCTTTCAGCAGCGGTTCGTCGTTGGCGACCTGCGCCTTGACTGGCAGACGTAGCATCGCCTGCAGTGCCGGCGGCGCTGGCGGTGTACTGCCGGTGAGCGCTTCCGGGAGGAGCAGGCTGACGTGCAGGGCGAGCGACAGCGCGAGCGCAAGGATAAGGCGGGACGGCATGGGTCCGACATTGTGAACCAAAACCGTGCCACAGGACATCGAGACCCGATTTTGCCACTGCGTGCGCGCGGGTCCGCAGGGAGGAGAGACGTGAAAGAGCTCGTGAGGTACCTGATCGGCAGACCTGGCAGCTGGCTGTTGCTGGTGTTCTGCTTGCTTGCCGGATCGGCGTCGGCCCAGGTGCCGGCACCGGACCCGATTACCTTCGGCTTTGCCGTCGAGCGCGGTGATCTGCGCACGGTCACCCGCTGGCTCGACGAAGGGCTTGATCCAGAGTATCAAGCAGCGCAGATCGGTACCGGTCTGATGGTTGCCGCGTGGAATGGCAACATCGAGATGATGGCCCTGTTCGTCGCACGCGGCGCCGACCCGCGGCGTAGCAACCGCAACGGCGAGCAGCCGCTGCAGCTGGCCGCTTGGGGCGGGCATATTGAAGCGGTCAAGTGGCTTCTCGAGCATGGCGCGCCGCTCGAACGCCAGGGTAACAACTGGGGGGCGCTGCACTACGCGGTGTTCAACGGTCACCAGCAGCTGGTCGAGGATCTGATCGCTCGTGGCGCGAACGTCAACGCTCGTTCGCCGAATCAGTCGACGCCCCTGATTCTCGCTGCCCGCGAAGGACGTGACGGTCTGGCGCGGCTGTTGCTCGAAGCGGGCGCCAACACCAAACTTCAGAACGACTGGGGCGATACGCCCCTGACCATGGCCATGCGCTACGACCATCTTCGCCTGGCGAAGATGATTTCGTCGCCCGAGGAATTCGAGATCGCGGTCAAGAAACCGAAGGAGAGCTTCGGTGAAGCGGTTCGCTCGGCAGCGGTGCCGAGCGAGATCGACGAGATCCTGAAGCAGATCCGGGCGGCCGAAGCGGAAGGCAAGCCGAGCCAGGCTTTGCACCGCAAGCTCCTGGCCACCAGCAAGGCCTTGCGAGCCAGTAGCGAGTCTGTTGTGCAGCGGCCGATGCCGCGTCCCTACATGCCGCCGTCAATGGTGATCACTGCCCGGCGTGGCCGGCCCGGCGCCGAGCGCGCGCAACTGATGGTCGAAGGCAAGCCAGCTGAAGCGGCGGCGACAGCAGGGACGACGGCGAAGGCGACAAAACCGACCAAAGAGCACAGCGCTGCAGCCGCCAAAGTGTCGGATTTGCTGCGGCAGATTCGACTCACCGAGGCCCAGGGACAGTCGGCCGATACGCTCAGGCAAGAGCTCTATCAGGCGGTCGCTGCCATGCAGCAATAGGCCGCTGCGGTCAGGCGCTGGCGCTGGGAACCGTGACTGGATAGCCCAACGGCCAGGTGGTGACGGCAGCCGAAAGGTGAGCGCCACAGGCGCCGGTAGGAGCAGGGCGGATCAGCCTTTCCGCGCTGAACCGAGCGCTTA